>JAGDBD010000043.1 GCA_017959225.1 Fibrobacter sp. | reverse complement strand
TACCTGTTCGTTTATGTCATCTGGACGGGCAACGCTCGAATGGCAAAGCTTCGCCCCGTGGTGACTCTCGTTTACAACGAACTCTTCCCAGAAAAAAAACTGGAACATCTGAATTCCGACGACATCTTGATTTTGGGAAAGGCGTACCAAAATCTGTGGCAAAAAATAGAAGGGGATTCCCTTTGGATTTTCGATTCTTCGGAAGTCGGAAAAAAGCTTCCTCTTTACCGGATTCCCCAAAAGTCGCTAGCCGAAAGCGAAGCGTTAAAAGCGCGCCGGGCCGAGAAGCCGAACTTCATTCTGTTTTTACTGGAATCGCACCGTGGATTGAATGTGGGATTCATGAATCCAGACGAAACTTCCCCCACACCCTTCCTCGATTCCATTGCCAAGCATTCCCACGCCTGGGTACGCATGCATGCAAGCGGTCTTCCTACAACCGGCGGAGTTCTTTCTACGCACATTGGAATTCCGCACCATTCCCGTCTCGCACAAGCAACCGATCTTGCCCACGTTAATTTGCCAAGCTTCGCCTCCGTGCTCACGGATTCCGGTTACACCACCCATTATTTTTCTGCCGCCGATCCGGCTTGGGACAATCTCGGAGTCTGGATGGCCAAGTGGTACACGGCTGAGCATTACGACCGCAACTTTGAAGACGATTCGAGCTTCTTCGACAAGACCGTTTCCGCAATCCGGGACTCTCTCGTTTTACAGGACAAGCCTTTCCTCGCAACGGTCATGAGCCGTTCCAACCATTATCCGTTCAACTTCGCCGCCGGAATGACAGATGAAGAAAAGAACCGACCGCTCCAAGAACGCATCAAAGTGACCATGGGTTATACCGACCGTCAGCTGGCCCGTTTTATCCATTCCATCGAAAATGAACCCTGGTACCAGAACACGTACGTGATCATCATGGCGGACCACGGATTCCCTCTCGGCGAAAACGATGTTTCCACCATGAACGGTAGCGCTTATTCCAACGCCACATGGATTCCGTTCCTTATCCATGGAAAAAACATGGAGCAGGCAATCGATACAACTACCGCGGCGCAGATCGACGTCGGCGTTACCATTCTTGAACTCGCCGGTATAGCCGTCCCAAGCATTTCCATGGGACACAATCTTTTGCGAGGCTACGGCAGCGGACTTTCCCTCGGCGCTTATTCCAAAGTGGCCGATATCGGATTTGAAGGATACCGTTTAATCGACCGGTATCCGTTGAATTCCGGAAGTGTGGACGGACTTTTTGCAGAAAGCGACACCCATCAAAAGCAAGACCTTTCCGCAGATAAAAAAGACGTCGTTAAAAAGCTCGAAAGCTTGATCGATACGCTAATCCGAATTTCTGATTACACTTTAGAAACCGGTTTTTGAAATCTTAAAAATCTGTTTAAATGCAAAAAGTTCTCCGCAACGGGAGAACTTTTTTTGCGATAAAATCAATTTTTCTTTAGCAAGCTGCCGCACAAGAACATACTAAAAACAACGCTCGTTAGCAAAAATACCGCAAGACCTACACAAGCCAAATGTCCAATGCCCTGCAATCCGCGGTGCGTCGTAAAGAGGAATCCCACAAAGCCTGCAATCGTCGTCGTGGAACTCGCCATCACGTTTCGGCCTGTATTGTCCAAAAGCTGACGGAGCGTCATATTTTTATCCGAAATCCAAGCCGAAATGAAGTGAATCGTCGCATCGATTCCAATTCCAAGAGTCATCGGAATCACGATCACATTGTAAATGCTGATCTTTCCAAATTCGAAGGCATGGGTTAAAAATCCAAGAAGGCCCATCGTAATCAAAAATCCAAGGCCAAAGGAAATGCAGCCCGTAATGAAGAGTTTCGGTTTGCGGAACGAAATCGCAAGCGTTGCAAAAATGACCACAATAATCGCTGTTGCCAGTTTAAAGCTATCCGCTTTCACCGATTCAATCACATCCGAAAGAATGAACTGCGACGAGAATGTGCGCAGGTTTTCACCGTCAAAATTCCAATGCCCATATCGGTTCTGGAATTCGTGCAACGCATGAGCGTCCCAACTCGGGAAATCCCCGTAAATAAAGCCGATTTTACCGTAAGAACCGTCCTTTTCACGAAGAATATCCAATGTCCAAGCCGGAATATCTTCCGGTCCAAAGGTATCTTCTACCAGGGAAAGCTTTCGAAGCGTCGCGATATTTGCCGAATCTTCACCCGTTGCACGGTCAAAGACACGGGCATTGGCGAGTTCACGGATTTCTTCAATCACTTCCAAACGGGCTTCTTGGGAATCCTTCGGGGGAACAAAGGTTTTGAGCGTTAAAAAGCTACCGAGCATCGGATCTTTTTCTACAAGCAGGCGGTACATCAACGTATCGTAAAGCTTGTCGAGCTGTTCCGGTTTTGATCCCATGACAGCCGCCGGTGTCGATGTTTTTGCTTTTCCCGAAGCCGTTGTAACCTTGGTCGAAATTTTATTTTTCTTTTGCGTTTTTTCGGTGGAGATGCGACGCAAGTTCCGCAGATTGTGTTCAAAATCCACATAGTGGCAGTAATACAGCGAAAGTGCGCCGATGACAAATCCAATAACAGCAGCCACTTTGAAGAACTTGAAGATCTGCTTTTCGCTCCAAGATTTCGGAAGCAAACTGTTATGGGGAGCTTTCGGAATGCCTCCCATGCACTTCACAAAAACCGGCAGAACAAGCACCGACGTAAGCATGCTAAAAAGCACGCCTGTCGAAGCCACAATGCCGAATTCATAAAATCCCCGGAAGCTAGATGCAAGCAGCGTAAGGAAAGCGGCAATCGTTGTAAAACTCGCCAAAATGAAAGGTTTAATCATCTTCTTTTGGGCATGTTCAAGGACTTCTTCCAAAGTCGCATACTTGTGCAGCAATTTTTGAGCGGTACCCAAAATGTGAATCGAATAGTCAATGCCGATTCCCAAAATAATCGATGCGACAAATACCGTAAACGGATTGAATTTGCCGTAGAAAATCGCCGTAAAAGCAAGAGTCGGAATGCAAGCGTACAAAACAGACGCGGTCACAAGAATCGGGCCTTTAACGCTGCGGAAGAAGAATGCCGTCAGCAAAAAGATGAGTACAAGGCTAATGCCAAACGAAAAGATGCTATCGTTTGCCACGTCGTCCACTTCTTTTAAGCCTTCGTAGGTTCCTTCCACGGTAAAGCGGGTGGGCACAGGATACGTTTTGCTGTTGAAATATTGCAGCAGCGTATCGGTGCGAGCAAGAATGTGCGTTACAAATTCATAATCCGTCGAAGGCTTTAAAAGCTTCGCATTCACAACGCCGTTAAAAAGAATTTTGCCATCAAAATTTTCTGGGTTCGGAGATCCGATCAAGCGATTTTTCAAATGGGAAGGAACTGTGGATTTTGCATTCCATTCGTCTGAAGTTTTTTCTTCGACTTTTGACGAATCCTTTTTGAAAAAGGTGTCGAATGCGCTAAGCGCTTCTTCTGGAAGTCCAAGTTCCTGTGGAATGCTCGCATCAAACCATACACGTTCTTTTTTTTCAGTCGCCATGTCTCCCAAAAGGTCAACGACCAGCGGGCCGTTCTGCCGCCCGATTTCCTGTTGCACATCTTCTAAGTTGTCCCGCAGGGATTCCAAATGGTGCAGCGGAAGGTACAAAAGTCCATTGTCTTTAAAGAACTGATTTTCGTTGTCCACTTGCGTGGAAACGTAATCGCCTTCCCAATTTTTGTGAATGTAATCCGCAATGGAGTCTTGCAGCGCAGCGACAAGTTCCACGTCTTCGCTTTGGATTGCAATCATGAATTTGTCGGTACTTCCAAATCTTTCGTAAGATTCGTTCAGCGCCTTAACACTTGGAGTTTCTTCCGGCAGCAAATGTGCAAGATCCGCATCCAGCTTGAGCCCCGGAAAAACGAGAATCGGGAATGCGAGGAGGAGCGCGAGCACAATGTAAAAAACAAGCGCCTTATACTGGTGCTTGCAAATGAGTGGGATGTACCAATTGGAAAATCTTTCGATAAGCGACTTTTGAATATCCATGATGCAAATATATAAATATTCCCATTTTGGCAATTCAAAGACGGGATTTCCCCCGATAAAGGGTCATCTTCTCTACCGAGACTTACCTATTCCAATAAAAAATAGGGCCGGATTTGACTACTTCACGGGCATCATTTGGTCATTGCGAAGTAGAGCTCTTAAAACTTTACTTGCGCCAATGGCATGGTTTCTCCACGCTTTCGCATTTGCATCGGAAGAAACTTGATACTCTTCATTTTTTCCGACAAAAACTTCGTCATTTTCAAGCCCGCCAACAAGAACGGAGTCTTGAAAACCGAGGAAATAAGAATTCTGGGTGAGGAATATAGACGGCTGTTCCGCCGGTCGCTTTTGCGTCAAAAGATCATAACCCCAAAAATGATTTTCCCCGCGAACTTGGGCCAAATCCATCACGGTCGGGCCAATGTCATGTTGAGAAGCCACGTCTTCCCGAACTTCCAACCCTTTCACGAGAGCCGTATCCGTGGAAAAAATTCCCATAAAAATTCGTGACGTGGAAACGCCTAGCGGCTGCGGCACACGGTAATCAACGGAATCTACAGGAGTATCATGGTCTCCCAGCAGAATCACCACCGTATTTTCATAATCCGGGCGTTTGGAAAGTTCATCGAAGAACCTGCCAAGCTGCTGGTCGGTGTAACGCACAGCCGCACGGTAGCGGTACATGGCATCTTCCGGTTTTGCATCAAAAGAATCCGGATAATTTTGGAAAGGAATGTGCGAAGCGATGGTGTTAAAAAGCAAGAACCAGTTCTTGTCCGTCGGCATTTCCGAAAGGGTTTCCATTGCAAGGCTAGCTCCTAAACTATCCATTGTGCCCGGAATTTCCGGGTCCGAAGCGACTTTCCAATTATTTCCATAAAAACGTTCAATAAATGGAAGCGTGTGGTCAAAAACCGGATTTGAAATCGTCACATAAGCTCGGGTGTAATCCGTCAAATATTCCGGAAATCCCTTAAAATGATTCGAAGCATAAAAACTGGGCAGATCGCGATTCGGATGCGAAGGGAATCCAAGATACGTTGCCATGGTTCCGCGTACTGTCGGATATCCGCCGCTGAACGCATTTTTGAACCAGATGGCACCACGATTTGCCAACTTCCAAATATTCGGGGCAAGAGAGGTATCCCCTTCTAACATCTGATTAAAAATACGTCCCTTAAAAGATTCTCCGAAAATAAACACCACGTTGTACGGGTGATCCGCTTTGAATGCAAGAGCCGATGCTTTGCGATATCCGGGATATTTAGAATCCATGCGATTTTTCGAAAAATCAGCGGGCAAAAATGCGTCCAAATTTTGAACGAGTTCATCCGTGATTTTATAATCGTCCCGCACAAATTCAAAAGATTCTTCCGCGGCAATATGCAAAATCGGAGCTGTAATCGTGTGTTTTCCCAGCGTAAAACGCATATCGATCGGAAAATCAATCACCGGAACTTTTACAGTGCCACGAGTTCCCGCAAGGAAAAGAATCAATGGTATAATCGAAAGGATTAGCCCCGAAACGAGCATGACCACCGGGATCTTTTTGCTAAAAACAAGCTTCGCGGATTTTCCCGCCTTTTTTAACCGACGTTTGCGTTTTGTCCAGTATACGCAGAAAGAAACCGCTGCAGCAATCGCCGCAAACAGCGCTCCCAAAAACAAAACCGTTCCAGGTTCCCCCCCAAGAGTTGCTGACGTCGTCGGATCCGAAACATTGGACCAATGAAAGTACGTGCGAATATAGGAATAAGAAAGTCTCTGATGCGTAAAGCGAAAGACTTCATAATCGACGATTGCATAAAAGAAGTAGAACACGTAAAAAATCGAAAGCGCCCGCGGAGATTTAGCGAACGCGAACAATGCAGAAAGCGCAAGAATTGCGCCATAAGTCATCGTGAATTGCCAAAGCATTTTCCCCGAAAACATTTCGAGCATGGATAGTCCAAGGGGATCTGGCAACGAATAAAAACATACAAACAAGAACGTTTGTAAAATGAACGCAAAAAGCGTAATCAGGATAAACGGATTTTTCAACAGTTCAAATTTCTTTTTCATAGAATTACAAGCAATTTTTTACTTCAAAACCGCTTTCTTAAAAAGTCTCCACCAATTTCCAAACATTCCCGGTTTGGCGGAACGGTTTAGCGGAATATCGCCAAAGGGCGATTGCACATAGCGACGCCACCATTCATGCGCCAAAAGTACGTCGTAATATTTCCAAGGTTTTCCTGCGCCAGTCCAATGGATTACATAAGGATCTTCAAAAGCATCCCGCACTTCCTTCAAAGAATACAGCGCAGTCATCCGCTTGGCATGCTTCATATTGCTCATGGTCACATTATAACGGCAAGGAACAAAACCGATTTTTCCGTAGCATGCGTAATTCAAAATCAACTGATCCGCAGGATCGAGAGGTGCAAATTCTTTTTTTCCCACAAGCGACAAGCATTTTTCTTCCACGCCATCTTTACGCATGGCGTCTAAATTCATCAGAAGCACTCCGCTGTTCACGTAATAATCCATGCCGGGAATTCCGCTTTGACGAAGCCATCGATTGCGATCGCTCTTTTTGATTTGCGCCCACACAACGGGAACTCCCGCCATGTAAACATCTTCCATCGGCGTTTCAAAAAGCTCCCGCAAATCAGCTCGGACAAGGGTATCGGTATCCAAATAAAGCACTTTGGAATACTGGGGAAGAACAGATGGAGCTTTTAACCTGTAAAGCGCAGGAGTCGTTACCGAATGGACCATTCCCACGGCTCCGTTATACTGAATGCCGTTTTTAAAATACTCCGACATATCCATCAGAGTGACGGAGCAATTTTTGCTATCGGCGCAACGTTTCAAACGTTCCCGATTTTCAGCGGTCACATCGTTCGAAAGAAAACAGTAAAAATCGTAAAAGGTATTTTCGGAAGCCGTCTGCACCGCAGAAGTCATGACGACGGCCATGGCAAAAACCTGGTTGTTATCGCTCGAAAGGATTACCGGGATGTGAACCGTTTCCATTCTGTTTACCTCCCAAGGATCGTTCCCAAAACATGCAGCAACTTGACAACGAAAGGCATTTTCTTGTACAGCCAAGCGAGCGACTTAGCAAAGGCGTAACTGCGAATGATGTATGCGCCTTTAGCCCCAACTTTACGAGTCTGAAATTCGAAAGCTTCTTTCGCATGGAGAATCACATCGTCGTAATATTCGTTGATATGAATGGACTTGTCTGCATTCACTGTCACCGGAATATTTTTCAAATTGGTATAAAAGTCCTTGCGAAGAATTTTCGGAAGGAACAGGTCCATGCTCGCCGGCACCTTGTGCCCACAGGTATCTACAATGCGAGATCCAAAAAAGTGCAGAACTTTGGCCGTTGGTAAAAAGCGGTTTCCGTAAGCCAATTGGCAGTTCCAGCCGCCAGGCATTTTCTGCGTCACGTAGCCGAATTTGAAATTTGTTTCGGCAAGGCTTGCCATGTCATAGGGGAAGTTTTTGGATACACAGTAAAGCCACAGTTCGTGCCAGGTTTCAAAGAACTTGCGGGCTTCGGAAGTGTCTGCGGCAAACATGACACCCCCGTTAAAAATTTCATCATTTAAGATGGGCGAAAATCCCATTCTCTTTGCGTTGTCGAGAACTTTTTTACGGTTGATGGCCTTCGACAGGTTCGTGTGGAAATCAAGCACCGCATAAATACCACCAGCCCATTCTTCGGGAATCGAAAGATCCCCTACAACCGCAATGTCTGAATCCATGTAAAGGAAGTCCCCATCGATCACATTGCGCATGACCGTTTTTAAATAACGGGAACGGAGCATCGGGGTGAATTTTTCGTCAAGAGTCAAAACTTTGAGCTCATCCACAGCGTCTTTGAGCACAGCGCGCGGGCCGGTGAGCGTTTCCGCGGTTTTGTCATCCGTTAGGAGGGTTACAAATGCGCCCGGATTATGGTCACGCAACGACGCAATCGCCACCAGCGTTTGTTCACAAAAAAAATCCTTCGGGCTGCTTGTCAGAACAAAGAGATACTTTACCATACTTCTAAAGATAAAAAGGAATTTGCCGAAAACAAAGCGTTTCAGGCCAGAAATTCACCCCCTTGTCTTTTTTATGAACGACAATCTTTTTTCCGATTCTATATTTAAGATGATTTGAGGTTTGTATGAAACGAATTCTTACCGTTGGAGTTTTTGACCTTCTGCACTTCGGCCATATGGAGCTTTTCCGCAAGGCCAAGGCCCTCGGCGACTTTTTGATCGTCGCCGTCCAAGAAGACGCTTTCGTCACCAAATTCAAGCCGGGGACAAAACTCACTTACACGGAAGACCAACGCAGCTATATGGTCGCCTCCATCCGTTACGTTGACCAAGTCGTTCTTTACAAGACTGCCGAAAGCATCGTCCAGCAAGTGGACTTCGACATTTTTGCCCACGGCCCTGATCAAACGAATTCCAGTTTTATCGCTGCCGAAAAGTGGTGCAAGGAACATAACAAGGAAGTGGTGGTTCTTCCGCGAACCGAAGGCATTTCCACGTCTCTGATCAAAGAAATTTTAAAGAAGTAATCATGAGAAAAATCGATACGCAAGAAATCCGCGAAATTCAAATGTCCATTTTGGACAGCATCGCACAAATCTGCAAAGAAAACAATCTCAAGTATTATCTCGCTTACGGTTCTCTGATCGGATCGGTGCGTCACAAAGGTTACATTCCTTGGGACGATGACGTGGACATCGCCATGGTCCGTGAAGATTACGACAAACTTCTGGCCATTTTAAAAGACAAGAATTCAAACAAGCCGGCATGGCTCACCGTCATTGATGACACCGCTCCCGATTACTATTACCCGTTTTCCAAGGCCATCGACAGCCGCACAGAAATTAAAAGCGACCGTCACCAAGGTTACCAGGGCATTTGGGTAGATGTTTTCCCCATCGACGGTTTACCCTCTTCGATGTTCAAAGCCAAGGCTTTTATCTTCTTCTGTAGTTTTTTACGGGTTGTAGGGCTCGCCATGAGCACCGATTTTTCGTCTAAGACGCTCAGCAAGTGGACTCTCCTTTACAAGAGATTCTTCTGCACCCTTTCTTCCATCATCGGAAAAAAGCGCGTTTGCCGTTTTGTGGAATGGGTTTTCCACCGTTACAAGGTAAGCGATTCAAGGCTTGTCGCCATTCTTTTTTCGGGTCACAATTTCGATGCGATTTTTGAAAAGGACAAGCTTTTGCCTCAGGCGGAATATCCGTTTGAAAACAGGACGTACACGAGTTTTAAAAACTATGACGCCTACCTGACGCAGCTATATGGCGACTATATGAAGCTCCCTTCCGAAGAAAAGCGCATCACTCACGACTTTAACGCTTGGTGGAAGGAATAACTTTCGCCGTCTTTTTGTCGTAAAGCCACTGGATTCCAAGGGCGATCAGCGAAACCAAATAGGCCAGCGATTTTTGCCAAAGATTCAGTTCAAAGTTTCCCACGCTGAGTACCACGTAGCAAGCGATCAGCACGCAAATCCAAACGAAACGGTTGATGAGCTTGCTCGAATATGGCCAAAGTCCCATTTTGGCCAAATAGACGTTGTTCCAAATCATGGAAACCACGTTGTAACTGAGCATCGAAAGAGCCGCACCCACAAGCCCAAATGCCGGCACCAAAAAATATCCCGAACCGAGGGCTATGCCAAGGGAAAATAGATTCATTTTAAGCGTGTACAGGCTCTTACCGAGACCGTTCATAATCACAATGGACATTCCCCAGAATCCGGCAAGCAAATGCACAAGCAGCAAAATGCCAAGGGTTTCCGGCTGCACAATGAAATCCTTACCCGCAATACTTAAAATTTCATCGGGGAAAAGAATGATAAAGAATCCGATCAGCAACTGAATGAACGTCACCATCGAAACGCAATAAGAATAGACCGGTTTAAGATCCGTATGTAAACGATCCTTGTCCATTCCGGCGACAACAGGCGTTAAAATCGGAGTAAATCCCACGCGGATCGTCTGCAAAGCATTTGAAACCGTCACCATAATGCCGTAAGCTCCCGCTTTTTCAGGACCGAGGAAAAGCATCACCATCCAAAGTCCCGAACGAATCAAGAATGACGCCACAAATTCATTAAAGCCCAGCGGCAACGAATAAACCAAAAGCGACTTGGAAATTCGATTCTTCGGCTTAAGCGGCATGTCCGGAAACTGCCTGCGTACGAGCATATAATGCAACAGGAATCCGCAGATCTGCCCGACCAAAAGGCCAAGGGGAAGGGCATGGGGAATCCCCAAATAGTGCATTGCAATCGAAGACGCCGGAGAAAGCACTGCAACAAAAAACGAATTGATAAACACTGCATTTTGCGGTTTACGGTTACCTTCCGACGTGTTGCTAAAAACATAGGACACCGCATAAAACAAGAGCGAAAGCGCATACCACGGAAGCTCCTTTGCAAAGTAATCCATAAAAGATCCTGCAAAAATCACGCCCGTGCAGCATAACGCCACAACTGCCGTCAACCAAAAAGATTCCATTACGCCTTCATACGGCGCACGTCCTTTCAAACGGTTCTGCGGCAAATACCAATAAAGGCCTTTATCGAGTCCTAAGGTCGATGAACGGGAAATCGTCAGCAAAAGGGTTTGGGTAGAAACAAAAACGCCAAATTCTGCGGCGCCAAAAATGCGGGCCATTACAAATGTGAGGAGCGGTCCGCAAACTTTAAGGATCGTCCCGACAACATTAATGATGACGCTCTTTTTAAGAAACTTGCTATCGTCTTCTAAATTATTCATTTGCCAAGCAAGATAGCTTTTTCTTTCACAGGGATTGAACCTTTCTTTGAAAAAGGTTCTAGCGATCCAACTTCACCCTTTTAAAGTTTGAAGAGTCTAACTCCTACAAGCCAAGTTGACATTTTGTTTTTGTAAAACTACATTCCAAGTGTAAAAAGGGAGTTCTATGAGTAAAAACATGCTTTCGTTGGAAGCGTTTGAAGAAGCTTCTGAAGCCGTCAAAAAAGTTGCGTTGGAAACCAAGCTGATCTATTCCGATTTTTATTCCAAGCGTACTGGAAACAAAGTCTTTTTTAAACCGGAAAACATGCAGCTTACCGGAGCTTATAAACTCCGCGGTGCTTACTATAAAATCAGCACGCTTTCTGACGAAGAACGTTCCAAAGGTTTAATTACCGCATCCGCCGGAAACCATGCACAAGGTGTTGCCTATGCGGCAAAATCCTTCGGAGCTAAAGCGGTCATCGTCATGCCGACGACAACGCCGTTAATCAAAGTGAACCGTACCAAATCCTATGGGGCAAAAGTCGTTTTGCACGGAGACGTATACGACGACGCCTCGGCAAAAGCCTTAGAACTTGCCAAGGAAAACGGTTACACATTTATCCATCCTTTTGACGATCTTGCCGTTGCAACGGGACAAGGAACGATCGCCATGGAAATTTTTAAAGAGCTTCCATTGGTCGATTACATTCTCGTTCCCATCGGCGGTGGCGGACTTGCTACCGGCGTTTCCACCCTTGCAAAACTTTTAAACCCGAATATCAAAGTCATCGGCGTTGAACCGGAAGGCGCTGCGTGCATGCTAAGTTCCATCAAAGCAGGCAAAGTGGTTTCCCTTCCGAGTGTAAACACCATCGCCGACGGTACCGCAGTCAAAACACCGGGTTCAAAAATTTTCCCCTATGTAAGTAAAAATCTCGACGACATCATTACCGTCAAAGATGAAGAGCTTGTGCTCGCCTTCCTTGACATGGTCGAAAATCACAAGATGGTGGTGGAAAACTCTGGGTTGCTTTCTGTAGCAGCCATCAAGCATTTAAACGTCAAAGGGAAAAAGATCGTTTCGATTCTTTCCGGCGGAAACATGGACGTGATCACCATGTCGTCCGTGGTGCAGAAAGGATTGATTTTGCGCGACCGAATCTTTACTGTAGCCGTACATTTGCCAGATCGACCGGGCACTCTTTCTAAAGTGGCCGATGTCGTTGCCAAAGCAAATGGAAACGTTATTAAACTGGAACATAATCAGTTCTTCACAATCAACCGGCAATCGGCTGTAGAACTTCAGATTACCATGGAAGCCTATGGGCCAGAGCACAAAAAGCAGATTTTGAAGCAGCTCGACGCTGCGGGTTACAAGCCCCAAGTGGTGCGGACTTTGATTTAATTCTTTTTCCGCAGATCCGCTGCGAATTCCGTGCCTTCCAAGAGACCTCTTAAAAATTCGCAGTAGGGCGTGGGAATTCCGTGCCGTTTTCCAAGTTCGCAGATCGTGCCGCAGAAAAAAGCGTTTTCCGTTTTGCGGCCCGCTTCCACATCTTGCAACATGGAACATTTGCCAAGAGGCGTGTAATGGCAAGTGATGCGCAGATCTTCTTCTAAATGTTCTTCGGTCAGCGGAAATCCTTCCGCATTGGCAACAGCTATGACTTCACGGCCAACCTTTCGAGCCATCTGCTGCATCACCGGAGACATAAAGCCGCCAAATGGAGATCTACAAATAGCTCCTAACGAATTGAACACTGTGTTCATCAGCAATTTTTTCCACATTTCAAAGCGGATATTTTCCGGGACTTTGTGCTTTACCTGTGCAGCGTCAAAAAGGTTTGAAATCGCCTGCACACGTTCCGAAACGCGATTATCCTTTTCACCAAAAAGAATAATCCCTTTTGCAGCGCAATCGATAACGCCGTTCCGGTTAATGGATTGCAAATTCACAATAAATCCGTAGAGCGTTTTTTCTGCCCCAAAAGCTTTTTCCATTTCAAGTTCGGAATGGACTCCGTTTAAAAGCGAAAGCAGAACGGTGTGAGGACCCACCGCATTTTTCGCTTCGGCAAGGGCTTCTTTGAACTGCAAATTTTTAGTCGCAAAAATCACAAGGTCCACTTGAGGCACTTCGGATGGCGTCACATAATGGAATTCCATCTTTTTGCCGTTGATAAACATTCCGTTTGTTTCATAACGGGCTTTGCGACCTGCATCCATAACGCAGTAAAGTTCATTTCCTAAAACGCTTTGAAGCTGTTCTGCCACAACAGCGCCTACAGCACCCAAACCGATAACGGCAACTTTCTGAATCCCTTTCATTCTACTCTTCTTCCGGGCATGTAATTTCAGCTACGGATTCAATCGTGTGGTGCAACTGCTGCACAAGGGCCGTGTCCGATGCGGTATAAAACATTTCCTTTCCCACACGTTTTGAAGCGATGAGTCCCGCGGTTTTTAAAAGGCGCAAATGATGGGAAACCGCCGGGCTAGACATATTCACCAGTTCTGCAATATTCGTAACGCATTCTTCAGCATGGCATAACAGCCAAAAAATACGCAACCGGGAAACATCCCCCAATTGCTTTAAAGCCTCCGCCACCTGTACAGCAGCCTTTTCCGTAGGCATACGCTTGGCAAGGATCAATTCTTCTTCGGTAACAGGATGCTCATGTTTTTTTTCTTTCATAGGAGTCCGCTCCTTTAACAAAATAGCAAATTCAGGCGTTTTCCGCTCCAAACGATTAAATATTTACTTAATCGTCTTGCCAAAACTCCCTTGCTAAATCTATCTTAAAAACAAACGATTAAACATTTGTTTAATCTTTATTATGAACTTCATCCATTGTGAGGTTACCCATGAAGAAGAGTTATAAAATCGATGTGGACTGCCCCGTGTGCGCTGGGAAAATGGAAACCGCAGCCAAAAAGACCGCGGGAGTTAAAGACGCATCCGTCAATTTCATGCTGCTTAAAATGAAAGTGGAATTCGACGAAAATGCAGACGAAAAAACGGTCATGACCGCCGTCCGGGAAAACTGCAAAAAAGTGGAATCCGACTGCGAAGTTTTCTTCTAAACGAGAATCGCTAAACGACCTTTTAAAGGTGACGACATGAGTAAAAAGCAAAAGAAGAATCTTATCCGAATTCTTATCGCAGCGGCGCTGTTAATTCTACTGCACTTTTTACCGGTGGAAGGTTTGCCGCGTTTTGCTCTTTACCTTGTTCCTTATCTGATCGTTGGCTATGACGTGTTGAAAAAAGCGGTAGAAGGCATTTGGCACAAGCAACCTTTTGACGAATATCTTTTAATGGCCATTGCAACGGTTGGCGCAATTCTTCTTGGAGTTTTAAAAACAGGTGATTACGTAGAAGCCATCGCAGTCATGCTCTTTTACCAGATCGGAGAATGGTTTCAAAGTTACGCCGTGGGAAAAAGCCGTCAAAACATTGCCCAACTCATGGACATTCGCCCCGATTATGCAAACATCGAAACCGATGACGGTCAACTGGAGCAAGTTGATCCGGACGACGTAGCAATCGGCACGATCATCGTTATCAAACCCGGTGAAAAAGTTCCCATCGACGGTGTTGTGGTGGAAGGCATTTCGACTCTCAACACGGCAGCTCTCACCGGGGAATCTTTACCGCGAGACGTAAACGTAAACGACGAAATCATTTCGGGCTGCATCAATCTGACAGGCGTTCTCAAAGTACGCACCACCAAAGACTTCGGAGAGTCCACGGTGGCAAAAATTCTTGAACTCATTGAAGATGCTAGTTCGCAAAAATCCAAGTCCGAAAAATTCATTTCCAAATTCGCCAAAGTCTATACTCCGATCGTCACGCTTTCGGCACTTGCCCTTGCGACGTTCCCAGCGCTTTTCCTTTTAGCCATTGGTAGAGATCCCCAGTGGACAGAATGGTTGTACCGCGCTCTCATCTTTTTGGTGATCAGCTGCCCGTGCGCTTTGGTGGTGAGCGTTCCTCTTTCCTTCTTTGCTGGAATCGGCGGAGCTTCTCGCGCAGGCATTCTCATTAAAGGCGCCAACTATCTAGAAATTTTGGCCAACATCCACACCGTAGTCTTCGATAAAACGGGAACCCTGACCCAGGGCAATTTTGAAGTCACAGCGATTCACCCGGAAAAGCTGGACAAAAAAGAACTTCTGCATTTGGCAGCTCATGTAGAACGTTATTCCAAACATCCCATCGCCCTTTCGCTCCGAGAAGCTTACGGCGCAGAAGCCGATGGCTGTGAAGTGGACGACGTAAAAGAAATCCCTGGCCGCGGAATTCGAGCCTTTGTCAATGGGAAAATCGTTTGCGTCGGAAACAGCCAAATGATGGATGACATCGGTGCAAAATGGCACAGCTGTCATCGCACAGGAACTTGCATCCATGTAGCAATCGACGGGGAATATGCAGGCCACATCGTCATTGCAGACGTCATTAAAATAAATTCCAAACAGGCGATTTCCGAACTGCGTAAAAGCGGAATCGATCAGCTGGTCATGTTAACCGGCGACGCTCCCAAAGTTGCCGAAAGTGTTTCGGAGGAACTCGGGCTGGACCATTTTTATGCGGGACTTTTACCCGCAGGTAAAGTTCAAAAATTAGAAGAGCTGCTGAACGCCAAAAAGTCCCCCCGTGAAACTTTGGCATTTGTCGGAGACGGCATCAACGACGCACCGGTCCTTTCCCGTGCAGACATTGGCATCGCCATGGGAGCTTTGGGATCTGACGCCGCTATCGAAGCCGCAGACATCGTGCTTATGGATGACGACCCGTTAAAAATCGTCACCGCGATCCGCACGGCAAAAAAATGCATGCGCATCGTCAAAGAAAACATCACCTTTAGCCTTGCCATTAAAATCGCCTGTTTGTTACTGGGCGCTTTAGGATTTGCCAACATGTGGATGGCGATTTTTGCCGACGTGGGCGTTATGGTTCTCGCCGTTTTAAATGCCGCACGAAACCTGTGGGTAAGTTCCGTTAATAGTTCCGTGCAAAATCCGCATCCATGCCGATCTGACGTTTGAGATCGTCCAAAGATGAAAACTTTTGTTCCGCACGAATAAACGTGAGCAGATCCACGTCAATCGTTTGACCGTAAATGTCGGCGTTAAAATCCAAGATGTGAGCTTCTACTGCCAAAGGTAAGTCGCCGATGGAAGGTTGAAGTCCAATGTTTACCACAGCCCGGTGAGCCGTTCCATCTTGAAGCCTTACCACAGCTGCGTAAGCGCCGTATTTGGGGATCAATTTATACATGCCGGTCTGCACGTTTGCAGTCGGAAATCCGATGGTTCTACCCAAGCGTTTTCCCGAAACCACAATTCCATGCATGCGGTAAGGGCGACCGAGAAAAGTCGTCGCACGTTCCACAGCACCCTTTTCCAGCGCATCGCGGATTCGGGAGGAACTTAAAACTTCCCCATCTTTATACTTTGCAGAAACCTGGATCGCCGGAAGCTCCGGGAACGTTTGCAAAATGGCGTCAAAGCTTCCCTTGCCAGCTGCGCCAAAACGGTGATCGTGTCCTAGCACCAAAAATTTTACGTTCAGCGTATTCAGAATTTCGTTTTGAATAAAAGTCTGGTATGGCTGTTCCGCCACTTCCCTTGAAAACGGAAGCGCAATAAAATCCAGCCCTAAGGAACGGACAAAAGCTCCCTTTTCTTCGGTTGTCGTCAACAACGACGGATGTCCCGGAATTCCAAGAACATGACGGGTATGCGGTTCAAAAGAAATAACAGTGGGAACGAGTCCATGCGCTTTGGCTTCCGTTCTTAAAATCTGGAAAATCTGCTGATGCCCCAAATGGCATCCGTCAAAATTTCCCACAGTCGCTGCGCGCAGAACTTTTTCCGTCATCAGTCCGATCCCAAGTAAAATTTAGGGGAGAGCTTTCCATTTTCGAAGGAGCAGCCCGCTTTGAGTTCTCCATTTTTGTCCAACGCAAGAACCATATTCGGAGCGCCATCTTCTATTTGAATCGGCTCTTTGTTCCACGTCATTTCGCGGCCCTGCCGCACAGCTTCCACTTGCTTGTCGGTTAAAGTCACCACGGGAAACTTCATACAATCTTGAGGCTTCATCAAAGAAGCTTCACAAAGATCTTCCGACTTGACAGCGTCAAGCACGCTTAAATGGCCAATCCGAGTTCGACGGATTCCAGAAACCGCACCGACAGTGCCCAAAGCCTTCGCCATATCGCGAACCAAGGAACGGATATAAGTTCCCTTGGAACAATCGCAAGAGAACTTGAATGAACTGCGAATCCGTCCCGTAGCGCCTTCAGGAGCCTCTGCGGCACCTTCAAAGCGCAAATCTTTAATGGTGATTTTGCGAGCTTTCAATTCTACTTCGCGGCCTTTGCGTTTTAGGTCAGATGCTCGTTTGCCGTTCAACTTGATAGCGCTAAAATCAGGGGGCACTTGATCGATTTCACCAATGAACTGCGGCAAAATACGGCGAACATCTTCTTCAGAAATAGGAGAGGTATTATCGTCCTGTTCCAAAAGTTCACCATCCCATTCATCGGTCACCGTGGAATAGCCAAAATGCGCAAAAAACGAATAAGTCTTTTCCCCAGCTTCCACAAAAGGCAAAAGGCGAGTGGCTCTGCCAACCGCAGCTACGATCAAACCAGAAGCCCGCAAATCCAGCGAACCCGCATGACCTACGCGACGGGTTTTAAAAATTTTGCGAATAGGGAAAAGGGCGTTACACGAGGTAACACCCGCTATTTTATCTAAAAGAATCAGTCCTGAAGGAGGAAGGTTAGAGTTCACCCTGTTCCTTTAATTCTGCAAGAATTTCTTCAATATGCATCGCATGATCAAGACTTTCGTCCAAAACAAACGAAAGCAGAGGAATCTTGCGAATCTTCAAGGCTTTGCCCAAGTACGTGCGAATAAAACCGGCGGAATTGCGAAGTCCTATCAAGGACGCCGCCTTTTCACGATCCGATCCAAGAACCGAAATATAGACTTTCGCATAACTCAGATCGTTCGTGATTTCCACACGGCTAATCGTCACAAAACCGATCCGCGGATCCTTCAAGCCTTTCATCAAAAGCTTACTGATTTCTTCGCGGAACTGTTCGTCCAAACGGACGGTACGCGGCACACGACGGTTAGAATGGCTGTGAGAATTGCGGGGCATTAAGCATCCTTCTTTTCTGCAGCAGCCTTGGCGGCAGCTTCATCACGTGCAACGTCTGCAAGGGTACGGGCAACGGTAACTTCCTTGAAGAACATAAGCGTATCGCCTTCCTGGAGGTTGTCATAACCCTTAAGACCGATACCGCATTCGAAGCCACGGGCAACGGACTTGACATCGTCCTTGTGACGCTTAAGCGACTGCACCACGGTAGAGCCGAGTTCCACACCGTTGCGGTAAACGCGCACATGACTTGTACGGTCCACTTCGCCATCGGTAACCATACAGCCGGCGATAAGGCCAACTTTCGGAATCTTGAACACCTGACGAATTTCGGCTTCGCCCACAAGTTCTTCCTTGAGAGTCGGCTTTAACAAGCCTTCCACTGCGTTCTTGATGTCTTCAATGCAGTCGTAAATCACGCGGTAATTGCGGATTTCGACGCCTTCCTTCTGAGCCATTTCACGGACAGAAAGGGACGGCATCAAGTGGAACGAAACGATAATCGCCTGAGCGGTCGTCGCAAACAGAATATCGGAATCCGTAATGGCGCCCACACCCTTGCGGATGATGTTCACCTTCACTTCCCTGTTGGTCAACTTTTCAAGAGATGCGGCGAGAGCTTCTGCAGAACCGCCCACGTCAGCCTTGACGATCAAGTTGAGTTCGGAGAGTTTGCCTTCCTTCTGTTCGTTGAACTTGGATTCCAAAGAAATGGTGCTACGAGCGCGGAGATCGCGTTCACGAGCAGCCATACGGCGCTTAGAAGCGATTTCGCGTGCGGTCTTTTCATCTTCCACCACGCTCAATTCGTCACCCGCCTGCGGAGTACCGTCAAAGCCAAGAACCTGGCACGGAGCGGAAGGACCCGCTTCCTTCATCTGCTTACCGCGGTCATCAAACATGGCGCGGACACGGCCTGCATAGACACCGCAAACTAACGGATCGCCCACATGCAACGTACCGTTCTGAATCAACACGGTAGCCATAGAACCCTTACCGGCATCCAGCTTGGATTCCACAACAGCACCACGAGCACGTGCAGACTTCGAAGCCTTGAGTTCCAAAACTTCCGCTTCGAGAGCAAGGGTTTCCAAAAGCTGCGGCATGCCCTGACCAGTACGGGCAGAGACTTCGATACAGCTCACGCTACCGCCCCACTGTTCCACTTCCACGCCGCGTTCAGCGAGCTGAGCACGGATCTTGTCCGGGTTTGCTGTCGGAAGGTCAATCTTTGTAATGGCGACGACCATCGGCACGTTTTCACGGTGAGCAAGTTCAATGGATTCCACCGTCTGAGGCATCACCATGGAGTCTGCTGCGACTACGAGCACGATCACGTCCGTCACCTGAGAACCACGAGCACGCATTGCGCTGAACGCTTCGTGACCCGGAGTATCGAGGAACGTCACCTTACCCACAGAAGTCGTGACTTCATAAGCACCGATGTGCTGGGTAATACCGCCCGATTCGCCAGACACCACATGGGTCTTACGGATCCAGTCGAGAAGAGAAGTTTTACCATGGTCCACGTGGCCCATCACGGTCACCACCGGATGACGCGGTTCCAGATCTTCGGCCTTTTCTTCTTCCACGCCGAGGACTTCTTCTTCATATTCTTCCATCAACTGAGCTTCATAGCCAAATTCATCGGCAAGCACCTGGATGGTTTCAAAATCCAAGCGAGCGTTGATGGTGACCATCATGCCCATTTCCATGCACTTTGCAATGACACGTGCGGGCATCTGATCCATCATACCGGCGAGTTCACCGACCGTGATGAAGTCAGAGGTCTTCAAAATCTTTTTCTGTTCACCGTCATTGGAAGCGGCCTTATCCTTATGGTAGACCTTCTTCACCGGGTTCTTCGAAAGCGAAGCCATCACACGGGAAACATTCTGACGAATGGAATCCTGCTGTTCGCTCTGTTCAAAGCGGTTATCCTTGCTATCGCGACCGTTCTTGCCACCGTACTTGTTTTTGCCGAAGCGGTCGTTGTTACCGCCGCGGTTCTGGCCCGGCTTATTGTTGTTGCCAAAACGGTTGTTTCCGCCATTCGCATTGTTCTGCGCATTGGCAAAAACGTCTTGCATATTCTGACCCGGGAAGCGCTGACCCCGCGGCTGGCTACCGCCAAAGGAGCGTGCACCTGCATTTGCGTTGTTGTCAGATCCGCCACGGTAATGGTTATTGCCTGCACCACCGCGATAGTTGCCGCCATTATTTGAACCCGGTCCAAAATGACCGGTATAACCCTGGCCCGATCCGTTGTTGTTTCCGCGGAAACGATGCTGGGCAGCAGCCTGCTGACGGGACTTTTCAATACGTGCAAGAATTGCAGCATCCGGCTTAAAGACTTTCGCCTTCATTTCGACCTGGCGAAGTTCACCCACCGGGGCAGCCTTCACCGTAGAAGCGGGCTTGGTAGTGGCTTCTTGCGGCTTTGCAACCGGAGCCTGTGCAGGAGCAGCAGGCTTTACTGCTGGAGCAGCCTGTGGTGCAGCGGGCTTCGGGGCCGGAGCGACAGCCGGTTTTTCTACCGGAGCTGCCTTAACTTCAGGCTTTGCTTCAGGCTTTGCTTCAGGCTTTGCAACCGGAGCTGGGGCTGGTGCTGTTTGAACAGGTGCGGCAGGTTTTACTGCGGGAGCGGCCTGAGGTGCAGCTGGCTTCGGGGCCTGTGCCACTGCCGGCTTTTCTACCGGTGCAGCCTGGACTTCGGGCTTTGCAACCGGAGCTGGGGCTGCTTGAACAGGCGCGGCAGGTTTTACTGCGGGAGCGACCTGAGGTGCAGCGGGCTTCGGGGTCGAAGTGACGGCCGGCTTTGTAACCTTCACAGCCGGACGAGCCGTTGCAGAACGCGTCACCTTGACGCTTCCACCCATAAATTTACCCGTAATGGTACGACGACCGGCCGGTTGTGCCGGAGCGGCAGGCTTAGCTGCTACTTCGCTTTCTTTTTCTTCCGGAGAATTCTTCTTCAGATTTTTGCGGAGACCGCTGGCCTTCGCTCTGCGGGCATCAGCCTTTGCCTTCTCGTCCATCACTTGAGCTTCGATCGAAGCAAAAGCCATTTGGGGAACAGGGGTAAACGGCGTCAACACTTGCACTCCATTTTCGTGCAACAGCGCAACGACTCGGCTGGCATCTACGCCATGTTTCTTAGCCCATTCACCCGGGGTGATTTTGATTTCATTACTCATCTATGCTTTTGCTCCAATAAGCTTCTTTTCCTTAAACCTGACCATCCTGATCCGGTGTTTCTTCAACTGCTGCAGCTTCATCCGCCGGGGCCGGTTCGACCTGACTTGCAACCGCATCCTTAAACAGAGCGGTTTCGTTGGCACGGAATTCTTCTGCCTTAGCGATTTCATTCGGACGAGCCGTCAAAATTCTCTGCTTGTCGTCATCGCTCTTTTCGGACCATTCCTTTTCACCGAAGACGTCGAGATCGTGTTCCACAAGCTGGGAAGCGAGCTTCACGTTCTGACCGTTACGGCCAATTGCCTGGGCGAGATCTTCGTCTGCAATCACAATGACAAGACGGCGAGAGCCCGGGACTTCAAAGAACTTCACGATGTTCGCCGGAGAAAGTGCGTGACGGACAAACGTGATCAGATCCGGATCCCAGTGAACGATATCGATGCGTTCATTGCCGAGTTCACGGACCACAGCCTGGACACGAGCACCCTTCATGCCGACGCAAGCGCCGACCGGGTCAATGCGAGCGTCATGAGCTGCAACGGAAATCTTGGCGCGGAAGCCCGGATCACGGACAACGCCACGGATTTCCACAGAACCGTCGAAGATTTCCGGAACTTCCTGACGGAAGAGTTCATAAAGGAACATTTCGCTTGTACGGGAAAGGATCACCTGTGCACCGTTCTTTGCAGAATCCGTCACATCCTTGATCACAGCCTTCACGGAGCTGCCCTGAGCAAAACGTTCCTTCGGGAGCTGTTCCTTGAACGGAAGAACAGCTTCGGTCTGACGACCGATAGAAACAATTGCATTGCGGCTTTCGATACGGAGCACTTCGCCATTCACGATCGAACCGCTACGGCTGCGGTAAGTGTCGACGATTTTGTTGCGTTCTGCATCGCGAATACGCTGAATGAGGAACTGCTTAGCAGTCTGGATAGCCTGACGGCCAAATGCGGAGACCGGAAGTTCCATTTCGAGATGGTCACCCGGCTGAACATCCGGGTTCAAGTCGCGAGCCTGTTCCACGAGCATGTAATGTTCGTCCATTTCCTGAACAGCTTCGGCATCGAGCGACGGGTCGTAGTCCGGATAATCGTCTACAATATCGACCACCAGCGCAATCGAAATTTCATTGGTTTCTTCATCAATCTTCACGTCGAAGTGCTTGTCAATGTTCAAGTACTTGCGAGCAGCCGTAATCAAGGCATCCTTCAAAGCGCCTTCGACAATGGAGTTGTCGATATTCTTTGTGTCGACGACGGACTTAAACGCTTCGATCAAATTGATTTGTGGTTCCTTATTCTTCGTTGTCATAAGAGCCTTTGTTTTTAGAATTGAACTTCTACTTTGGCAGAGAGGATCTCGGACCGAGGAACCAAGACCGCGTCTGTCACGCCTTTTACAGACAGGGTTAAACTTTGTTCGTCCACCGCGGTCAGGGTGCCGGTCAAAGGCTTTCCCGTTTCGCGGGTAATGCGCACCAGCTGGTTCAGGTTGCGTTCAAAATCACGAGTGGACTTGAGGGGACGGTCGATCCCGGGCGAAGAGACTTCCAATGTAAAAGCGCCTTCAATCAGGGATTCATCCTGGTCCAGTGCATCGGAAAGACGGCGGCTTACCGCAGCGCAATCTTCCACGTCAACACCGTTTGCTTTATCAATATAGATGCGAAGGACTTCGCGTTTGCCGGCCTTGAACATGTCGAATTCGACAAGTTCGGCCCCGACGGCTTCACAAGCCGCGGCAATCAAGGAATTCAGATTTTCCCGGTTATCCAAATACACCTCATAAAAGAAAGGATCGTTTACATAAACGAACCGTCAACGGCAACAAATAGAGAAAATTTGACGAAACTAGGCAACATGAGAGATCCAAATTGGGGCTTTTTCGTGCGGATTTTGCTTTAGCGCTTCTCAAACCGGAAAAATATCTATCTTTGAATCATGCTTTCGATACTTCTCTGCATCTTGGCAAGTCTCATTGGCACAGCCATCACCGTCTATTACTTTAGACGGAACTTGATCCGTATTGCCGAAAAGAACAAGACAATTGAAAGCAAACCGAAGCGCATTTTGAATTATCCGCTGACGGTTCTCTGGTACGGCTACCTGCTCGTCTTTTTCGTAGGTCTTTCCGTCAATAATCTGATTTTTGATTAGTCTCCGCTTTGGCTTCGCTCCAAAGAGCGAGCAATTCCTCGGGAGTCAGTTCCTGCAGGGATTTTTCAGCGTATTTTGCCTTGGCAAGCTTTTCAAGGCAGCGGAATCTGAAATCGAATTTATGCGTGGCACGGTTCAGCGCCGTTTCCGCATTCAAGCCCACATGACGCGCCAAATGGCAAAGCGTGAACAGCAAGTCTCCAAATTCCTCTTCCATGCGGTCGCGA
The DNA here is from genome assembly GCA_017959225.1 of Fibrobacter sp. Classification (GTDB taxonomy): domain Bacteria; phylum Fibrobacterota; class Fibrobacteria; order Fibrobacterales; family Fibrobacteraceae; genus Hallerella. The sequence goes on along the minus strand of JAGDBD010000043.1, from coordinate 25,040 downwards.
TTCGGGAATTCTTCCGTGGACTTCTTGTATTCTTCCAAAAATTCACCGAACTCTTCGTGGACCTTTTCCAAAACCGGAGCGGTACTTGCCCAATCAAAACCGTTTTTGGCAGCACGGCGTCCCATGTCCTGGGCCCGAGCAAGAGTCGGCATACTGCGCGACACCTTGTCCATGGCAGACTTGTCCTTCATTCCGAGATTGTTCTTTTCCGTCGCTTTGATTTCTTCCCAACGCTTCGAAACTTCACCTGCGTTTTCCACGTGGGAACTTCCAAACACATGGGGATGGCGACGCATCATTTTGGAGCAGATGGAATCCGTCACATCGCAAATATCAAAATCCCCCTGTTCACTTGCCACTTGAGCATGGAACACCACCTGCAAAAGAACGTCTCCGAGCTCTTCGCACATGTGAGCTTTATCGTTTGCCTGTGCCGCATCGATAAATTCCGAAGATTCTTCTATCAAATAAGGGAGAAGGCTTTGCGTTGTCTGCTTTCTGTCCCACGGGCAGCCCTCCGGCGAACGAAGCCGCTGCATAATCTTCACCAAATCAGCAAAGGAATATTTCATGGAAATCAAAAGTAATAATTTTCCCGTCCGCGAATTACAGCGAAAAGACTTTCCCAAAGCCCTCGCCGAAATTCCAGGCGCACCCGAAATTCTTTATTACCGCGGAAATCTACCGAGTTTTCAAAGTTCATGGATCGCAATGGTGGGAACGCGGCGCGCAAGCCCGCAAGCAGAAGACATCTGTCAAAAGCTTGTTCAAAATCTGCGCGGGACCGATGGGGTTATCGTCTCCGGGCTCGCCCAAGGAATTGACACTTTTTGTCACAATGCAGCGCTCCATTTTCATATTCCCACAGTCGCTGTCATTGCCCAAGGAATCGAAGCCGAAATCACAGGTTCGAGAAAAATCCTCGCCCACCGCATTTTAGAAGCCGGCGGAGCAATCCTTTCGGAATACCCCGGAGACACAGCCTCCCTCAAGTTTATGTTCCCCACCCGAAACCGCATCATTGCAGGACTTTCTAAAAGCGTCACCCTTGTAGAAAGCAAAAGGCACGGGGGCGGGATGATCACCGTGGATTACGCCCAAAAATTTTCGAGAAAAATCCTTGCCGTTCCCGGGGGAATTCTTGTTCCCCAGGCGGAAGGCCCCAATTGTTGCATCGCAAAAGGAATTGCAAACGCCATTTGGAATCCAGAGGATTTTTCGGACCTGTGCGGAGCAAAGCGTCTTTCCGACCCTTCGACAGCCGACCTTTTGCACATGGGGATTTCTCTTTCCCCTAAAGCGCAAAAGCTCTTTTCCGAAAACGCAGGATTTACGCATTCTTTAGACGAGTTATGCACAAATTCCGGTCTTCCGATTTCCGAGCTTTTAACTATATTGACAGAAATGGAAATCGCAGGGATCGTCCATTCCAAAGACGGAAACTGGTTTCATTTTTCAGTGGCGGAGTAAACCTTTGAATTTTCGAAAGATTATCATCCAAATCACATGCGTCGTGCTGCTTGCATTCATCGCGTCGTCTTTGTGGTCCTTTACATTTGGAGATAATGGACTTTGGAATCAGCACAAACTCAAACGCCAGATCGAACATCTCGAATTTGAAACCGATTCCCTTAAAGCGATTTTGGAATTCCGCAAGCACGAAGGCGAACGCCTTCTCAAGGATTCATTCTACATCGAATCCATTGCCCGTTCCAAATATGGCATGTCGAAAAAAGGCGAAGCCGTTTACCAGTTCATCGACGAATAATTCACCGATTTTTACCAAATAAAGAAGCCCACGCCCAAAAGAATCTTGTGGGAAACGCCTTCCATGGATTTGTATCCAAAGTCATGGTCAATGAACTGCGCCATATACTTGCCACGTAACGAAATAGAGCTTAAGGGAGCTCGGGGATTCCTAGACGCAAGAGTCCACAGGCGAAGTTCACCCGTAACGCCCAACAAATATTCCACGGAATTTTCGTGTTTCACATAGCGCTTTAAACGGTGATAATTGTTATACGATTTATTCGCATAATAGTAATAGTCGTTACTATCATCCGGGAGCATCGATTCCGCAGAACCGATGCCCACAAAGGGTTCAAACTTGACATAGCGGCTATCGAACAGCACAAATCCGAGCGTGATGCCTGCCGAATAAACAGAAAGGTCACTGTTTTCTTCCCAAAGAACATCTTCAAAACGGCGATTGTTGCGAGTTTCAAGGGTTCCAAAAGAAAGGAAAGGCGTAAAGACTACCCGGTACAGCTGAATCGGAATCGCAGCATAATAGCTTAAATATTTGTGGTGGAATTCATCTTTCAGATCTCCCGTAAGCATTCCCATTCCGCTTAAAAATTCAAAGCCAACGCCGCTTGTATACAAGTGACTTTTAATGGGATCTTCCGGTGAATCTTCCGGTGAACGGGAAATCCTTTTTTGCAAAGGTTTAACAAAGTTCGCTTCAAGCCAAACACCGTCTTCGTTTGCCGGATATTTTTGAACAAATGCGTTCCCCGCATCACAGACTTTTTGCACCATCGGAGCTTCTGCCCGTCCAAAGGAAGCCGTAAAAATCACAGGAACAAAAGCCCGGGCTTCATCTTTATAAAAAGAATCCACAGAAGAATTTTGGATTTCAGAAACCAGGCTATCGATTTGCGCAGCGGTCTTCGGATAATCTTTTTCCAAGTAGGCGTACAATTCGTCAAAAATGATCCGTTTGGAACGGAACCGGTCGTTTTGAGATTCCACAACGCATCGATCTTCAAAAGAAACCGCCCGTTTCGCTTTTGGAGCGGACAACCGTCGTGCTTGAATCAAAGCGGTCAGTGCGGAATCATAACGGTCCGCATGCAAATAGGCAAGACCTTTTTCCATACCGGAAAACGGGCAAAGCATTTCCGAAAAGGCACTATTCAAATATTCAATGGTTTGAACCGCCTGCTCCCGGTCTCCGTTCAATAAGCTCTTGAGCAAGTAGGCACGTCCACGGCGAACCATTTCACTTGCCGGAAGCGGTTCTGCAAGAATCGCCTGTTCGATGTTTTGTGGCGTATTCACCGTCGAATCTTTTGCCGCTAATTCATCAGCAAAAAGTCCCACCGTAAAAAGCAAAAAGAATAAAATCGTTTGACGCATAGTCAAAAAATAATCTTTTACAGCCGAAGTGGAGCCGACTTGTTTAGAACACACAACCAAACCAATGCTCTTCCAGCAGCCGGCATCCACCCGACAAATAGTGCTAAATCCGCCGATTTACGAATTTAACACACTTGTCATACGTTCTCGTGTTCGCTCACTCCACCCGTCTTGTTTGCGCCATAAGAACCATAAACATATTGAATCATTTTTTCGTGATATTTTCTCCTTTACTTGTCTCGCCCGGGGAAAATCCTGTCGGAAAAATTTGTAAAGCCACTTGAATGACTCTATCTCCTTTGGAATCGTTCAAAGCGAGTGTCGCCACTCGATTCTTGAATTTTTCCACTTCCGCCAAAATCTTCCGAAAGCACTCCTTTGATACTCCAAGCGTCATTCCTCCCACAAAACGTTTGTCTTTATCCAGCGCAAACATCGCTTCCGCTGCTTTTTCAAGCATGTCCCTATGATAGCGGATAAGCGCTTTATGTTGCGCCGGGCATCCACTGCGCAAAGCCCGATGGGATTCCACCCATCGCCCATTTTTGTCTTTTTGGATAAAATGATAGCGGGCAAGCACTTGAACTGCCGATTTTGCTTCCGTTTCCGTAATCGGCGGATAAAGCGACTTGGCTAGCAACAAATAATCATCGTGAAAATCGTAAAGGGTCACCAGTTCCCGAATAGCGGGAATATACCAATGCCCATAATATTCCGAAAAGCCTTCGGATATTTGCGTCAGGTATACATGTCCCCGAAGCTGAGCCAACTCCTGTTTATAATGTTTACAAGCGGCATCCGTATCCGCTTGGCAATATTTGACGAGCAAAATCCAGAATTCGAGTTCCGCGCCTTGCAAACCAATAGCCATGCCCACGGTATCGGCTTTCTTTTCGCTGAGGTTTCTTTCGCCAAGCATCACTTGTCGTAAAAAATTCGGATTGGAAATTTTTGCCCGCATTGCGATGGCGCGCCACGAAAAGCTTGCACGATTCCCGGAATCATGTACATCTTTCAAATATTCACGGTAATTGTCGTATTCAAACACGCTTTTCATGACAAACTAAATCTAAACATCTCCTTTTGCACATTGCCCACAAATAACAAAAAATCGTATTCTGATAGAATACGATTTTTTGCATTTTCTTTGTTTTTTACTTTATTTGTAACCCATAGGTTACGCATAAATTTCTTCTTGAATGGCAGAAATCACCGAATTTCGAATCTCAAGGGTGGGAGCGTCCCCAAAATCATAGCTGCGCCGAACCCAGTCTCCGCGGTCATTTAAAATTCCGCCCCAAGCAATATCTTCCATTTTACAGGCCGTTCTCCACATCAAGGACAAATGACGCGTCAATTCGCCTGTATAATAAATAGTTCCATCCTTTGCGACGATGAATGTATATCCATCGCGATCAAGCCCAATCGGTTCAATCTTTTTAACCATATTTCCAGCCACCTCTTTATTTTTCAATTATATAAAAAGAAATCCTGCGATATGTATCACAGGATCTCTAAAAAGCTGGCGGATCGAACCCCGAACTTACCAGGAGGGGAGCAATGATAGAGTTGTTAGAGGATTTACCTTTCCGCCAAATTCTACACCTATAATATAGAATCGAAGTTTAGCGGAGCACTCTTATTTATTGCTTATTTTTTTGGTTTGCGTGCCACAGCCGGTTCTTCACGGAAGTCGATATGGCAATGCGGTTCAAAACGGAAGCCTCCGCGACGATGGCGGTTTAAGCTCATCACGTCCGAAACCTTTTCCAAATGGTCCACGACACGGTTCAAACGGCTTTCAAAGTTCGGGTTCACCGGATCAATACAAATTTCCGGATCTCGCTTAAATTCGCGATTTTCGAACTCTTCACGGCCAGTCTTCGAATATTCACGGAGAACATTGCGAAGAATGCGGGCCGGCACGTTGCGCATCAAATGCTTTCCGTTCACCGAAATGGAATCGTCCGCTTCGTAATAGACGATTTCAGCCACATGGTTGATTTTGTGCAAAAGTTCGTCGTGAGCCTTCTGAACCGGCGGCCAAACGCTGTATTCTTCCTGAACAAGGGAAGAAATCAAACCCGAGAACGGATCCTTGGTGCGGACATCTTTCGCATAAACGAATTCCGCAATCGAAACCGGAGCTCCGTAATAACGATCCTTGAAAAGAAGGTGCGTTCCTGTAAACGTATCGATTACATCCGTATCGGCGCGCACGCAGAGTTTGTCTGCAACGTCCGAAAGGCCGAGATCCAGCGGAATTTTAGCCAGGCATTCCGCAAATTTCACCACTTTACCGACAGCGATACCGCTGACATAGAAAGTATCACCTTCAAGACTTCCGGCCAAACGACCGAGCAAAGCTTCTTCTGCGGAATACTGGCAGCTGAGCGTATTGATGGTTTCATAAGCAGGAAGATCCAGCAGGCAAGGAGCTTGCTGCAAAGAACGCAACAACCAGGAAGAATAGACCGCAGCAGGATGATTTTCGCCAATATCATGACCCAGCAAATAATCGTGACGATTATTTTCCTGGACAGAGCCTTCCACAAAAGTCATGCTTTCGTGGAAAAGGTTGCGCTTTTCATTATAACGCAAAACCCCTTGGCGTTGATCCTGCATTTCGTAAAAATCATGGATAAATGGTAAATACGAACGCAAAATGGCGCGTTTTGGCACAGAATTCAAATGTTTCATTTTTTCGAACATGCGGTCGGCGAATGCGTCCAAGTTTTCACCCTTGGAAAGCAGCCAGTTCGAGAAGCCTTCAATGATCAAAGCATTGTCTTCAATGCTTACCATTTCGTCTTCTTGCCACGCATTTTCGATCAATTTGCGGCTGGAGATACTCGCATTTTGGACGAGAGGAACCAGATCTTCGGTCCGGTAGGAGAGAAGAAGCTCGCTATACGCCAATTTCAAAAAAACATTCGGAATTTTAATTTCTGTGTCCTGCATACTTATAATTTACTTTTATTTTTCGTCTTTTGGCTACTGTATCATCTCTTTGGCACACTTTTTATCGCTTTTTTTGTGTTTTTTTGCAGTTTTCTATATTATCCATTATGGAAAAATCCCGAATTCACGCACTTCCCGAAGAAGTCATCAACCAAATCGCTGCAGGCGAGGTGGTGGAACGTCCGGCATCGGTCGTCAAAGAACTGATGGAAAACGCTCTCGATGCAGGAGCTTCCCGCATAGAAGTGCAAATTTCGGACGGAGGAAAATCCTCCATTTTGATTCGGGACAACGGTTGCGGTATGTCCGAAGCGGATTTGGACATGTGCTATTTGCCGCATACGACTTCCAAGCTTAGAACGGCAGAGGATCTTTTCCATTTGGCGACAAATGGCTTCCGCGGAGAAGCGGTTGCATCCATTGCTGCCGTGTCAAAGCTCACCATTACAAGCCGTGAAGAAGACGCTACAGAAGCTCATCTGGTGCATTTGACAGGTGGCGTTCCCGACAAAAAAACAGCGGACGCCTCCCCTCGTGGAACGACCTTTTTCATCGAAGATTTATTTTTTAACGCTCCGGTCCGCAAAACATTTCTCGGCAGCGATACGCTAGAAGCCTCCCGGGTACTCGATACGGTAACACGCCTTGCCATGGCGAATCCTAACGTTCGCATTGATTACAAAGTAAATGGCAGGGATGTTTTCACAGGCGTCGAAGGAAACGATTTACGAAGCCGAATCGCCGAAGCTTTGGGCGCGGGAACGGCCCGTTCCATGATTCCTGTAGATTATGAAGAAGCCGGCATTCGCGTTTCCGGTTTTGCCGTTCCACCGGACGCTTTAAAGAACAAACGAAGCAAGCTTTATTTTTACGTTCAAAAACGCCCGATCTGGAATCCGGTGATGACAAAAGCCGTGACCCGAGCGTATGAACCTTACGGTTCTACAAATGCGCCCATCGCCGTTCTTTTTTTGGAAATGGAAGATGTGGCTGTAGACGTGAACGTGCACCCGAACAAGCGTGAAGTTCGTTTTGCCAACGAAAACGACGTTTTTTTGGCGGTTCACCACGCGATTCGCGATGCCTTCCAAAAGCCGGAAGAAGACCATCCGACGATTAGCCTTACAGAAATTTCGGAACCTTCCCCGCTGCAAAGCGGAACTGCTCCGAGCATGCCGACACTTCACCCCGAACCTCTCTTTACAAAGCAGGTTCCTTTAACTCCCAAAGAAGCGCCTGCAATGCCCGAAGTTCAAACGCCTTCGGCACAGCCCGTGATATTCCAAAGTCCGAAGCCCGCAGAAAAAACGGTTCGGGAAAAGCCTTCCAAATACCGTTCCGATGATCCGGACGATATCATTCAAGACCTCTTTTCTTTGCCGGAAAATGGGAATATCATTCCGCTGACACCGCAGAATTTGCGGCCACCCACCCGCATGGACAAGTCAACGCCTCCGCAGTTTTTTCAATTGGCGAACACTTACCTTGTTTGCGAAGACAGCGAAGGTCTTTTGTTAATCGATCAAAATGCGGCCCACCAAAGAATTCTTTACGAACAAGCGCTGAACTCCCTCAGCGCAGAAGGAACGCTAGAAAGCCAGGAACTTCTTTTCCCAGAAATTGTGGAATTTTCGGCAGCAGAAGCAAGCGTCATTCCGGGACTGCTTGAAACCTTCGACCATTTGGGCTTCCATTTGGAACTTTTTGGCAAAAATACGTACCAGCTCCGGGGAACGCCAAGAGACTTGCCGTTTTCCCGTTCCGTGGAGTCTTTACGCGAACTGGTATCTGCCGTTTTTGAAGGCGAAAACCCGGGAAATCCTTCCAATGAAACCCTGGCTAAGGCTTGGGCAAAGAGCAATGCCATCCAAGCAGGCGATAAGCTTAGCACCGAAGAAATGACGCAGTTAATGGCTTCGCTCCTGACCACGCAGGACCCCATGAGTTCGCCGAGTGGACGCCCCACCCTGATGCGGCTTCCTTTGGGCGAAATTCATAAGCGCTTTAAGCGCTAGTTTGTATATTAAGTCTATTGTGAAATACTTGCGTACGATCTCCTTGGCCGCACTGGCCCTTTCCTGTTCCGTTTTTGCAGCGGAACTGAGTTTTTCTGGAAACAATAGCGACATCCATTGGAAAGCCGCTTCTTCTTCCCATTTTAATTACGCTTACCCGGCGGAATATACGACTCACGCTGGAATCGTTGCGGCAACCGCCGAAGCGGTTTACGATTCCGTCGTTTCGCGCTATAAAATCGAGATGCCTCTGAAGATCGATGTATCGCTTCAGAACGCTTTGTATGCAAACGGTTCAGCAGTGCCAAACGAAAACGCGATGAACCTGTTCCTTTCCAATTGGGATTTTAAAATCCGCAGTACCCACCCGTGGATTTCGGATGTCGTCACTCATGAATTTTCACATCTGGTCAGTATCGAAAGCGGTAGCAAACTTCCCTACTGGATTTATGGTCTGCAATTTTCATACATCGACTATTTTAACGAACGCAGTACCCAGAACGCAACCTTTGCAGTACCCTTCACATTGCAGCCTCTTTGGTTTGCAGAAGGAACTGCCCAATTTGAATCTTCCCGAATGGGCTTTGACGGCTGGGACTCTCACCGCGACATGCTTTTGCGTGTAGCCGCATTAAATGACAATCTTTTAAGCCTCGAATATATGCACGATTTTGCGGACAATTCTTTAGACGCAGAACTCGGTCCGTATACTCAAGGATTTTCTCTGGTGCGCTATATCGATGCAAAATATGGCCCCGAAGCAATGCCGAAAATTTGGGCAGAACTTTCGACGCCCTACCGTGCAACCCTTTCATCTGCAATTCAAAAAGTCATTGGAATAGACGAAGATTCCCTATATAAAAATTGGAAATCAGAAATCACGGAACATTACAAGGATCAAGAAAAAAGCCTAGGCGTTCTTGTTACCGGAAAAAAGTGGACCGAGAACGCGTTTTACAACGATTTTCCAATTGTCGCAGGTAAAAACATCTATGGAGTTTCGAACTTTGGAGGTCCTTGGTTCGACGGTGGCATTTTTAAAATTCCAACCCATGCAGAAGATTCTTCGACTGTAACAGATTCCGCCTCTGGAATTTCCATTACAGTTCAAGATTCCATTTTGGACATTTCCCTTTTTGCAAAAAGCGGATTTAAACCGGAAAAGCCTTGGTTTGACAAGGGAATTTCTGTTCGTGAAATTCCAGGCAGAGGTCCAGTTCTTGCTTACACGACTTATAAAAAACGCGACCGTGCAGGACATGCCCACTTTGACATTGCCATTGCCGATACAAACGGAAATGTTCAATTTGCAACCGCTCTAGCTGATGCCGTATACCCGGACATTTCTCCCGATGGAAAAGAAATTGTTTTTGTGCGGAGAGAAATCAATTCAACACGATTTGTTCTGAGTAAAACGACCTTGCCGGATTCCGGTGCAAAAGGCCCTGCCGAATACCAAGACATTTTTATTCCGGATTCGAAACATCTTTATTACAACATTTTTTCTCCAAAATTTAGCCCCGACGGAAAGAAGATCGCATTCAGCTATTTTGACGATTCGGTACGCGGCATTCTTGTGATCAATAGCGACGGCACCGGTTTGACGGATTTGACCCAAAAAGGCTTTGACTTGCGAGACCCCAACTGGATCGATAACGAAACTCTGATCTATTCCAGCAATAAAAATGGCATCTTTAATTTGTATTCCAAAAAATGGAACGGTGGCGCCGAGCATCCGCTGACCAATGTCCTTGGCGGAGCGTTTACGCCAGTCGTGGATTCCGGAGTTATTTACTACACCAATTATGATAAAGACGGATTTTCGCTTTATTCGTTGAATCTGACCGATTACGACGCAACCCAAGATTCGATCGTTACTTTTGTCGATACAACTTATACAACATGCCCAGAGCCTGAAGTTGCACTGCGAGATTCCTTAGCGAACGATTCAACCATCACAGACTCTACGCTAAGCGATTCTCTCATTGTCATGACCGCTTGCAAAATCGACACGCTCATTTCCAAAAGGGATTCCGTTTTTAAAAAGCCCGCAACTCCGCCTATTGTTTTAACCGGATCTCTCCCGGAGAAAATTCAAAAGAACTTTGAATATGCAGACATCGAATTTGCTGGCAGCGAACGGGATTACAAACCGATTCCAACGCAATTCCTAATGGTCCCGATTTTTGTCATTCAAGAACGTTCCCCGGATTTTGGCGTCAAAGGCGACGGCAAAGCCACACCCAAACTCGGTGTTGCCATGGCAGTTTCTGACCCTCTCAAAAAGAACGTACTTTCCGCAGCATTGCTATTTGAAGTCGGCAGCAGTTGGAAGTTTGTGGATGGCGACGGATTAAATCCGGAAATCGAAAGGGAATTCGGCATCGCTTTAGAAAATCATTCCACCCCGATTACTCTTGGTATTGCTTACACCAATGCGAACTACCGCACAAAAGATACCGCACGCTATGAAGATCCCAATAGCTATGAAGATTCCGTGTACACAACCCATTACTCTGTTCCGCTGAACGCCATTCAAGCTTCGGCCATGTACAGCGTTTTCAAAGCGGGTGACAGTATTTTTGTAAACGGTGGCTACGACTGGGCAAACTTCAACATGTACGACGATCACATGGAATGGACTTATCAAAAGCGAGTTTCCATCGGTGCAGGGTTTACTCTTGACGGAGGAGCATCCGAAGCTACAGCCACAAATACCGCAGGTGTGGGAAATGGAATTTCAGCCAGTTATCTATATGCGAATTCCGATTTGTACAGACCGGGAACTTTTGCAGAAAGCTTTGTTGTTTCACCGAGCGGAAAAATTACGCCTAAGTATAAGAACTATCAATTGCACAACTTCTACTTTAACTTGCACGGAAGCATTGCCGCTCCCATTCGTAACGGGTCCCGATTGGCTGCCGGAGCAACCTTTGCAGGCATCGGATCTTGGAAGGCAAAAAATTCGAAAGATACGCTCGACAGTTACTATTACACGCCTCTTTTGCTAGAAGGATATCCCTACCTGATTACGAGCGAAGATTTTAACCGTAGCGGTCGAAAAATGGCGAAGGCAGAAATTCACTACCTGTTCCCGATTTATGAAGATTTCCGCAACGAATTCTGGATTTTCTCCACAAGAGACTTTTTCTTGAACCTTTACGCTCAAGTCGGCGCTGCATGGAATGATCATGGCATTCCCATGGACAAATTCAAGTCCAGGGATTTCTGGGACAGAAGTGTGGGCATCGAATTCCGCGTTGCAAATAAAATCTTCTACACTCTGCCTTTCAACCTTTCGTTGAACTTGGCACGAGGCTTAGACCGCAGCGGTGAAGACGAAAATGGCGAAGGCGGAAAAAAGCTTAAACCTATCGACATCCCAGTGCTGCCAAAGTCCATTTCCCCGACGAAGATTTCTTTTACTCTCGGGCTCGACTTCAACAACACCTGGATGCAGTAGATATCAGTCGTCAAATTCCATGGATTCTTTGCGAATTAAGAATTGACGGGTCACATCGTCTAGCGTTGCCGTTGCCGTTTCGAACCCCATCAATCCGCCAAAAAGCGGATATGGGCTTGCCGTGCCACCTTGTTCGTTGCACTTTACACGGATGTAAATTTTACCATCGCGAATCTGCAAATCCAAGATATGCTCGTTCAAATCCACTTCTTGACCGCGGTGATTCAAAACCACCGGCAGAGCCTTTGACTGGAATTTTTCCAAAAGTCCTTCTGGCACAATTTCCGGTTTAAAGGAATAGGTCATCGTTTTTGGGAAATGGGAAGAGAGTTTATACGTCAGCTCTTCGATGTTTAAAATCTTCATGCCCTTCGGGAACGAATCGCTCAACGTTTCCATGAGCTTTGGAAGATTTTCTGGGGAAAGATCTAACGGTACAAGGGTTTCTGCCCCGAGAATTTCGCAGACCGTTTCGAGTCCAAGGGGAAGCGCTCCCATATTGATGATTCGAGGCTTAGGGCTAAAACCTTCACTGTAGCGGAGCGGTATTTCCGCTTTTCCAAAAGAACGTACAAATGCGCTCAGCATATTCTGATGCGGCAGGAATCGGCTGAGACCTGTTTTTTGGAACGTGATTTTATAAGCGAAACGCTGGTTGTAAACCGGGCGGCGTTCTGCCACCAGTTTTCGAATTTCATCCGGGGTACGGCTTGGCGCAGCGTACCGAACCGGGTTACATGCCAAACGAACTTCTTTGCCGTTGCCCGGAACTCCACAGTGCTGACAATCGCCCCATTTGCAGTTGGGAACGGGTGCCGCCGTTTTTAAAACTTCAGGATTAAAGCCCTTTTGATATTCACGCCAAAGGAAGCCCTTGGTAACGCCGATGTGCATAAAGTCCCAAGGGAATACGGATTCCTTCTGACGGGTTTCGTAAATCCAATTGACATCATAATGGAAATCTTGCCAAATCTGTTCCCAATCCTTGGGACGAATACGGTGACCATCGCTTTCAAAAATCATGCCCCGCTTATAAGCTTCATAAATCATCGGTGCAAGGGATCGGTCGCCACGGCTGTAAAAAGCCTCCAAGCGAGCTGTGTTCCAGTCTGCCCACTGGACCTTTACATTGGGATGCTTAAAAAAGCGTTTGCGCACATACTGGATATGATTCCACGCGGTTTCTTCATCCATAAAGCCCGCCCACTGCAAACCGGTAAAAGACTTCGGAATGAGAATGCCCATGCTCACCGAAATCTGAATGCCGCGCATATGCTTACGGCCAATCTTCACCAGGTTTTCGATGAGATTGCAAAAGGCTTCCATGTCTTCATCATTTTCTGTCGGAAAACCGATCATCGTGTAAAGCTTGATTTTATTGAGACCCGAAGAGAAGGCGTATTCCGCAGCGTTATACATGTCCTGATCGGTGATCGTTTTATTGATCATTTTGCGGATACGTTCCGAACCCGTTTCCGGAGCAAAGGTCGCGCTGCGACCACCTTTCAATGCAGCGACTTTTTCGGCCAAATGCTGACCGAAACTACTGACGCGGATACTCGGAAGAGAAACGTCCACATTATCAAAGTAAGCGTCATCAATAATCGAATCCGTTAAAGCTTCGATCGGTTTGTAATCGGCAGTGGAAAGGCTCAAAAGTCCAAGTTCCCGTTCTCCGGTCGCTTTTAAACCTTCCTTCGCAAGGTCGATCACATCGTCCGGGTTAAGCTCACGGCAGGGCCTGTACCAAACGCCCGCTTGGCAAAACCGGCATCCTTGAGTGCATCCGCGCATCACTTCAACGCTAAAGCGGTTATGCACTAGGCGCATGTTCGCAATCAAATTTCGAATCGGATAATCTTCTTTTTTAAGCTCCGGAATGAAAACGCGACGAACGCCATTAGTATGTTCATAAGAACCCGTTGCCGGTTCTGCAGGAACAAGCTGTTTAAATTCTCCTTCGACAACCTTGCGGAATGCGGGAATGTATACGCCATCGATTTTAGAGCGCTCTTCCAAACTTTCAACGCGGCGAAGGCCCGTCTTTGTACCTTCACCCACTGTGCGGATAATCTTCGGGAACATTTCTTCACCGTCCCCGATGTTAAATGCATCGAAGAAATCCGCCACAGGTTCCGGGTTCGCCATGGCAGGTCCACCGGCCAAAATAATCGGATCATCTTCTTTACGATCTTTAGAAAAGGCGCTGATTCCGGCTAGTTCAAGCACATAAGGAACATTCGTAAAGTTCAATTCCGTTTGTATCGACATGCCTACCACGTCAAAATCACGGACAGGCGTCCACGTGGCATGCGTATACAGCGGAATATCGTGTTTGCGCATCTGTTCCGCCATGTCGTCCCAAGGCGCAAAGGCCACTTCCATTAACAGATCCGGTTCACGATTCACCACATGGTACAGCACCCGGAGCCCGTTGTTCGAAAGACCTATTTCATACAAATCGGGAAAAACGAAAGCGCATCGCGCTAAAAGCTTAGACGGATCTTTAACAACACTATTCGCTTCACCGCCCATATAACGGGCAGGGCTTTCTACCGAGGGTAAAACTTGTCCCAACTTGTCAAAAATATTCATAAACCAAAAATAAAAATTTTATCTTTGGCGCACAATGCGATTATTACTCCAATTAGCTCTGATTCTTTCTGTTTGCTTCATCGGAGACTTTCTTCACCGAGTTTGCGGAATTCCTCTGCCCGGAAACATTTTAGCAATGCTGGTTCTTTTTCTGTTACTTTGTACGAAAATCGTCAAAGTGGAACAGATCGAAGAAATGTCGAATTTCTTTTTGAAGAGGCTTCCCTTCTTTTTCCTTCCGCCCACCATCGGCATTTTGGCCGTTTACGGGGTTTTAAAAGGAAATCTTCTTGTATTCTTCTTACTCTGTATTTTCGCAACGATCGTCACCCTGGCTCTGACCGGGAAAATTACAGACATTCTCGTGCACGTTCAAGAAAAGAGAAAAAAAGATGCATGATGTTTTGAACACTCCTTTTTTTGGAATCGTCCTGACCATTGTCGCATACGAAATCGGAGTCGCATGCAGTCGAAAATTCAAATTCGCCATTTGCAACCCGATGATGATCGCCGCCGTTCTGATCATCGGATTTTTAATGATCACCGGCATTGAACTCGAAACTTACAATCTTGGCGGCGATTACATTTCCATTTTTCTCGGCCCGGCAACAGCTGTACTGGCCGTTCCCCTGTACAAGCAGCTGAACCAGTTGAAAGCCCATCTTTTTCCGATTCTCATCGGAATTCTCGTGGGATGCTTTACTTCGTTCGCAGTCGTTTCACTTTCGGCGAGTCTTTTCCACATTGATGACGTTTTGCATCTTTCGCTGCTTCCCAAATCTATTACCATTCCCATGGGAGTCGAACTTTCCAAAAGCATCGGTGGAATTCCTGCAATTACAATCGCATCTATCGTTATAACGGGCATTACAGGCGGAGTCGTCGCCCCGATCATTTGCAAAGTCTGCAAAATCAAGCATCCCGTTGCACAAGGCATTGCGGTAGGAACGGCATCCCATGCAGTCGGAACCGCCAAAGCCTTGGAAATGGGCGAAGTTCAAGGCGCTATGAGTTCCTTGGCAATCGGCGTCACAGGCGTTTTAACGTCGATTATTACGCCCATTCTTTTGCATTGGATCGCTTAAACTCCGTACAGTTCCCCGTACTTCTTTTCGACGTAATCCAAAAAATCATTTACCGTAAATTCTCTGCCTGTAATCTTTTTAATCCAGGTTTTTGAATCCATCCGGTCGGCAAATTTCCAAACGTATTCCTTCATCCAACCGTTGATCGTTCCAAAATCTCCGTGAAGAATGCAATCGTCCACGTCGATTTCTTCCTTCATTTTGTTGTAATACATGGCGTTATACATGTTGCCAAGGGAATATGTGGGGAAGTATCCAAATCCGGATGTCCAATGCACATCTTGCAAAATTCCTTCGCGATCGTTTCCTGGTCGAACTCCCAAATATTCTTCATACTTGTCGTTCCAAATTTGCGGAAGGCTTTGAATATCCACGTTACCGTTTACGATCATCTGCTCTATTTCAAAACGGATAATGATGTGGAACGTGTATGTAAATTCATCTGCTTCCGTACGAATCAGGCTCGGCTCCACCACGTTCAGCGCTTCATAAAACTGCTTTTCCGAAACATCTTCAAAAACCGTCGGGAAAATTTCTTTGCACTTCTTAAAGATCAAATGCACAAAGGCGCGGGAGCGTCCAATGCGATTTTCATAAAACCGCGAAACCGATTCGTGTTGGCCTAAAGTTTTGCAATATTGAATGTGATGGGCAAAATTTTCACGAGGCTGGTTCATTTCAAAAAGTGCGTGACCGCCTTCATGAATAATCGAAAACATGCTAGAAGCAAACATGTTTTCATAATAATGGGTCGTCACTCGGGCATCATCCGGAGCAATGCCATCAGTAAACGGATGCTCGCTTGTTGTAAAAGCCCCTCGTTTAAAATCAAAACCCATCGTTTGCAGCAAATACTTTGCCATTTCCCGCTGGGATTCATCGGTTACCTTGCGCGAAAGAAAGTCCGTGCGAATCTTCTTTTTGCTCTTCTGAATTTTTTGGAGCATGGGAACAAGGCGTTCTTTACACGCGTCAAAGCATTTCTTCAAATCCTTCGTCGTCATGCCACGTTCGTAAATGTCCAGAAGATTGTCGTACGGAACGCGCTTCGCGTTTTCAGCAAGAGCGATCTGTTTTAAATTCACCTTTCGCACCTGAGCAAGCGAATCGGCAAAAATCGAAAAGTCCGCATTTTTCTTTGCCTGGATCCAGTTCACAAACGCCTTGTTAAAAATCAGCGAGAACTGTTTATCCATAGCGGGCGTCACATTTTTATTTCGCAAATAATCCCGATGCAAGGAATCCGCCAAGGCCCGGTCCCATTCGTTTAAAAGTTTCCGGTTCGCATACAGATCTTCTGCCGCCGAAATAAACTTTTTAGACTTTGTCAATTGAAACGCTTTATTCGAAAGGAACGCAGAAGTTTCCCCCTGTTCTTCCATGCCAAGAGGCGGGCAAATCGTCTGCTGATCAAAGCCCAGAACGCGACTTGCGTGATTGTAACGTTCTACTTCGTCGAGTACCGCATAAACGGTCTTCAGATTTTTTTCGAGAGAGGCATTCATCTTTGCTGTCATAACGTTCTTCCTTTTAATACGGTCGAACGACAAGCGTCCGTTAAACGTGATGGTAAGGATGCCCGGCGATCACCATCAGGCAGCGGTAAAGCTGCTCCGTCAAAATCACACGAGCATGGTCATGGGTAAAAGTCAATGGAGAAAGTGAAAGGAGCAAGTTCGCCTGCTTTTTGATTTCAGGAGAAATGCCGTAAGCAGAACCGATCAAAAAAACGCAGTTCGAAGTCAAACGCGGTTTGATCCAATTCGCAAGCTGCACTGTATTCATCAACTTGCCTTCTTCCGCCATAATGATCCACTGGTAATTTTCTTTAGGAAAGCGTTTTGCAAATTCCGCGGCTTCTTCGGCAAGGCTTTTCGCCTGGTCGTCGCGTTTGCTCTGCTTCATTTCCACAACTTCAACTTGCACACTCGAAGACCGCAAACGCTTCGTATACTTTTCGACTTCATCTTTTATAAAAGGTGAGCCCGGCTTTCCAAAAACAGCGAGAACGAGTTTCATCGTCCCAGTTCCAAACGTTCCACAAGAAAGTCCGGAAGTCCCGCTTCACGCATCGCCTTTTGTGTGCGGCTAATGTCGTAATTCAACCGAACAAGGTTCACCGTGTGCTTTTCCGAATCGTACAAGCAATAGCTCGCCCGAGAATCTCGATCCCGCGGCTGCCCCACGCTTCCCACGTTCATCAACAGGCGTTCCCCGCTTTCCAAAGTATAGGATCCGGTTTCAACCACCTTGGGAATTTCCCCATCGCGCATGGCCACAATCACCGGACTGTGGGTGTGACCGACAAAACAATGGCGCACACCGAAATGGTCAAAAGCATCCAACGCGTCTTCCAAATCGGTAATGTAAATCCAGTCCGCCGGGGACATCGGCGATGCGTGGACAAAGCAAATATCGTTTTCTTCAAATACGTAAGGCAGGGATTTCAAATATTCTTTTGATTCCGCGTTCAACGCGTTCTGCGTCCATTCGATCGCCTTCTTCGCATACGGGTTGAATCCCGCATCCGTATCCCACTGGATTGCAACGCTATCGTGATTTCCCAAAATGCAGATGTCTGCATTTTCCTTCACTAGCGCCACACATTCGTTTGGATGCGCTCCATACCCAACGATGTCGCCTAGGCACACACGTCGCTCCACCCCGTGCGCCTTCATCGATTCTAGAACGACCTCCAGCGCAGGCAGATTGGCATGAATGTCAGAATAGATCCCGTATAACATGGAAATTAATATAGCTTTTCTATATTTGGGCTTGATGGAAACAGTCAAGAAAAACAAAAAAGTTAGCATTGGCTATTCTTTAATGGACGAAAACGGCGCAATTATCGAGGAAGTCCCCGAAGCGTTCCCATTTGTCTATATGCACGGTTGCGATAGCGTCATCCAAGGGCTTGAAAACGCACTGGAAGGTCATCGCGTCGGAGATCACGTGATTGCCCATGTCCCATACGACAAAGGGTATGGCCCATACCGCAAAGATCTCATTATCAAGGTTTCCAAAGCGGAGCTCCGAAACATCGGCGAACTCTGGCTTGGCATGGAACTCGAACTCGTTCGCGATTCCAACTTCACCGAATTCACCATTCCGGAAGACCCTCGCGAAATTTACAGCAAAAGCGAAGTGGAAGAAGATCCTGACATTTACACGATTAAGGAAATTCAGCGCGATACGGTTACGCTCGACGGGAACCACCCCTTTGCAGGCAAAGATTTAACCTTCGAAGTCACCATTGTAGACATCACCGAGCCTTCGATTACCGAACTCGAAACGGGCCTCCCCGACGAATACACAGAAGACGAAGGCGATGAAAACGATGGCTTCGACGAAGATTTTCCAGAAGACGAACAAAATAACTTTGGGAGACACTGGCGATAATGGCTGACTTAAACGAACTCAAAAAAGCGGCAGGCGTCCGCGCAGCAAACATGATCGAATCCGGCATGACCGTTGGACTTGGCACGGGCAGCACGGCAGCATACATGGTGGAACGCCTCGGCGAACGCATTAAAACGGAAGGCATTCACGTGACCGCCGTCAGCACCAGCTGGAGTACAACGCTCCAGTGCCGCAAGCTCGGCATTCCCCTGATCGATCTCGGTGAAGCAAGCCATTTAGACATCGCCATCGACGGCGCCGACGAAATCGATCCGAACAAGAATTTGATCAAAGGACGCGGAGCCGCACACCTTCTCGAAAAGATCGTTGCATCCATGGCCGACAATTACATCATCATTGCAGATTCCGGTAAAAAGGTGCAGACTCTTGGCGAAAAGTTTGCTGTACCGCTGGAAATTCTTCCGAACGCAATCGGCTCTGTTACGCATAAAGTAAACCAGCTCGGTGCAACCCTGGCCGTTCGCATGGGCGCTCCCGGCAAAGACGGTCCGGTCATCAGCGACTCCGGTAATTTGATCGCCGATGCCAAATTCGGTCCGATTTCCGACCCGGAAAAGCTCGATTTCGAATTAAATAAAATACCCGGGCTTTTGGGCCACGGGTTATTCATCGGTATGACGAACAAGGTTATCCTTGCTGCGCCAAACGGACTTGAAGAATTCTAATTAACCAAGAGCTGCTTTTACAAGGTCGCTTACGCGACGGCCATCAAAGCGGCCCTTTGTCTTCGGGGTAAGTTCCTTCATGACCTTGCCCATGTCCTTGGGACCTTGAGCTCCTACCTGGGCCTTGATTTCTTCGATCAAGGCCTTTACTTCTTCTTCCGAAAGTTGCTTCGGAAGATACTTCTGGTAAACTGCCAGCGTTTTTTCTTCTTCCTGTGCGCTTTCTTCACGACCGCCCTTGCGAAGCATTTCGATCGATTCGTTGCGCTGCTTGATGCTCTTGGCGAGAACGTCGAGAACGACTTCGTCCGTCACATCTTTCTTAGCGTTGATTGCCACATTCTTAATGTCGGAATGGAGGGTGCGGAGCACTTCCAAGGTCACCGTATCGTGAGCCTTCATCGCCGCTTTGATATCTGCCAAAATTTCTTGAAGAAGAGGGCTTTCTGCCTTTACGAGAGAGTCTGCCATATTACGTCCTTTCCCTGACTGGGAGTTTAAGTTCGATTCAAAAATACAAACACCAAAAGGGAATGTAATCTATACATTCCCTTGGCATCCGTTAAAAAAGTTACGAATTAGTAGAGGCGCTTGCGATTTGCGTCAGCGAGCTCTTTCAAACGCTTGCGACGAGCAGCGGTTTCAACGCGCTTCTTTTCTTCGGACGGCTTTTCATAGCGCTGACGCTTCTTCACGTCAGAAATGATTCCGTTCTTTTCGCAAGACTTAGTGAAACGCTTGAGAGCGCGTTCGAAAGGTTCATTAGGCTTAACTACGACACCGATCATTCGGATTCCTCGGGTTGAAAAAAATTTTTGTTATGCGCCGCAAATATACCTAAAAGAATCCAACTCGTCAAGGGCTCACCCGATTTCCAACATTCCCCGTTCTAAAGCCTTTCAATTTCGTTGGTTTTTGAAGCTCATAACTTGCGCTCTACCAAAGACTTAGTTATATTTTTACAAAGCCCATGGGCTAAGGTAAAGGAGAGAATGGTGAATATTTTGAAATTCTCCGTGATTGCGGGTTCCGCAATTTTCGGCATGATGATCGCTGGCTGTAACAGCGACGACGAAGTCGTCCCCGAAATCAACCCGGCAAAGAAGGTCGAAAAGACTGTCCCAACTCCTAAACCCGTTGCTGTAAGCGATTCCGAAGACAAATCCATGCCGGAACTCCAGTCTATTGAATCCCTTTCCGCCGAAACGTCAAAAGCCGAAGGCACTTTTAAAACAAACGGCAGTCTCGTTCAACCGGGTAACGAAGGCGCAATCGTCATCCAGGTGAGCATTCAACCGTCTAAAAGCGCCGCTAACGCCATTTTAAAGAAATTGGAAGAAAAGGGCATCAAAGGATACCTCGCCCAGGTCGAAAACCCGGGAGAATTGGAAGGAACTTATTACCGTGTCCGCGTCGGATACTTCAAAAAGTTGGAAGATGCAAAAGCATATGGTAAATCCGCACTGGAGCCTCTCGAATTCGCCTGGTGGATCGACAACAAAGCTAACGACACTGTCGGAGCTCCGGAAGCCACAGAAAACGTTCAAAACAGCACCGCAACATATTCAAGTCCGGAACCGATGGAAATCGTTTCCTCCTCTTCTACCGAAACCGAATCTTCTTCATCTGAAGTCGTTACACCTTCCTCTCCCGAAAAAGCCTCCCCTGCAGCAGAAGCAACTGCTCCCGCAGATCCAGCTCCCGCTGTAAACGCAGTCGAGGAAACCGCTCCTGCTAAAGCGCCTGCCGCAGAAGCAGCTCCGGCAAAACCGGCAGAAGAAGTTTACGACGACTGGGAATAAAAACTTTTGAAACATCCCCGCATTTTTGCAGCACAACTCGGTTGTGCAAAGAACCAGGTTGATGGCGAACATATGCTTGCCGAACTCTATTCGGCAGGTTTTGTGTCTACGGAAGACGCCGATAAAGCCGATTACATGCTCATCAATACCTGCGGATTCATCGAAGACGCCAAGACCGAATCCATCAATACGGTTTTATCGTTTATCGAAGCCAAAAAACCTTCCCAAAAGCTCATCGTTTCCGGTTGTCTTTCGGGCCGTTACATTGAAGAACTTCCAAAAGAAATGCCCGAAGTGGATTACTGGCTCGGCACATACGAACCGGGGAAAATTTTAAAAGTTCTCGGGCTTGGAGAAAAGGCAAGCGGTACAGAAAACATTGCCCGTTTGAACTTGGGCGATTACAAGCATCACGCTTATTTGAAAATCGCTGAAGGCTGCGATCGCCGTTGCGCATTCTGCGCTATTCCAAACATCCGTGGCAAGCAAATTTCGTTCTCGGTGGAAAGCATTGTAAAAGAAGCCAAAGAGCTTGAAGCCCAAGGCGTTCAAGAACTGACGCTCATTGCGCAAGACACCACCTTCTACGGCCACGATCAAGGCAAAAAAGGCCCTTCCCTCGCCAAGCTTTTAAAAGCCGTGCTCAAGGAAACGAACATTCCTTGGATTCGCACGCTCTACTGGTACCCGGAGTTCATCGACGACGAACTGTTGGAACTGATGGCAAGCGAGCCGCGCATTTGCAAATACGTGGACATGCCGATTCAACACGCAAGCACCCGCATGCTCAAGTTGATGCGCCGCAGTTACAACGAGCAGTCCCTGCGCAAAATGCTTGAAGCCATTCGCACAAAAATTCCGGGAGTGACTCTCCGCACAACAGTCCTCGTGGGCTTCCCCGGCGAAACTCAAGAAGATTTTGAAGAGCTCATGCGTCTGATCCAGGACGTTCGCTTTGAACACTTGGGAGGCTTTGTCTTTAGCCCCGAAGAAGGCACTCCTGCCATGAAGCTAAAAGAAACTCCTGTGGAAGAAGAAATCGCCCGTGCACGCCTGGACGCCATTCAGGACTTGCAAGAAGAAATTTCTTCCGAAGCGAACGAAGCTTTGATCGGTAAAGAAGTCAAAGTCCTGATCGACGAAGTGGCCGAAGAAAGCGATTACCACTTTATCGGCAGAACCGAAGGCAATTCTCTCGATTCCGACGACATTGTGAAAATCGTCGAAGGGGACGCAAACCCTGGCGAATTCTACATGGTAAAAATCATCGATGCAGAACCTCACGAATTAACCGGTCGCATCGTTTCGCACGCTTAAAAGTTCTAAAAGCAGAAACGCACCGGGAAACCCGGTGCGTTTTCAGTGCCCACGACGAGAGTCGAACTCGTGACCTTCAGTTTCGGAAACTGACACTCTATCCAATTGAGCTACGCGGACATCGCTAGAAGCATTCCGAATATAATCTTTTTTCAAAATTTTGTCTTTGAATACTGCAAAAAAAAAACGGTGCCGATCCGATCGACACCGTCACAACACAACGATTTAGAAGCCGTCTAAATCGTTTCTATCACCATTCCTCTCCTACTGTACATTTCACAATATAGAACTATTTTTTTGAATTTCCGCAAATCAGGGCTAAAAAAGCGAAGTCTCTTATTTGTAAAGTGAGTTGAGTCACACGCAAAAAAGGCTGGCAAAAGCCAGCCTTTTTGAAAATTTAAGAAGCGATTAGTCGTCTTGCTGAGCGCTATACTTCTTTTCACGTTCGCGACGGCGGATTTCCGTTGCATCCGGGAAGAATTCAGGCAGAGCGAAACCGATCGTGATACCGAAGACGAGACCGAACTTGGAGATGCCGTCGCCGTCGATCACGCGGGAAACGTCGTTACCCTTGACGTCCTTCTTGTGGGAATCGTCGTAGGCCTTCGGAGCGTAATACATACCGATGGCAAACTGGAGGTAATACCATTCGTTGGTAAGGTATGTAATGAGAACGTCGAACTGGAAACCGGTCGTTGTGAGAAGTTCACGGGTGTAATCGTTTGTCGAATCGGCAACGATGTCGTGATCATAGTAAACCGTACCGTAAGAAACGGAAAGGCCCAAGTGAAGCGGGTTCTTCGGGAAGAGGTAGTAGTTCAAACCGACCTTCCAACCGGTACCGCCTTCCAGCTTAAAGTTCGAAAAGTCCGGGTCATCGCCGCTAGGAATAAATCCGAAAGATCCGAAGAGAGCGATGTGCCAACGGGTAATGTATTCTGCACCGAAACCGAAGCCCATGCCAAGGCCCGTTTCGCCCATCACCGGCTGACGGGAGCCCATACCGATTTCAAAAACCAAACGGTCCTTGAGCCAGTCACGACGGCGGAGGTTGTTTGCAAATTCATCCAGGCGCTGATCCTTTTCAAATTCACGACGCTTGGCACGGTCCGCAGCACGACTGCCACTGGAAGCACCTTCGTCTTCGGCCGGAGCCGCATAAGCAGCCGTTTCAGCGACTTCTTCGCTAGAAGATTCTTCGGCCTCGTAGAAGTCTGAATCGTCTTGAGCAAAGCTCGCGACAGCCAAAGCAAAAAACAGGATGCAAACTTTTTTAAACATTGCTTAAGAGCCTCTATTTAGAGATAGAATAGTTCCGTGTTCAATATAGTTTATTCTCTAGAATGTAAACTAAAATATTTGTGTAAAAAGAAAATTGAATACCCCATTCATCGGCTTATTTGACCGATCCCTGCCGAAAATCCACCAATTCTCCGCGAATTGAGCCTATGGGGATCTTTACGGTCATAAGCACAGGCAAGCGTCTTGCGTCATCTGTCAGCCAAATAAAAAGCCTTCCGGAAGCTTTAAACGCACCGTCATCCCCAAGCATCGGTTCCACCTTGATACAATCAAATTTGCCAAGATCGGTTTCGATGGTTTCTTTTCCATGGATCACCACTTGCAACGAATAGCGTTTTTTTCCGCTGACCGCCGAAAAATAGGTGTCCTTTTTACCAGAAAGGTCCATGCTACGCACTCGGTAGAATGCCGAAATAATGCAATGCTCGTACCCCTGGATCGTGACCGTCGTATCGACCCGTCTTTTGATTTCTTTCCGTTTGGAATTTTCGAAAACCGTATCCGAAAGGACCGCCTTTTTGGCTTTACGGTCAAAGAAAATTTTTGCAGTACTATGGTAAGAACCTTCGTTCAAGATTTTCTTGAACGATTCCGGAAGAAAACGCTCCCCAACCGAAATCGTGCGAATCGTATCCGCTACGGGGTAAATCGAATTAAAAGCGCCGTTGTTGCGGGCAATGCTCATAAATTCAATTTTTCCATCGCTAAGGGGAATCGTCAACATGTCGGCAGAACCGGCCGTGATGATGCCCCAGCTTAAGCGGTAGGAAAGCTTTTCTCCCTTGGCCCATGGAACGTTCACCATATCTTCTGCAAAAGCAAACGTGGCGAACAGAAGAGCAAAGAAGAAAAAGCGCTTCATAAATTAGGCTTCAATGTCTCCTAACGACTTGCGGTAAGCGATGAGCTTTTCGCGGACAGCCGGATCTGCGATGGCGACGATGTGGGCGGCGAGGTAACCGGCGTACTTGCCGTTACCGATGCCGACTGTTGCCACCGGGATTCCCGGGGGCATCTGCACGATAGAGTGCAGAGCATCGACACCGTTCAGCGGGCCGCCGGCGCAGGGCAGGCCAATGACCGGAAGAATCGTGTGCCCTGCGAGCACGCCCGGGAGGGCTGCAGCGAGGCCAGCAACACCGATGAGGACCTGGAGGCCTCGCCCGGCGGCTTCGCGAGCATACTTCGCGGTGGCGTTCGGAGTGCGGTGTGCGGAGAGGATGTTGAATTCCCACACGATGCCGAAGCTGTCGAGCACGGCGGTGATCTTG
>JAGDBD010000042.1 GCA_017959225.1 Fibrobacter sp. | reverse complement strand
GCACGGAAACATTGTCCCTTCGCTTGGATCGTCATGTCGAAAATACGAAGAAGGTTCTTGATTTCCTCACGAAGCATCCGAAGGTTTCCCATGTGAATCACCCGAGCCTTGAAAACCATCCGGATCACAAGCTTTACCAGAAGTACTTCCCGAACGGCGGCGGTTCCATCTTTACTTTCGACATTAAGGGTGGTCAGGCAGAAGCTTTCAAGTTCATCGATAGCTTGAAGATCTTTAGCCTGCTTGCCAATGTTGCCGACGTGAAGAGCCTTGTAATTCATCCGTATACCACGACCCACTCGGAACTGTCTCCGGAAGAATTGGCTGCGGCAAATATTACGCAGGCAACGATCCGAGTTTCCATCGGTACGGAACATTACGAAGATATCATCGCGGATCTCGCCCAGGCTTTGGATCAGATTTAAAATTTTCAAAGACTCTTGCTTAGACCTTTGAAAAGATGTAAAATAGAGATTAAATCAACAAGGAAGATCATATGTCTAAAATCTTTACCTCTGCCGACCAACTGATTGGTCATACCCCGCTTCTCGAACTTTCCCGCATCGAATCCCAGCACAAACTGGAAGCGAAGATTCTTGCAAAGCTCGAATACTTCAACCCGGCTGGTTCTGTCAAGGATCGTATTGCAAAAGCAATGCTCGACGAAGCAGAAGCACAGGGTAAGCTCAAACCGGGTTCTGTGATCATCGAACCGACTTCCGGTAACACAGGTATCGGCCTTGCTTCCGTTGCTGCAGCACGTGGCTATCGCCTCATCATTGTGCTCCCGGAAAGCATGAGCGTGGAACGTCGTCAGCTCATCAAGGCTTACGGTGCAGAACTTGTTCTTACCGAAGGCGCTAAGGGCATGAAGGGCGCAATTGCCAAGGCAGAAGAACTTGCCAAGGAAATTCCGAACAGCTTCATTCCGGGTCAGTTCATTAACCCGGCGAACCCGGCTGCTCACCGTGACACCACGGGCCCGGAAATCTGGGAAGACACCGAAGGCAAAGTGGACATCTTTGTCGCAGGCGTGGGTACCGGTGGTACGGTAACGGGCGTTGGCGAATATCTCAAGGCTCAGAATCCGAATGTGAAAATCGTCGCCGTTGAACCGGCCGATTCTCCGGTTCTTTCCAAGGGAACTGCTGGTCCGCACAAGATTCAGGGTATCGGCGCAGGCTTTGTCCCGGATACTTTGAACACAAAGATTTATGACGAAGTGATTGACGTGAAGAACGAAGACGCATTTGTCGCTGGCCGCGAAGTGGGCAAGCACGAAGGCGTTCTCGTGGGTATTTCTTCGGGCGCAGCTCTCTGGGCTGCAGAAGAATTGGCCAAGCGTCCGGAAAACAAGGGCAAGAACATTGTGGTGCTCTTCCCGGATACCGGTGACCGCTATCTTTCTACGGCTTTGTTCGCAGAATAAAATTCAAGCATCCAATCCAAATCAGGAACGATGTCGCAAATTTTTTGCGGCATCGTTTTTTATTGGAATTCGATGAGCGTGAAATTTTCGTAATGGTCGGCTGTGTAATAAATGATGCAGTCGGATTTATAAACTAACCGTTTCGTTCCGCGGTTTGCTCCGGAATATTCCACGTCCGCTTCGCGGTAAGATCCTTCAGGAAGACTTTCGTGATATGAGTCTGGATCCGATGAAGAATTATTGAAGGTGTCTCCGCCGATCATGACTCCGATGGTTGTCCACGGGTTAAAATTCCATTTGGAAAACGCATTGCCGGTGATGGACGTGTAAAGGGATTTTCCTTCACTTTTGCTGACATAGTTGGAAGGCAATTTGTCGAATTTGCAAAGGTATGCGGCGACGGAATCCCGGGTTGTGTAAACACCCGATTCTTGGACGGCATCGAAGACGCTGCTGTCATTGCGAGAAGCCGAAGACGACGATTGCCTCGTTTCACCGTCATCGTGATTTGCAACGGTGGGAGATGAACAGGCTAAGAGAAAACCGGAAAAAAGACCCGCAACGATAACTTTATTCTTAAAAATTTTCATATTCTAAATTTAATATTTTGAATTTTTTTAGGGTGCATTTTAACGTTTTAACTCTCTATAAATTTTTGTATTTTCAGCATACAGTAAGGAGAATTTTATGAAAGTTATTTTGTTCAACGGAAGCCGCCGCGAAAAAGGCTGCACCTACACCGCTTTGAATATTGTCGCCGAAGAATTGCAAGCGGCGGGCATTGAAACTCAGATCTTTTTTGTCGGTGGCCGTGTTGCAAAAGGAGAAGTCGAAACCGTAGTGGATGAAGCTACGGAACTTTTGAAATCTGCGGACGGAGTCGTTTTTGGCTCGCCTGTTTACTACGCTTCGCCTAGCGGAGAAATGCTCATGTTCCTTGACCGTCTTTATTGGAAAGCGGAATCGGAATTGCGTTTTAAACCGGCTGCATCTGTGGCGTCTGCACGCCGTGCAGGAACGACTGCCTGTTTGGATGTTTTGAACAAGTATACGACTTATGCGCAACAGCCTGTAATCACATCCCGCTATTGGAACATGGTACATGGATCAAAACCGGAAGATGTCTTGCAGGATATTGAAGGCGTTCAAATTATGAAGACCCTCGGTCGCAACATGGCCTGGATTCTCAAGAGTGTTGAAGCTGGCAAGCAGGTAGGAGTCCCGCAGCCTGTGGCGGAACAAAAGATCTTTACGAACTTTGTCCGATAAAGCTTTGGCCGGTTGCCATAGGACACCCCAAATTCTACTTTTCCCGCACCGCCAGATGTCGTATTTCTGGGGAACCGGGCGAGAACCGCCCACCAAAAGGATTATTTATGTCTCAAATCGAACTCACCTTCCCCGATGGCTCCGTACGTTCCGTAGCATCGGGTACTACCGGCCTTGAAATTGCAAAGAGCATTTCTGAAGGTCTCGCACGTAAGGCTCTCGGCGTTAAGCTGGATGATGAAGTCTTGGATCTTTCCCGCCCGCTCACGGCTAACGGCAAAATCCGCATCATCACTCCGTCGAACGACGACCCGGATGCGCTTTATTTGCTCCGCCATTCCTGCTGCCACGTGCTTGCCGAAGCTATCTGCGATCTGTTCCCGGGAACAAAGCTCGCTTACGGTCCGGCAATCGATAAAGGTTTCTATTACGATTTGATGAGCCCGACTCCGATCAAGGAAGAAGACTTCCCGAAGATCGAAAAGCGCATGAAGGAAATTATCAAGGAAGATCGCCCCTTCACACGCGTTGAATTTTCTGCTGATGAAGGCCTTGCACGTGTCAAGGACAACAAGTATAAAGTCGATAACGCCGAACGTGCTGTGGAACGCGAAGGCAAAGATTGCAAGCTCAGCTTCTAT
This sequence comes from Fibrobacter sp., assembly GCA_017959225.1. Lineage (GTDB taxonomy): Bacteria > Fibrobacterota > Fibrobacteria > Fibrobacterales > Fibrobacteraceae > Hallerella. The sequence continues at coordinate 988 of JAGDBD010000042.1, read as the reverse complement.
GTAACCGGTGAACCGGGCAAAAACTGGGAAGATCTCTGCGGCGGCCCTCATGTACCGAGCACTGGCAAGCTCAAATATTTTAAGGTGCTTTCTACTTCTGGTGCATATTGGCACGGCGATCAAAATTCCGATCAGCTGACCCGTGTGTACGGAACTTGCTTTGCCGATAAGGAAGGCCTTGAAACGTACGTGAAACTGCTGGAAGAAGCTGCCAAGCGTGACCATCGCAAGATCGGTAAGGAAATGGATCTTTACCATGTGGAAGATCATTCCCCGGGCATGGTGTTCTGGCATCCTAAGGGCACCAAAATGGTGAACGCCCTGAAGTATTACATCCGCGGCAAAATCGACAATCGCGGTTACTCGGAAGTGATCACTCCGGAAATTGTGAACAAGGTTCTTTGGATCAAGTCCGGTCACGCAGACAAGTACAACGAAAACATGTTCAAAACCATGGCCGGTGACGTGGAAATGGCTGTGAAGCCCATGAACTGCCCGTGCCACATTTTGATTTTCAATTCTCAGCTCCGCAGCTGGCGTGACTTGCCCATGCGCCTTGCCGAATTCGGTAAGTGCCACCGTTATGAACCGGCCGGTACTATGCACGGACTTATGCGCGTGCGTGGCTTTGTGCAGGACGATGCTCACATCTTCTGTACCGAAGACCAGATTGCAAGCGAAGTGGCGGACTTCTGCCATTTGGTGAAGGAAATTTACCACGACTTTGGCTTTGACGATGTGAAGGTGAAATTCTCTACCCGCCCGGCAAAACGCGTGGGTTCTGACGAAATCTGGGACAAGGCTGAAGCGGCTCTTGCCGAAGCGACAAAGCTTGCCGGTCTCGAATATGTGCTGAACCCGGGTGAAGGTGCTTTCTACGGCCCGAAACTGGAATTCACGCTGAAGGATAGCCTCGGTCGTGACTGGCAGTGCGGTACCATTCAGGTGGACTTCAACTTGCCGCAGCGCCTGGGTGCCGAATATGTCG
>JAGDBD010000041.1 GCA_017959225.1 Fibrobacter sp. | reverse complement strand
TCAAATGCGACATCGCTCTCCCGTGCGCAACTCAGAACGAAATTGACCTCGAAAGCGCAAAGGCTCTTATCGCTAACGGCGTGAAGGCTGTCGCTGAAGGTGCAAACATGCCGTCTACTCCGGAAGCTATCGAAGCCTTCCAGAAGGCTGGCGTGCTCTTTGGACCGGCTAAGGCTGCTAACGCTGGTGGCGTGGCTACCTCTGGTCTCGAAATGTCCCAGAACTCCGAACGTCTCTCCTGGACCTTCGAAGAAGTCGACAAGAAGCTCGACGGTATCATGTGCTCCATCTATAAGGCTGCTTCCTCTGCCGCTGCCAAGTACGGTGACAAGAAGAACCTCGTCATGGGTGCAAACATCGCTGGCTTCCTCAAGGTTGCCGATGCCATGAAGTGGCAGGGCGCTGTCTAATCGACGCATTTCCTTGCAAAAAGCCTTCCGGATTTCTCCGGGGGCTTTTTTTTGCATTTATTCGCCGAATTATATACCTTATAAAAAAAGTTTTTACCGGGGAGCCTTATGAAGTTAAAAACGATCGTCATGTTCGCAGCGATTTCTTCCCTACTCATTTTAGCTTGCAATCAAGAAAATTCGGAAACACCCAGAGGAGCCGTTATGCACATTGAAGTTCCCACCCAAGAAAGCCAAACCATTCAAATGGAAAGTATAGGGAACGCCCGCGAACTCGGCGGATATAAAACAAAAGATGGCCGTTACATTAAGCACGGACTGCTTTTGCGCACTGCAAAACCTGTTACCGCAAGCGAAAAGGATATTGAACGTCTGCAAAACAAGTACCACCTTGCAACGATCATCGATTTACGTATGAGTGCAGAACGGGACAAAGAACCGAACCCAGCCATTGCTGGCGTCGAAGACATCTGGTGTCCGATTATCGACGAAAATAAAATTCGGGCAAATGTCAATGGGGAACAGGCAGCAGCCCTTCAGAATGCAAAAACCACTTTCGAAAAATTGAAAATCGCCATTAAGCACAGAATCGTAAGCGACAAAATGTACATCGGATTTTTATCCGACGATCAAGGGAAAAAGGGCTTTAGGCTATTCTTCCAAAAATTGCTTGAACTGCCGAATGGTAGATCCCTTCTCTTTCACTGCACCCAGGGAAAGGATCGCACAGGCCTTGCGGCAATGCTCCTTTTAAGCATTCTAGACATTCCCGAAGAAACCATTATGCAGGACTATCTCCTGACGAATACGTTCAACGCTCCGTTGATCGAAAAAGAACGTCAAATGCTTTCACAGCAAAATCTTTCCGAAGAAGAAATACTCACCTATCTTTCCGTTATGGATTTCGTAAATGCCCAGTACATGCAAAACGCCCTGGATTTTCTAAAAAAAGAATACGGCTCCCCCAGCCAATACGTGACTCAGGAGCTTGGAATCAGCGAGCAAGAAATTGCGCAGTTAAAAGCAAAATTCTTGGAATAATTTTTCAGGAGGGGACATATGAATTCACAGATCAAAGACAATGTTCTTCAAATTTTCTTAGAAGGAAAAATCGATTCTACAAACGCTCAAGCTATAGAATCCGAAATTTCAAAAATAGTATCCGCCCATGCAGGGCTTTCTTTGACATTTGACGCTTCCGGGCTCTCTTACATTTCCAGCGCAGGGCTTCGCATCCTCTTAAAATATGCAAAACAGTCCGGGCAAAAACTGCCTATTCAAAACGTATCGAAAGAAGTTTACGAAATCTTTGAAGTCACCGGATTCATCGAAATTTTTAACGTCGAAAAAGCACTCCGGTCCATTAGCGTCGAAGGTTGCGAACTTTTGGGAAAGGGCGGAAACGGAAGCGTCTACCGATTAGACGACGACAAGATTGTGAAAGTTTACAAGCCTTGGATGAAAAAGGAAGACATTGACCGGGAACGCGCATTTGCAAGGAATGCGGTTATCAACGGCGTCCCATCCGTTATCGCATACGATCTTGTCCGTTGCAACGACTGCTTTGGCGTTGTCTTTGAAATGATCAATTCCAAGACTTTGGGAGCGACCATCCAAGAGTATCCAAATCGTATCGACGAATTCGTCGAAAAATATGTCGCTCTTGCAAAACAACTGCATAGCATTCATGCGACAAAGGGAATGTTTACAAGCATTAAAGATCTTTTGCGCACACGTGTTCCCAAAATCGCCCCATGGACGTCCCAAGAAGAACGCGACCTGCTTTACAGTTTAATCGACTGCATTCCGGAAAGCGACACGCTTTTGCACAACGACCTGCATCCGGGCAACATCATGATTCAAGACGACGAACTCGTGCTCATCGATATGCCAGAAATGACCACCGGTCCATCGACTTTAGATCTCGTAAGCATTTTCCGCGATCTGATCGTTGCAACCCAGAATCCAACCAACCATATCGAGCAAAGCGTCGGCATAGACGCGTCCCTTTCGCAAAAAGTCGGAAACTTATTCTTTTTAAAGTACAAAGGTTTTTCTGACGCATCTGAGCTGGAATCCTATTACAAACAGTTATGGCTTCCTTTTGCGCTTAACGTTGTACTCATCGTAGGAACAGAATCGGAAGAATCGACTAAGCGGGCCCCCATGCTAATGGATAAGCTTTTACGAGGAGCGATTCTTCCAAACGAACCTGCTCTCCGTCAAGCGTTACAGAACATTACATGATGAAAAAGTCCAAGCGTTGCAGGCGCGGCGCCCCCTTTTGTGTATCGATTCGTTCTGCATGAACTTGGGCATTTGCTAGGTTTGGAGGATGTGGAAGATTTGTCTAATCTAGGCCTAAAAAATAAAGCATCGTTTATCCGAGTCAGACTGTGCAGATTCTAGACAATGGGAGATCGATCAATGAAGAATGCAATTTTTGCTTTTTTTATTATTGTGGGCCTAACCAACAATGTCTTTGCAATAGAAAACAATGTTGTTTTAAGACCGTCGAATCATGAAACCAGAAATTTTTCTGTTGTTCAGGAATCGATTTTGCAGAATCGAACAAGATGGTTTGAAGTAAATAGAAACGAATACATAAAAATATGTCCGTTAAATTTCACTGAAAAGGGAACGTGGCTTTTTGCCTTTCAGGCTGAGTTAGATTCTTTAAATTGCCTTTGTTTGTTTACAGATGAATTCACTAGAAGTGTTGCTGCACTTTATATTCCAGATACATCAAAGAAAAATTTGATTGACACAAACTGGATCCTTATAAATCAAAAAATTGTCAACCTTTCCAAAGGTTCCCATCGTGTGTTCTATGGGAAAAAGATACCTAGTAGGGAAAAGAGAAATCCTGAATCGGGGTTCAGAAATGTTTTTTTGTCGCAGGATTTAATTGTGGACGCAACAGAATTTAGTATAGGGGAGGCGGAGTGGTTGGAACGAAAAAAATATGATAGTATTGAACATACCGGAAACAAAAACCAACCCTTTGAAACTACGAATATCTATCGCTATGCAAATACACGTAGTATTCGAGATGGACTAGATTCGGTTTACAAAATTTTGCCTATTGAACAGTGGCGCAAGACATCTTTGCCATTCATTGAAAAAAGATTGAATGATGTTGTTGTAATCGATACGTCCGCTAATGG
>JAGDBD010000040.1 GCA_017959225.1 Fibrobacter sp. | reverse complement strand
GCTCTTGTGAAACTCGGATTTTTATTCGGCATAGAACCGTCCGAAGAACCTCTGTTGGATTTTGATTACGACTAGTTCTGCAACGCAATCAATTCCAAACTTGCCAAGACATTTAACGACCGCGATTTACGCTTGCTCGCCGACTTGGCGCGAATTGTGGAGTATCTTGCGGGGCATAAAACCGAAGACGGAAAAACGGCTGACGATTTTTATTTCGGTGTAAATACCTTCGCCCCCGTTTGGGAAGCGATGGTGGATAGAATTTTCGGGAAATTGCCGCAGGGAGTCACTAAGGATAAATTCAATCCGCACCTTAAGTTTGTCATTGAAGGTTCAAAGAATGGTGATGGCTTCAATTATCAGGATGAAGATGATAAGGACGAAAAGCATCGTTCTACGCTTAGGCCGGATACCATCATGATAATAGGGAAAGAGATTGCCGCAGTCGCTTCGCTCCCTCGCAATGACAATGCAGGTGTGTATATTCTTGATTCAAAGTACTACAAATATGGTTTAACCAAGAATCCCGCACATTTGCCTGGAGCGGAATCCGTGTGCAAGCAGATGGCTTATGCGGAATATGTGGAACAATTGATGCGAGAAAAGGAGACCCCCGCCGGAGCCTGCCCTGAGCCTGTCGAATGGGCGGGGATGACATCAGGCAATATTTACAACGCTTTCATTATGCCGTACTGCGCGGATGCTGGAAAATGGGATAAGATTGCCGCGGTCGCGACGCTCCCTCGCAATGACGTTTATGCAATGAAACGCGTGGGCTACATCTACGGAGACTGGAAAAGTCGTTCAAAGCCATTCCACAAAATCGCCTGCATTCTGTTAGATGTCAAAGCTGTAACGGAAAACTACGCACATAATAGTACCGCACAACGTGAACTCGCAAAATTGATTTTTCCTTCCCTCCCCCATTGACAATTTTACAAAGGCAATTACGCACAAAGTATTTCCATTCGTTTCCCAGAAATATATCCTTTTTACAGGTGTAAATAGTCTGGAGAACAACATGAAAAAATTCCTGCTCAGTTTTCTGATGCTGGCCTGTACGGCTTTTGCTCAGTATCCAATCATCACAACCAAATACACAGCGGACCCTGCCCCATACGTGCATGGAGACACAGTCTACCTGTACACAACCCACGACGACGACAACGCCGAAAATTTTATGATGTTCGACTGGCTTCTGTACACTTCCACCGACATGGTGAACTGGACAGATCATGGTGCAGTCGCATCTCTCGATGATTTCAAATGGTACGATTCCGATAATGGAGCTTGGGCAGAACAGGTAATTGAACGAGACGGAAAATGGTTCATGTACTGCCCCATTCACGGCAAGGGAATTTCTGTCCTTGTCGCAGATAATCCTTATGGTCCTTTCACCGATCCTTTGGGCAAACAATTGGTTTGGCAACGGGAACACTGGAACGATATCGATCCTACCGTCTGGATCGATGACGACGGACAAGCTTACATGTATTGGGGAAATCCCGAGCTTTACATGATCAAGCTTAACCGTGACATGATCAGCACGGAAGGTGAAATTGTAACTCATCCAAAGATTGAAGATTACCAAGAAGGACCTTGGTTCTATAAACGCGGCGAACATTATTACATGGCGTTCGCTTCTACTTGTTGCGCCGAAGGAATCGGGTACGCCATGAGCGATTCGCCCACAGGTCCGTGGACTTACAAAGGCGATATTATGCCCCATTCCTCTCGCAGCAACGGAAACCATCCGGGCATTATCGATTACAAGGGTAAATCCTACGTTTTCGGCCTGAACTATTTGCTTTGGGCAGAATACCAAGCAAAAATCGGTCAAACCTACACGCATGCGGAACGGCGTTCCGTCTCTGTGGCCGAAATGCATTACAACGCTGACGGCACCATCCAAAAAATTGACTTCTGGCCTGAAAACGGTGTGGAACAGGTCGAAGACTTTGACCCGTACAAGCGTGTCGAAGCCGAAACCATGTCTTGGGGCGAAGGGCTCAAAACCCGCAAGGCAGAAAAAGTCGGCAACATGATTCTCACAAACATTGACGACGGCGATTACACAAGAATCAGCGGAGTGGAATTTGGCGATGCCGGTGCGGAATCTTTTTCTGCATCCGTGTTGAGCGTACACAGATCCTCTTCCATTACACTCCATCTCGATAAAGTTGATGGTGAAGTCATCGGTAAAGCAGAATTCAGCGCAGATGGCATTGTTACTGTTCCCCTTAGCGGAGCTGTGGGCAAGCACGATGTTTACTTTGTTTTCGCCGGTGATTTCGAAGCGGACTATTGGGAATTTGAAGACAGCAAATCGGCAGTTCCCCAGGGACCGTTCAACGAACCTGCGGTTATCAGCGCAACGGTTACCGGAGTTTCAAACTTCATCGAATTTGAAAATTACGATGTAGGCGGCGCAGGCAAAGCATACTACGACACCGATACCGATAACCAGGGCGGCAAGTACCGCGAAGACCGCGTAGACATCGTTTCTGCTAAAGACGAATGCGGTGACGGTTACGCCGTAGGATACACGCAAAAGGGGGAATGGCTTGAATACACCGTAAACGTTCAGGTAGAAGGAACCGTTGCTTATACACTTTCATACGCTACAGCCATGGAAAGCGTAAGCGTTCAGCTCTTTATGGACGGCGAAGCCATTACGGATACTTTGGTCCTCGAAAGCACCGGAGACTTCGATGTTTACACAACATTCCAAGGCAAAACCACAAAGGCATTGACCAAGGGCGAACACGTGTTCAAAGTGCTAATCACAAGCAGCTATGTGAACCTCAACTGGATCGTCTTTGGCGAAAGCGACAGCGATGTTACGAAGAAACGTTGTGAAAGCACGGGGATCATTCCGAAATTTGCAGCAACTTCTACAAATGCCGGAGTCTATAGGGTCTTCGACCTGATCGGCCATGAACTCGGCAAGGTACGCCTGAACGGCAACGCCACATTGACCGATGTTAAAACCGGGCTGCAAAACTCTGGATTCCGAGCAGGCGCCTATGTCATTCGGAACAGCGCAGGAAAAGCTTTTAAGATAAACATCGAAAAGTAGTTTCCACTAGAAACGATTCCGGAGCAAGTCCGTCAAAAGGGGAGCAATCCCCTTTTTTTGTACATTGGTAACGTGACTTGCACCATTTTTACTTGCGGAATCAAAATTGAAAAAACTTTTAATCGCTCTGATTCTTTTGTTTTCGGCCTGTACTTCAGAAGCCGCATCTTCTGAACCTCATTCGGCACAGTCTACAAAAGCGGAGGTTTCCATGAAATTAAAGATCCATGTGAACGATACAACTTTCACAGCGACGTTCGAAGAAAATTCTTCGGCCAGAGCCTTTGCCGAATTCTTAGTTCAAAGCCCTCTCACGCTAAACATGCACGATTACGGCAGTTTTGAAAAAGTCGCAGATTTGCCACAAAACTTTCCACGTAACGATACACAAATCCATGTGGATGCAGGAGACATTATCCTTTACCAGGGAAATTCCATCACCATTTATTACGACAAAAATTCCTGGAGTTTTACACGACTCGCTCATATCGACAATGTAAACAAGAAGCGCCTTAAAGAAATTCTCGGGAGCGGAAACGCAAAAGTGACTTTTTCTGTAGAATAAAAGGGCTTCTTTCTGATTTTTCATTTTTTCCGCTCTCTATTCCCACGAATTGAGTAGATTAAATAAAAGCTCTTTAACAAACATTCGAGGGGAAATATGAAAATCATCGCGATTAAATTCCGCACAGGCGGATTCTATTCTCAGCCATTTGCCTTTGGCGGCGAAGAAGGCGCAGACAAATTTGACAAAAACATCCGCTATCGCGGAAGTTTGCAAAATTACTTGATCGATACCGGAAAAGACGTGATCCTTGTAGACACAGGCTTCCCAAAAGGCACTCCAGAAGAATCTCCCGACGAGAACAGTCTTGCTTATACCGGTCGCGACATTTGCAGTTACATGGACGCTTTTGCCGCATCAGGATACAAGCCCGAACAGGTAACGAAAATTCTGCTGACACACAAGCACAGCGATCATTCCGGCGAAATCAAATCCTTTCCCAATGCAAAAATTTACGTGAATGCCGAAGAATGTTCCGCACCGGAACTACAAGGCGTTCCAAACCTTGTGCCCGTGAATTTCACCGATGGAGCTTACTACAACTTTCCAGAGTCTCAAAAAATAGATGAAGGCATTCACTTCATTAAAGCCAAAGGCCACACCAACGGCAACAGTATCGTCATTGTAGAAAGCGACGGCCTCTTTTACATGATCCACGGAGACATCACTTATGTAGACGAAGCTTTATACCAAAACAAGCTTTCCATTGTTTTCGAAGATCTTGCAGAAGCACGTAAAACCTTAGACCGCATACGAGAATTCATTTCCAAACATCCGACCGTGTATATTTCCACGCATTCGCCCCAAGGTTACGAAAACCTGGAAGGGAAAAAGGTCATCGATTTGAACAATCCTCCACCTACAATTCCAGCGGGAGATTTTACGTTCAAAACAAAATCGGGAAAATACGTCTGTTCGATCTGCGGTTACGTTTACGATCCGGCTGTGGGCGATCTAGAAAACGGCGTCCCCGCAGGAACGCCGTTCGAAGATTTGCCCGAGGATTGGCATTGTCCCCGTTGCATGCAGAGCAAGGACAACTTCAATCCGGCTTAACTTTTTCTGGATTTACAAGGCGAGCGTCAAGATTTCCTTGATGGTCGCCGCATCCAGAGGAACGTAATGCCCGACATTGCCGTTGCGAACGGCTCTTGCGGCCATAGCGTCGAAATCCTTGTTTCCAATGCCAAGTTCCGACAGGGACGTAGCAAGGCCGAGCTTTTTATAGAATGCGGAAAGCTTTTCTGACAAGATAAAAGCTCTTTCCGTTTCGCTGTAATTGAACGCATCCACTCCAAAGACGCGATTCGCAAGCAGCGCAAGACGCCAAGGCTTCTTTTCTGCCATGTACTTTGTCCATGCGACAGTCACAACGGCCATTCCTTCACCGTGCGTCACATTGTACTGCGCAGAAAGTTCATGTTCAATGCGGTGGGAGCCCCAGTCCGCACGGCGTCCGGCGTCCAAAAAGCCTCCGTGAGCCACGCTGGCAAGCCATTGGACTTCCCCACGGGCGTTCACATCCTTCGGATTTTTCAAAAGCTTGTCTGCATTGACAAACAAAGCCCGGATAGCGCCTTCAATCAGGTAATCGGTTGTATCGGAATATTTTTCGTCAGAGAAATAACGTTCCAACAAATGCGAAAGTACATCGGCAACGCCTACATAGGTCTGGTACGCCGGAAGTCCCACCGTGTACTTGGGATTCATAATGGCGAACTTCGGAATGATCCTGTCATCTTCAAAACCGAGCTTCCATTCGCCATTCGAAAGGATCGCCGCGTTGGAAGTTTCAGATCCGCTGGAAGCTGTCGTTGCAATCACGCCCACCGGAAGAACCTGCTTGGGAGAAATTCCTTTTTCAAAGAAATCCCAAACATCTCCTTCATACGGAATACCAATGGACACTGCTTTTGCTGTATCGATAGAACTTCCGCCGCCCACAGCAAGTACAAAGTCCACATTATTTTCTTTGCCCTGCTTCACAAGTTCACGCACAAGGTCAATTGAAGGGTTCGGAACAACGTTTCCATTTTCCGAAAAACGAATGCCCAATTCTTTTACCGCATCCTGGATGACATCGTAAATGCCAAGGGTCTTGATAAAATCGCCGCTATAAACGAGCTGGAGCGACTTCACATTATGCGCAGAGAGCAGCGATTTCAGCTTCTGTTCGCTGTGTTCGCCAAAAACAATTTTTGCCGGATTGTAATATTCAAAATCAATCATAGCATCCTTTCCAAATCAAAAAAAACACAAATAGTTACCGATAATGACTTACCGGTAACCGTTTGGACTTACAGAATATTGAAATTCTTAGATAGCAGCGAAGCCGTTTTCAAGGTCCGCAATGATATCTTCGTAATGTTCCGTACCGTTGGACACGCGGATGGTTGCCGGTGTAATTTCGGCAGCAGCCAATTCTTCCGGAGAAAGTTCCGAGTGGGTGGTGGTGTACGGGTGAATCACGAGGCTCTTCACGTCGGCAACGTTAGCGAGCAGGCTAAAGATCTTCAGGCTGTCAATGAACTTGAAGGCTTCTTCCTGACCACCCTTGATGTCGAAGGTAAAGATAGAACCACCGCCGTTCGGGAAGTACTTCTGGTAAAGCTTGTGGTCCGGATGGTTTTCGAAGCTCGGATGGCTTACGCGGGTAACCTTCGGGTGCTTGGAAAGGAATTCCAAAACCTTCTTGGTGTTTTCCACGTGACGATCCAAACGGAGAGAAAGGGTTTCAACGCCCTGCAAAAGAAGGAATGCGTTGAACGGAGAAATGGCAGCGCCTTCGTCGCGAAGAAGAATGGTACGGACGTAGATTGCGTAGGCAGCAGCACCAGCAGCCACAAACGGGAAGCCGTAGCTCGGGTTCTTTTCGGTGAACTGCGGGAACTTACCCGAAGCAGCCCAGTCAAACTTGCCAGCGTCCACAATGATACCGCCGAGAGTCGTACCGTGACCACCGATGAACTTAGTTGCCGAATGCACAACCACATCTGCACCGTGTTCAATCGGACGAATCAAATACGGAGTACCGAAGGTGTTATCGATCACCAGAGGAATCTTGTTCTTGTGAGCGATTTCGGAGATAGCGTCAATATCCGGAATATCGGAATGCGGGTTGCCGAGAGTTTCAATAAAGATGAGCTTTGTGTTTTCCTTTACGGCAGCTTCGACGCTCTTCAAATCATGAGTATCGACAAAAGTCACATCGATACCGAAATCGCGGAGCGTGTGCTGCAAAAGGTTGAAAGTTCCACCGTAAACCGTGCGCTGAGCCACAACGTGGTCACCCTTGCGAGCGAGAGCGGTAATCGCATAAGTAATAGCAGCTGCACCCGATGCAACAGCAAGGCCGGCAATGCCGCCTTCAAGAGCAGCGATACGCTGTTCCAAAACGCCCTGGGTCGTGTTCGTCAAACGTCCGTAGATGTTTCCTGCATCCTGCAAATGGAAACGGTCAGAAGCGTGCTGTGCACTGTGGAACACATAAGAAGTTGTCTGATAAATAGGAACCGCGCGGGAATCGGTTGTCGGGTCTGCGGTTTCCTGGCCAACGTGAATCTGAAGAGTTTCGAAATGAAGTTTATTCTGCGTAGTCATGTGTAAAAATTCCTCTTAAAATAAAGATTGCGCACCGTTTTCACTTTGAAAACACGGATGCTGAAAATGTTGGATTATTTTCTACCACCCCGTAAAGCCCCCAAACTTTAGGCTTTCGGCTAATTCGTTTTCAGAATGCCTCTCGGCATTCGACAGTCACTACTCATAGGCGCTCCTTCGAATGCTCGGGGAAAACGAAACATTTCGTTTTTCCCTATCAATCTTGTAGGCATTAAAATAGAACAAAAGACCGACGAAATCAAGGTATAAGTCAATACTAAATTTCTTTAATCAGATATAGTATTTTCTTATAACGAGTTAACTTTTGCAATTAGCCAGGTATTTTTCGAGATTTTCCACGTAACGTTCGCCAACAAGTCCAAGCAACATGTTGCGTTTGCAGATGTAACCGATTTCCATGACAGAATGAGCTTCATCGCTTTTATCCTTAAAAGGAACCGCGCGGAAGTCATCGCCGTTCAATTCTTCACAAATGATGCCCGAGCAAAGCGTATAACCGTTCAACCCGATCATCAGGTTCAACATGGTTGCGCGGTCGTTCGCTTTAATGGTGCGTTTATATTCGTTTGTACTTAAAATTTCTTCGGCAAAATAAAAGGATCCGTCGTCGCCCTGTTCAAAGGAAAGGCACGGATAATCATCCAGCTGTTTTAACGTGATGAATTTGTTATTGGCCAGCGGATGATTTTTCCACAAGTAAACATACGCTTTGCAATCGATCAGTTTGTGGAATTCCAAATCTCGCGCATCCAACAGATTGGAAATGATTTTGCGGTTGAAATCGCTCAAGTAAAGGATGCCGATGTCGCTTTTGAATGCAGCCACATCTTCGATGACTTCCTTGGTGCGAGTCTCGCGGATTGCAAAATCATACTTTTCCGTATCGAACTGCTTGACGGTTTCCACAAAGCTTTTGACTGCAAAAGAATAGTGCTGCGTCGAAACGCCGAACTTCTTTTTACGCTTACCGATTTTGCCGTACTTTTCGAGCACCGATTCAAAGTGCTCCATCAGTTCGCGGGAATACGCAATGAACTCTTCGCCTTCGCTAGTCAGGGAAACTCCGCGGCTCGAACGATTGAAAATCAGAATGTTTAATTCATCTTCCAAATCGCGAACGGCAGCGGTCAAAGACGGCTGAGAAACATAAAGTTTTTCGGCAGCCTTGTTAAACGATCCCATTTCGGCAATGCCGATGACATAACGAAGTTGCTGAAGTGTCATTTGTAAAGTCCCTTGCTAAAGTAACGGTCTCCACGATCCGGCGCAATGAAAACGACATTTCCTTTGACACCCGAAGCAATGAGTTTCTTCGCCGCAGCATAAGCCGCGCCCGAAGACGACCCTGCAAATATACCCTCTTTAAGGGCGAGCTCGCGAGTTCCTTCGATCGCTTCGTCATCATTTACCTTGACGACCCTATCCACGAAACTCATGTTCATGGTATCTGCGACAAAATCGTTACCAATTCCTTCAATATTGTAATCTGCGTGTTCCCCACCGCCCAAAGTTGATCCTACCGGATCCGCCAATACGCCGACGACATTCGGATTCTTTTCTTTGAGATACTTGAGAACGCCCGAGAAAGTTCCGCCGCTTCCAGCCCCGGCAACCAAATAATCAATATGGCCATCGAGGTCTTCGTAAATTTCCGGACCAGTCGTTTCGTAGTGGGCAAGAGGATTTGCCAAATTGCGGAACTGTCTCAGAGAAACAGATCCCGGAATTTGCGTCAAAAGTTCTTCCGCTTTCTTTTCGGCACCGAGCATGCCCTCTTCACGAGGCGTGCTGATGATTTCTGCGCCCAAGGCGCGCAAAAGCGTCGTTTTTTCTACAGAGAACTTTGTGGGAACTACAAAGATAACGCGGATATTTCGGTTCAACGCGGCAAAAGCAATACCAAGGCCCGTGTTACCGGCGGTCGCTTCCACAATGGTTCCTCCCGGCTGCAAAATACCACGGCGCAAAGCATCTTCCACCATGTACTTTCCAGTGCGGTCTTTGACACTTCCCGAAGGATTCCAAAGTTCCAATTTAACGAACAGGTTTGCGCCTTCCGAAATTCCTCCGTGGGTCAGTTTCACAAGCGGCGTATGGCCCACCAGGGACTGCATCGATTCATAGTAACGCATTTATGCCTCCGCAGCCTTAATCGCAGCCACAATGTCCACGATGATGTCATCCACCTTTTCAATTCCCACAGAAAGACGGATGAGCCCATCGGTAATTCCGACCTTGTCACGGATATCCTTGGGAATCGACGCATGAGTCATGGTCGCCGGATGGCATACCAAGCTTTCCACACCGCCAAGGCTTTCGGCAAGGGACACCAGGCGAAGGGCCTTGAAGAACTTGCGAATATCGTACTTCTCTTGGAGCTCAAAGGAAATCATGGCGCCGCCATTCTTTGCCTGCTTTTTGTTGATTTCGTAACCTTGGGCAGTGGGAAGTCCCGGATAATAAACCTTTTTCACCGCTTCCAATTTTTCGAGGTAGCGGGCAATGTGCAATGCATTATCCGTGTGACGATCCAGACGGACGCTCAACGTTTTAATGCCGCGGATCAAAAGGAACGAATCGAAAGGTCCAAGAACCGCACCCGTTGCGTTCTGCGTAAAGGCAAGACGTTCGGCGATCGATTTGTCTTTCACCACAGCAAGGCCCGCTACAAGGTCGCTATGTCCGCCCAAATATTTTGTTGCGCTGTGTACAACAATATCGGCTCCGAGTTCTAACGGACGCTGCAAATACGGAGTCATGAACGTGTTATCGACAATCGTCAGAATACCGCGACGCTTTGCGATTTCTGCTACCGCAGCAATATCTGTAACCGTCAAAAGCGGATTTGCCGGGCTTTCGATGAACAGAGCCTTGACGTCAGATGTAATCTTCGATTCCAAGGTTTCCAAATTCGTCGTATCTTCGATGGAATATTCAATGCCAAAATTTTTGAACACTTTGTCCAAAACGCGGAACGTTCCACCGTAGACATTGCTCGAAATGATAATGCGGTCGCCCTTGTTAAACAGGGAAAGCACGGTAGAAGTTGCAGCCATTCCACTGGCAAAGGCAAAGCCCGCTACACCGCCTTCCAAGTCAGCGATCAACGCTTCTAAAGCTGCACGGGTCGGGTTTCCGGTACGGGAATATTCCCATCCTGTATTTTCCCCAAGGCCTGCCTGACGGTAGGTAGAAGTTTGATAAATAGGCACATTTACCGCACCCGTAAAGCTATCGCCATCAATTCCACCGTGGAGAAGAGTCGTTTCAATATTTTTCACATTCGTTGAAATTTAAAATCCTTTTTGTTTTTTGAATTCCTACTGTTACACTAGGTAATATAATAAAAATATGCGGTGTCTTGCACCATAATTCGTTTACAGTCTACAGATTTCCATAATCCGACACCTCACGTGGAATCAATTGGCCTCTTTGCATAATATAGCTGCGATCGGCCCGTTTTAAAGCCATGTCATCATGGGTCACCATAATGATCGCTGTCCCCGTCGAAGCCAAATGGGAGAACAATTTCAAAACAAGTCTTGCATTTTTTTCGTCCAAGCTGCTTGTCGGTTCATCGGCAATGAGGATGCTCGGATTATTGACCAAAGCTCTAGCGATAGACGCTTTTTGCAATTCCCCGCCGGAAAGATTCGCAGGGTATTCTTCTAAAAGATCTGAAATTCCAAGGTCCTTCAAAAGCGTTTGCAAATCGGAATCCAAGTCTTTCAATGCGACATCCTGCTGAACCGACTTACCGTCCCGTAAAAACTTTGGGAACAAAACATTTTCTAAAACCGTATACTGCGGAAAGAAAAGCGCATTTTGCGGAACATAGCCGATTCGACGATTACGGATTTGAGAAAGCTCTTCATCGCTTAAATCACCGAACTTTTCACCGTCCAAAATGACATCGCCGGAACTTGGACGAGCAAGCCCTGCAAGCATGGAAAGCAAAGTGCTTTTTCCGCAGCCGGATTCCCCTGTAATCACAATGAAATCGCCGGACCACGCAAAGAAATCCGCATCGAGAACTGCATCAAAATCCACGCCACGTCGGGTAAACTTTTTCCTTAAATTCGATATGCTAAATATCATGTTTCCTCCTCCCTGAGTATCGTGGAAACTTCCGACCGGGCAATTCCATTTGCAATTTTATACACCGACAGCGTTCCGACCAGAAGTAAAAACACGATGACAAACAAATACGTCAGTGCAAATTCCCATTCTTCCGGGAAAAGTAACAGCAACCCCGGCTGTTCTTCCACGGCAATTTTAAACACAAAGTAAGCAACACTCGAAAAAAGGAATCCCAAGGCGATCCCCACGGCAGTTACAAAAGCCGCTTCGCCCAAAACCAAGTTTCTCACACGGCGCTGCGTATACCCGACAATGCGAAGAAGCGCATATTCCTTACGCTTTTCACGAACTGTAAGCACAAAGGTCGAAATAATTGCCGCTACAGAAATCAAAAGGAAAAAGCTCCCGATGACCCAAACGACCATTTGGAGAATATCCGACTGGATTCCTGAAATCTGTTCCAAACCTTTGGAAAGTGACTGGGAAAGGAATCCGCCCACAAGCAGGGCGGACGCCAAAATTGCCACAAGAAGGGAAAGGGTGATACTTCTAAATGGATTTCGCAAATAATTTTCTAAAACAAGCTTAAAATTCATCCTTTCACCTCCATGAATAACAGTTTTCCCCTCCGAGCAAGCGCGTATCCGCTACCGGGATTCGGCAACAGCTACAAGCGCTTGATCCAGATCGGCGATCAAATCGTTCACATCTTCAAGTCCAACAGACAAGCGGATCGTATCGGCATTGATATCTGCAAGCTTCTTGATCGGATCCGACAATTCAATGTGGGTTGTCGTTGCCGGGTTAATGATCAAAGAGCGAGCATCACCGATGTTCGCCTGGAAGCTGAACACCTTCACCGATTCTAGGAATTGGATCACCTTTTCCTTACTGCTGTTTTTGAGACCAAAGCTCAAAATAGCGCCAGCGCCCTTCGGGAAATATTTAGCAGCCAAAGAACGGTACTTGCTATTCTTTGCATGAGGATGATTGACCCATGCAACATCTTCGCGGCTTTCCAAAAATTCCACAATTTTTTCTGCCGATTTAACAGCCTTAGAAAGGCGTTCCGACAAAGTTTCAATTCCGAGAAGAACCAAATACGAATTGAATGGAGCAATCGCACCGCCCAAATAATTCAAATGGATGGTTCGAATGCGGCCCGTAAACGGCGTCGTCGGGAATACATCGTAGAAGGTACGGGGAACGCCCTGCTGCGAAACCAAAAAGTGGGGCTGTCCGTCGAACTGCGGGAACTTTCCATTTTTCCAGTTGAACTGGTTATTTTCAAGGATGGCTCCGGCAATCACGTTTCCATGGCCCGTGAGACCCTTCGTCGCGGAATACACCACTACGTCTGCGCCAAATTCAAAAGGATTCAGCAGATAAGGCGTTGCAACCGTATTGTCAACAATCAGAGGGATTCCATGGCGATGGGCGATTTCCGCAATCGCTTCGATATCGAGAATCGTCGCATTCGGATTCGTAATGGATTCAATGAAAATGACCTTGGTATCTTCTTGGATCGCCTTTTCAAAATTGGACGGATCATCGGGATCTTCCACAACGTCATATTGGACAGCTGTATCGCCAAAAATTTGTTCAAAGCTATCGAAGGTTCCACCGTAGCTGCGTGCCGTTGCAAGAATTCTTCCCTTGCCGGCTGTCACGTTCAAAAGGGCGTACGTCACAGCGGCCATGCCCGAAGAAAGCGTCACTGCACCAGTTGCACCCGGGTGAAGCGCCGTCAAACGCGCATCCAAAACATCTGTCGTCGGATTCGAAAGGCGCGTATAAAGCGCTTCCGTGCTATCGAAATAGAACAGGTCATCGCTGCGCTTAACCGTATCCAGCGTAAAAGCTGTCGTTTGATAAATCGGAACAGAAACAGCGTGGTTGTGTTCAGCCGGATTATAACCAGCATGCAATTTCAACGTATCAAAAGATAATTCAGACATTTTGTCTCCTTATACCAAGCCGTCTGCGTATTCCGCAATTGCTTTATCTAAACGGGCAAAGATTTCATCGATCTGCTGTTCCGTAATAATCAGCGGAGGCGCTACAAGGATTGTTGATCCGCCGCCCATTGTGAGGATGCCGTATTCGTTGCGCAGTTTTGCAATCAAGTTGCCAAGGAACGGTTCTCCCGCAGCGTTCTTGCGAATGACATCCTTGTGATCTTTGCTATAGCTGAATTCAATCGCTCCGAAAAGGCCCACGGAACGGACATCGCCTACAGACGGATGCTTTTCTTTAAGTTCGGCCAGTTTACGCTTTAAAACAGGTTCCAATTTTTTCACATTGGACTTGACATCCAAACGGAAATATTCTTCGATGCAAGCAATCGCAGCGGCCACTCCCAGCGGGTGTGCGTTATAAGTCAATCCAGCAGTAAACGCATTCTGTTCGTAATAATCAGCGATTTTTTCACTGATCAACACACCTCCGAGAGGTGCATAAGCGCTATTCACACCCTTTGCAAAAGTAATCAGATCCGGTTCTACGCCATCATTCTGGCAAGCAAACCATTCACCCGTGCGCAAGAAACCGCTCATGACTTCATCGCAAACAAGCAAAATTCCATACTTGTCGCAGATTTTTCGAACACCTTGCAAATATCCCTTCGGATACAGATAAACGCCGTTAGAACCGGTGACCGATTCAATGAAAATGGCTGCTACCGTTTCCGGGCATTCCTGCTGAATCTGATATTCCAAGCGGGAAAGGAAGTGCGCCGTAGCTTCTTCTTCGGATTTGAATTTAATATCATATCCGTAAAGATGGGGTGCAGGATACTTGATAAATCCAGGAATTGTCGGGAAAAGCGAAGCGCGTTCACTTTCGCCTGTCAAGCTCGATGCGCCGTAAGTGCTGCCGTGATAAGATTCATACTTGGAAAAGATTTTATCACGACCCGTAAAAGCCTTTACAAAGCGGATAGCGAATTCATTCGCTTCAGAACCGCCCAACGTAAACAGCACCTTTTTCATATTCTTCGGTGCAATTTTTTCAATCAAAAGTTCCGAAAGTTCTCCAGCTTCGGCAAAAGCGTGACGCGGTGCGATATAGGCAAGGCGCTCTACTTGTTTTTGCACCGCTTCAATAATGTGACGGTTGTTAAAACCGATATTCACATTCACAAGTTCCGATGCGATGTCGATATACTGTTTACCTTCTCCATCGTAAACATATACGCCATCTGCGTGGTCTACAAAGAACGGTTTATAGTCTTTGTGCGGTGCATTCGCAAAAGAAAAAAGATTGTACTTACGAGCTTTTTCGTAAGAACTCAGGGGTAAGTCCTGACTCGAAATATTTGCGTTAGACATTCTGTAATTCTCCGGTTTTTGTTTGACAAGCCAAATATAGAAGGCGTCTATTACACCGGCTAATACATAATATTTAGACCCTGTTATCGTTTTTTCTTATCACAGGATCACAAACAAAATATTTCGTACAAATTAAATCACATATTCTGGAGCGGGGCTAGATCTTGCCAAATCAAATCTTTCCAAAATATTTCTGCGGAGTTCCAAAAAATGCGCAGATCCACGATCCCTCGGAAAATCATCTTTGATTTCAAGCACTTCACTGATGCGCCCAGGACGGGGCGTCATAATGACAATTCTATCCGAAAGATAAAGGGCTTCGTCAATATCATGGGTCACAAGGATCATCGTAGTGTTGCGTTCCCGTCGAAGATCCAAAAGCATGTTCTGAATATCTGTCCGCGTAAAGGAATCCAAAGCACCCATAGGTTCATCTAGCAAAAGAACTTCCGGATCGTTGATCAGCGCCCGCGCAATGGACACGCGTTGCGCCATACCACCGCTGATTTGATGCGGAAAACTTTTTTCAAATCCTGTAAGCCCGATCTTATCGATAAATTCCTGAATGCGATTTTGATCTCTTTTAAAAACCTTGCGCACTTTGAGTCCCGTCGCAATGTTCTGTTCCACGGTCAGCCAAGGAAAAAGACAGCCTTGCTGGAACACATATCCGCGTTTCGGATCTGTTCCATGAATCGGCGCTCCATCCAGTTCCATAGAACCGCCAAACGAAACCGCATCAAGGCCCGCAATCATTCGCAAAAGAGTCGTCTTTCCGCAGCCCGACGATCCTAAAATCGAAACGAATTCTCCGCGGTACACATCTAAACAAATATCCTTTAGAACCTGCTTGGAACGCCCTGTCTGTTCATCGGTAAAAAAACGCTGCACATTCTGGATCGAAAGGATTTTTTCCGAATTCGTTTTCATTTTACCTCACCACGCCTTTCTGCCAACGCAGAACATATCCTTGAATGGCACCCACCGTTTTTAATATCAGACTAAAAAGAATCGCCATTACAATAATCGCTGCAAAGACTTTATAATAGGCGCTCCAAACTTTTGACGTATTGATGTAATAGCCAAGGCCGCCAGGCTGTCCCATCATTTCCGCCATCACTAACGTGGTAAAGCTGAATGCAGCCGCAGTCGTTACACCTGTAAATATCTGCGGCATGGAATGGGGAATCGCCACGTGCAAAACCTGATACAAGCCTTTTGCGCCAAAAGTTCGAACAACTTCAAAATGGGACTTGGGCGTACTTTGCACACCTTCCGCAGTCATGGTCGCCACAGGGAACCAAGAGCAAACGGCAATCAAAAAAGTCGCTGCCGAAAAAGAAGTCGGGAAAAGCGTCAACGCAAAAGGCATCCACGCCACTGCCGGAATCACACCGCTAATATTTAACACCGGCGTCAACCAATAACGCACTTTCGGAAACCATCCGATCAGCACTCCCGTCACTATTCCGCTTAACACACCCGCCGAAAATCCTGCAAAAAAAAGTCGCAAAGAATAAAGGGTATTTTGCCAAATAAAAGGACCGTCTTCCAAAAAAGCGCCCATGATGACAGCCGGACCAGGAAAAAAAGGCTGCGGCAAAATACGGAGCTTTGTTCCCAAAATATCCCACAGCGCAAGGGCAATTCCTACCGCAAAACGGAATTGGGAACGGGAATCCTTTTTCCATTTCGAACGAAACGCTTTCACCACATAAAACACAATCAATAAAATCAGAACGGCCCGATACGCCGTGTTTCCATCCACGCTTATATTTCCAAGCAATACTGTTTTCAAACGAACGCCATCGGCAATCTGCGGAAACAACAGATTCGTTAAAAATGCAATTGCAAAACCTAAAATCGTTTGAATCATATTCTTTTTGCCTACAAATGGAAAGCGCCCTTTCGGGCGCTTTGTAAAATACCCAAGCTTTACTTACTCAAGTTTACTTCTTCGAAAAGGTCCTTCACAAATTGATCCGGTTCTTTTGTCAAATAGCCGATCTGGTGCAGTTTTTCACTGAAGTAACGCAAGTCGCTTTTCACATCGCGGCCAAGCTTTTTCTGCTGTTCCTGAGACGTGTACACATAAGCTTTCACGAGTTCAACAGCCAAAGCCTTGTCTTCGATTTCGGAATACTTGCCTTCTGCCGTGATGTCCACAGCTTCTTCCGGATGATCCGCAATCCAAGCTTCCGCCTTGTGAATGGCGCGGAGAAGAGCAGCGATCTTTTCCGGATTTTCATGGAGGATCTTTGCCGAAACATAAATGAAGCAGCAGTAACGACCGTCAAAGACCGGATCTGTCGCCACATCCATGATCACATCTGCTTTTCCGCTCTTTTCATAAGACGTTGCCAGCGGATCCCAAATGGCAGCAGCATCGATCTGGCCCTGTTCCAAAGCTTCCAAGGCAAGGTTTCCGTCTGCATAAGGCAGGAACTGGACTTCGCCATCTTCCGGCTTTGTCGAAACGCCACCCACAGAGAGCCAAAGGCTTACTGCCTGATGCGGAGTTCCGCCGATTTCGTCCACAGCGATCTTTTTACCCTTCAAATCGGAAGCTTTCGCAATCGACGAGCCTTTTTTGACAAGGACCTTAATGCAGCCGATATGGATACCGTCCACAATTTTAATGTCCACGCCATTTTCAATCGCCTGGAAGAACTGGAAGTCCGAATTCGTCAAAGGATACGTTCCTTTGCTAAGACCGAGCTTTCGAGTTTCTCCATCGGCAGCGATCAGCTTGACATCAAAGCCTTCTTCTTCAAAGAAGCCCTTTTCTTTTGCAACAAAGAAGGGAATGCCGCACAAAGCACCGTCCAAAACGGGAAGTTCTACCGTTCCGAACTTGTACTTGGAGGTTTCCTTTTTTTCACCGTCACAGGCTCCTGTGATCAGGGCAAATCCAAAGGCAACAAGTGCCGTCAAAAAGATTTTGAAATTCGCATTCATATTACTTGATATCCTTGCGCCAGGTGGCCGGTTGGAATTCGTCCTTGATCGGGAGCAAACGCTGGTCCACATCGATCTTCAAAACGGAGTTGAAATTGTTCGTTGCAATCATCTGAGCAGCAAAGCCGACGATCGTCACAATTTCGGAATCGTTGTAGAACTTGCGCAAATCTTCGAAGTAGGAATCCGGAACTGCAGTGGGGTCCTTCACGATCTGGTGAGCGAGCTTCACCAAAATCGCTTCCTGTTCCGTGGTTTCAAACTGCTTCGGGTCAATGCCCAAAGCCTTCAAATCGCTAATGAAGAAGAGCGAGCAAAGCTGGCAGCTGTTCGTCGTAGAAACGGCATGAGCGTAAACAGTTGCAGCACGCAAACCGACGATTTCCACCAAACGAGCCCAGCTCGTGTACCAGCCCATGAAAGCATCATAAGTTGCATAATCCTGCAACAGAGCGCGCTTCATATTGGTGATTTTGCCTGCGCCAACGAGCTTTTCGTAAGCTTCTTTTGCCTTACCCTGAGCTTCTTCGACCGATTCGATAAACTTGACTCTTGCCATATTCTGTGAACTCCTTTGGTGTTACGCACCACTTATTTTTGTTGCGCAAAATATAGACGGAGCTTATAGGGAGCGTCCAATATTATCTTTTTATGCCCCCTTATCAATTTTTTTTATATGCTCTGGAAATTTCCGACATCTTTGTCGAATTTTTATGCTAAATTGCTTTATATGATCGTATCTACCCGAGGGCGTTACGCGCTGCGAGTCATGATTGACCTTGCGGAACAGGACGAACACCATTTTATTCCGCTGAAGGACATTATATCTCGCCAAGGCATTTCACAAAAATATGTGGAAGCCATTATGACCGTTTTATCCAAAGCGGGACTTGTAGAAGCCATGCGTGGAAAAGCAGGCGGCTACCGTTTGAACAGACCTCCCAAGGATTACGCCGTGGGAGACATTTTACGGGCAACGGAAGAAACACTCGCTCCTGTCGCTTGCCTAGAAGACGACGCAGAGCCTTGCAAGCATGCAAGCCACTGCAAAACGCTCCCCCTTTGGACCGAACTGAACAACATCGTCAGCTCCTATTTGGACAGCGTTTCTCTTGCCGATCTCATTCAAAAACGGTAACGACTAAATAAGAAATTTTGAAGGCTTTCCGGCCTTGCTCGGACTTCAAAATTTTATTAAAGTTGGCGCAGAAACTCCCTCTCTACATGACAGTTTCCTGTCAAAAAGGCCCGCATCGCTGCGAGCCTTTTTTCTGTATTTCTTAAATTGAATACGGTTGCTATAGGGAATGAAGATTGCTCACAAAATTTCGGCTAACCGGAATCGATGAATTATCCTTATCGTGCAATTTGATGGTAAAATGCCCGTTGGGCAAACGCTGATATTCCGAAATCGCATCGATCGCAATCAAATGAGCCCGATGCACCCGCACGAACTGTCCCGGATCCAAACGTTTTTCCAAATCCACCAGCGGCGTGCTGATAATAAATTTTCCATTGGAAGCATAAACGGTAGTGTACTTTTCTTCGCTCTGGAAGCGGAACACGTTTTCAATGGGAATCACAATGGTGCGGTCGCCGATTTTTGCCTGAATACGGCGCAAATAAGGCTGTTTTAAATCCGGAGCTCGGTCTAAAAGCTGTTGCATTGCCGGTTCGGAATCCATTTCACCGGAGCAGACCTTCGCCAAACGGCGAATTTTATCCATGGTCACTTTTAAACGTTCTTCTTCGATGGGCTTCAAAAGGTAATCGATGGTATCTTCGGCAAAGGCTTTTATGGCATATTCATCGTAAGCGGTCGTAAAGACGATCAGCGGATCTTCGTCTTCACCCACTTCTTTCAACACGTCAAAACCGGTCATATCGGGCATTTGGATGTCCAAAAACACCAAATCCGGGTGAATTTCGCAGATTTTTGCCACAGCCTCTTCGCCTGTGCTCGCTTCCCCGGCGATTTCCACCAAGTCCGTATAAGGTTCAAGCAACTTGCGCATTCTCATGCGGGCCAAGGGTTCATCATCAACAATCAAAGTCTTGAATAGCATAATTTTAATATATAAATCGCCTATTCAAAGAGATCTCGACAGGGACAAATCCTTGGATAAAGACCGCTAAAATCAAGATAGAAAGCGCACCGAAGGCTCTAATTGCCAAAATTAAAGAAGCCCGTTGACGAAGATGATGAGGATCAACACCGGAAGCACAAACCGGAAGTAATTCTTGAGCCAATATGGGATTTTAAAGCCCTGACCCTTGTTCGCTTCGGCCATGTAATTGTCAAAACCCCAACCCCACTTGGTGACGCAGAAAAGCACATACACCAAAGAGCCTAAGGGCAACAAAAAGTTCGAAACGATAAAATCTTCGGAGTCGAGAACGTCCCGATTTCCAATGAGATGCAGATCGCTCCAAACATTATAACCGAGGGCGCAAGGAATCGAAGTGATGAGCACAATGATAAAGCACACAAATGTCGCTTTGCGACGTGTCCATTTGAAATCATCCAAGAATCCAGACATCAAATTTTCGAACACGGCAAGCACCGTTGACATACTGGCAAAAATCATAAAGAGGAAGAAAGCAGCTCCCCAATAGCGGCCTCCGGTCATGTTCATAAACACCCGAGGAAGCGTCAAAAAGATAAGGCTCGGACCTGCATCCGGCTGAACTCCATAAGCAAAGCAAGCAGGGAAAATGATCAGCCCCGAAGCCAAAGCCACGAGAGTATCCAAAATGCAGATGCGGATCGCTTCTCCGCCTAACGAATATTTGCCGGATGTGTACGAACCAAAGATTTCCATAGCGGCAACGCCCAGCGAAAGCGTAAAGAAGGCTTGATTCATCGCAGCGGTAATCACCTTTCCAAATCCCTGATGTTCAATATTTTCAAGGCTCGGTACAAGGTAAAAAGAAAGGCCTTCGCCTGCACCCGGCAAAAGAACGCTATGCACGCCAAGGGCCACGATCAAAATCAAAAGGCCAAGCATCATCCATTTGGTGACCGCTTCAAGACCTTTTTGAACGCCAAAGCTATTCACCAAAAAACCGAGCACCACGGTAAGCGCCATACAGCCCACCACCTGCTTCGGATCCGAAAGCATGGCTTCGAACACGTGCGAAACTTCTGACGTCGGGATTTTTTCGAAAGTACCGTTGACGAACTTCCAGAAATAATTGAACATCCAGCCGGCCACCGTCGTGTAATACATCATCAAAAGCAGGCAGCCGATAAAGCAAACATAGCCGTGCAAATGCCACTTGGAACCTTTAGGCTCTAAAGTTTTATAGCCCGAAACCGCAGAACGTCTCGAAGCGCGCCCCACCGCCAGTTCCATGGTGAGCACCGGCGCGCCCATCAAAATCAAAAAGAGAATGTAGAACAGAACAAAGAATCCGCCGCCGTTTTGCCCGGCAAGGAAGGGGAACTTCCAAACGTTTCCGATACCGATGGCGCAGCCCGCAGAAACCAGCAAAAAACCTGCGCGGGATTTAAAACCTTCTCTTGCCATAAATTCCTCACTTTAACATTTGCACAAATTGATCGTGCAAAATTCCATTGCTAAACAGAACCTGTTCGCCGTCTACAAAACGGATCGGGCTACCGTCCAAAGCAGTGGCTTTGCCGCCAGCTTCTTGAACAAGAAGCGAAATGGCGGCAATGTCCCACGGATAACTCATGGTCATCACAAATCCATCGAGAGAACCTTGAGCCGTGAAAGCGCCTTCGATGACTGCACTGCCATAGCATTTGACACGGGTACAGTTTTCCGCTTCCGCTTTAAAATTCTTTAAGTTCTGGGCATTGATCTTTGCCCAATCCCCCACGTTAAAATCCCCATTCGAAACAATGGCTTTAGAAATATCATCCACCATGCTTACGTGGACATGTTCATTGTTTGCAAAAGTTCCGCTGCCTGTATAGGCGGTGAATATTTTTGAAAGGCCTGGAAGATTGACTACGGCCACAATCGGCTTCGTCCCATTCTCCGTGTTTTCCACCAGAGCAATGGAAATTCCCCACAGAGGAATTCCGCGGCTAAAATTTACCGTTCCGTCCACAGGATCGATAATCCATTCGTATCGGGAGCCTTCTTTCACATGGCCCGCTTCTTCCGTTCGAATGGAATGGTCCGGGAATTCGCTTTGAATATGAGAAACGATAATCCGTTCGCTTTCAAAATCGGCAGCGGTGACCACATCTTTCGGTGTTTTGAATTTGATTCCACCCAGATGCTTTTGCATAGCAAGCGCAGATGCGCCGGCTTCCATTGCCCAAGATTTGGCTCTTTCTAAAATATCCTCTAATTCCATAATTTAAATTTAGGTATAAAATTTCTAGATTTTGGCCTATGAAAAAATTTCTCCTGTCTTTTACTTTGTTTGCAGTTTCTAGCCTTTTTGCAACTCCGGAATGGGGCAGCGATTATGCGTCCATGAGCGCTTTTCAAAAAATCGCAGGCCGAACCAGCTACGTAAAACCCATCGCCACATACATGGGAACCGTTTTGAATGGTAGCTGGGTAACCGGAGCGTCTATCGACAAAAGCATCGTTTTTGAAGCGGGTCTTCCGTTCAACATCGCATTTTTAAGCGATGACGATCGTTCATACAATTTTAACGGCGTCAAGATTCCGACCATTTTCGGCGACAAGTTCGAAATGGAACTGGGCGGAAGCAAAGAACTTCACAACCTGTCTGTTTTTACGCTGCCCTATTTGCAAACGGGCCTCAGCGCTTTTTACACCCGCGTTGCTTTGCGCGCTATGTATTTTCCAAGCATTAGCCAGCTGAAGGGTTATCACCTTTTCGGTTTCGGTTTGCAGCATAGTTTTGGGCACTTCTTTGTTGACCGTTTACCCGCTCCACTGAAAGGCTTGGACGTAAGCCTTTTCTTTGGATATAATTCTGCATACGTGGGTTACACGCCCGAAGACTGGGACGGTCAATTGGATCTGGATTTTGGATCGACCCACACAGCTCTTGTCATCGGTTACAAGCCGATCCCATTTGTAGAAATCATGCTTTCGCTGGGTTATCAGACCGTTTCCATGGACGCCAGCGGTGAAATGATCGAATACGACGGCAATTATAAAACCGGTAGAACGGTGCACCCGGACGTGAGCATCGATGGGAACGGAGGCTTCCGTTTGGGATTTGAAGTGGCGTTCTCCCTTGGCGCATTCCACCCGACAATCGGAATCAATGCCGGCGCAAATACGTCTCTCAATGCAAACGTTCTTTACTTCAAGCAGACCTTGCTGGACCTGAACAGTTCAAAGCCCAAGGACGATCCTGCCGATCACGTTATCGAAGAACCCGAAGAATCTTCGAAGTAAATTCCAGGGAGCTTCGCCTTGTTAGAATCCATTCAAAAGAGGCTTGAAGAGCTCCCATCGCGCCCCGGCGTTTACTTGATGAAGAACGCCGCAGGAAAGATCATTTACGTGGGAAAGGCCAAAGTTCTTGCCCACCGGGTCCGCAGTTATTTTGACGGCAAACCGAAGCCGGGGCATCGCGCCGCGATGCTCATGTTGCCCTACATTCACGACATTGAATGGATTGTGACCGATACCGAACAGGAAGCTTTTATTTTAGAAGCGAACCTGATCCGTAAACACAAGCCCCATTACAACGTTCGACTCAAAGACGACAAACATTATCCTTACATTGCAATTGATTTAAAGGATCCTTTTCCAAGGCTTTTCCTTTCTAGGCATGCAAGCAATCGCTTTCGCTGCTACGGGCCGTTTCCCAGCTCCAAAGCCTTTCGCACTTTGGTAGATATTTCTGCCCGGCTTTTTAAAATGCGTGAATGCAAACTGGTGTTTCCGCTTGCGAAGCCTCAACGTCCTTGCTTAAATTATTACATCGGACGTTGCATGGCGCCTTGCGCAAATCTTTGCACCCGAGAAGAATATGCCCAAAGCGTAAACGAAATGGTGCAAATTCTGGAAGGCAAACGGGACGATCTGCTGACCCAGTGGACCCGTGAAATGCAAGAAGCCAGCGCAAATCTGGACTTTGAAACCGCAGCCAAAAAGCGGGACGCCATCGAAGCGTTGCAAGCGACCAATACAAGTCAAAAGGCCGACACAACCGACACGACGCTAAAACTCGACGTGATCGCTGTACGCCGTAACGGAAACCTCGCCACAGCCGTCATTTTTGAATATCGGAAAGGGGTCATTTCTGGACGTAGACATTACCAGCTGGAATGCGACCAAGACCAAGACGAATCCGAAATCCTTTGCGAAATGCTTTCCAAGTGGTACGAGGGCGAAGAGCTGATCCCAAACGAAATCGCGATTAGCAATCCGATTCCCGACGAAGACCGTTTACAGATAGAAGAAGAACTGGCCGAACTCACGACCCACAAGGTTAGCATCGCCGTTCCGCAGCGGGGTGAACGAGTTCAGTTTATGAAACTCGCACTGGCCAATGCAGAAATGCTACTTGTGGAAGCCCAGTCCGAAGTCAAGCATTTTGACGAAGTCGATCAGAGCGTTTACGATTTGCAACGAGAACTCGGCCTTGCCAAAACTCCCTTCCGCATTGAATGCGTGGACATTTCCCATTTGGCAGGAACTCATACCGTGGCAAGCCTTGTGGCGTTCAAAAATGGGCGTCCCGATAAAAAGAATTATCGCAAGTTCATCATTAAAACCGTTTCCGGCATCGATGACTTCGCGAGCATGCGCGAAGTCATGACGCGTCGCTTGCGACGCTTGGAAGCCGAAGGCGTCCCGATGCCGGATCTCTGGGTATGTGACGGTGGTAAAGGACAGGTCGATGCGACGATGCAAATTCTGCGGGAACTCGGCCACGACAAAGATTTGCCGCTCATCGGTCTTGCTAAGCGTTTAGAAGAAATCGTTTTTCCTGACGACAGAAAATCCATTGTGCTGCACCGCACCAGTGCTGCGTTGAAACTTTTGCAAAATGCCCGTGACGAAGCGCACCGTTTCGCCATTACATATCAACGCAGCAAGCGCAAAGAAGATCTGCGGGTCGCCTGGCTCGACCTTCCGGGAATCGGTGACGAAACCCGCATCAAAATCCTTTCTAAATATCGCAGCCGCGAAGAATTCTTAAATGCGCCTATAGAAGACATTCAAGATTTATTCGGGCAAAAACGCGGCCTCACCATTCGTGAAAAAATTGAGCAGTACGATCCCAGTGCGGAGATGCTTTGATCCGAAAAATCATTCACATCGACATGGACTGTTTTTTTGCCGCAGTGGAAATGCGCCGCGATCCGTCCCTTCGCGACGTTCCCATGGCTGTAGGCGGATCCATCGAATCCCGCGGAGTTCTTGCCACATGTAATTATCCGGCGAGAAAATTCGGACTCCATTCCGCTATGTCCACGTACCAAGCGTTCAAGCTTTGTCCACAGCTCAAACTGGTCCATTCCGATTATGATACTTATAAAGCGGAATCCGACGAAATCTTCAAAATATTTCACCGGTACACCAACCGCGTAGAAGGTTTAAGCCTTGACGAAGCTTTTTTAGACGTGACCGGCAGCGATACGCAAAACGGTTCTGCATCCCTAATTGCACAAGAAATCCGCGATACGATTTTCAAAGAACGGGACGGAATTACAGCCAGCGCAGGAATCGCTCCCAACAAGTTCCTTGCTAAAGTCGCAAGCGATTGGAACAAGCCCAACGGACAATTCACCATACGCCCTTGTGACGTGGAAGCTTTTACGCGGGAACTTCCGTTAAGCAAAATTCCAGGAGTCGGAAAAGCCTGCAACAAAAAACTCGCTTCCCTTGGGCTTTCTCTTTGCAAAGACATCCTTCCGCTCTCCCGTGAAACGCTTGCCAAGCATTTTGGAAGTTTTGGAGATTCGCTTTATTTCCTAGCCCGCGGCATCGATGACCGCCCTGTCGTCACCAGCCGCATCCGAAAATCCGTATCTACAGAAAATACGTTTTCGAAAGACATTCAAGGCGTTGAAGATTGCGAGCAGGAACTGCGCACGATTTATTTTGAATTCTTAAAACGCGCCCACCGTTATGTAGAAAGGGAAAACCAAAAAACATTTCCAGTTTTTCATTGCTTTGTCAAAATCAAATATGCGAATTTTAAATCCACGACCATTGAACGGTGTTTTAAAGACGTGTCATGGAAAAGATTTTCCACGCTTTTTCGAGAACGTTACGATTCTTCCCAAAAAGTTCGGCTTTTGGGAGCGGGAATTCGCTTAGACGAACCCGAAGAAGAGGATTCGCAAACGGAATTATTTGGCTAAAACCTCATATTATTTTATCTTAATGTTAAGGGGGTTTATAAAATGCGTTTTTTGATTTTTCTTTTCAGCTTTGTTTTTTTGATATCTTGCGCTTCGAATTCTCAAGCGAAGCCTGTTGACGTCGAAAAGGAACTACGTCAAAATTCCATGGATTTTTCCGAACGGCATCCGCAATCCACAGAAACAGCCATAAAAGCAAAATCCATCACAAAGCCTTCGGTAATGGTTTTACCGGAAAATGCAAAAAACATTCACGAAAGCGTTCATATCCTCGCTGAAAATCCCTTTGCAAAAGCAGCAGCAAATGCCATCAACGGATATCTCACCGAAAAGCAATTTTTGGTCAAAGCAGTAGAAGGCTCTGCAAAAATCGATGAAGTCGTCACTCTCCAAAGCGAAATCGCAGGCCAAGACGAAGATCTTTCTTACATCGCAAGCCTTTCTTTTGGCGCAGACATTTATATCAAATTCACCACCGATATTCGCCATGGGAAAATCCTTGCATCTCTGAGCGCTTATGAATCCACATCCGGCAGATTGCTCGGATCTCAAAGTTCTACAGTAAACGACAATGGCACTCGAAAAGAAGAACTGATCGCTAGCGCCGTGCACAAGGCCCTTCCCGGTCTTTTAAAAACTGTACAAGCTTACTGGGATGAAGATTCACAAATCGGAACTCCATACAAAGTCATTCTCCATTTTACAGGGGAATTCAACGATCTCGACGGAGCTCATGCCCGAGTTTCTACACTGCTCAAGCAGCAATTTGCCAAAGTCAATACCAACGCCATGACCGACAGAACTTCGGATTACACGATTTACGCAAACCCTCATGATTTTGGGGATTCTTACGAAGTGTACAATGCGCTCCGCGCTGCGCTCGGATCCACATTCAACGTGAAAAAGAACGCTCTTGTCCAACGGCTTTTGATTGTGGAGATTCAACCCTAATGCGAATTTTTACAATTCTTCTCTTTTTCATATTCGCCATTTGTGACGCTCGCATCGTCACGTTTACCGCCACATCCAACGTTTCGCAGGAAGATGCAGACAAACAGGCGATGGCGGGAGTCGCAGTCCAAATTCGTTCAACCATCGCCGTTTCCCATTCTACTCAAAAATCCGAAATCCACAATTCCAAGCAGTCAAATTTGCAAAAAAAATATTCGGAAAGCATTCAAGTGCGATCCGAATTGACGTTAGACGGAGTTGAACTCAAACGCCAAAAAATTCAAAAGAATACTTGGCAAACCACCGCCATTTTGGACACCGAAAAAGCGACCGCTTCCCTGCGGCAAAAATTATTCGACACCAAATTCAAAGCGCAACAATTGGATTCCATCATCTGCAACGCCATTGGGCTTCGCCAATATGAAAAAGCGATTCAAGCCTATGGCGAACTCGTTCCTTTGCAACTTTCCCACCAACGGGCTTCGGCAGACATATCCATTTTTGAACCTCTCGATAAATCTTACGCATTTAAAGCAAACGTTCCTGCACTGGAAGCTCTTATCGCAGAATCGGTGGCAGGATTACAAATCTCTGTCGTCGGGGAAGTTCCGAGTCAAGTAGAAGACAATGCATTAGGGCCATTCCGCATTCTCGTGCAAAACGCTCTGGGACCCGTTTCCAAAATCAAAGTTCTTGCGGAACAAAACGAAAAGATCCTCGCCGAAGCTTTCACCGATTCTAGCGGAATCGTCGTTTTCAACTTGAAAAATGTGGAAACATTTAAAGGGGAACATTTTATCCACTTTCGCATTTTCATTCCAAAATTCAGCAAACAAAGCCCCAACCTGGAACAAAGAGTTTCTTACACTTCTTCCGCTCCAAATTGCACTTACACCATGAACTGCCAAGAAGAAGGCGCAGTCTGCATTGCATTCGAAAATCTTTTTTCCAAAGCGGGATTTGAAGAAAATAAAAACGGCAAAAAGGTAACCGTACAACTGGAAACCATCACCAAGCACATTTTTGAAGACGGTCCCAAAAAAATTTCCACCGTAGAATTTTTGATTTCGCTTACAGGGGATAAAATCCGTTTCACAAAGCAGATAAAAGGCACTGGTTCTTCTGAATTCTCTGCCAAATCCAATGCGATTTATAAAATTTCTGTTCCAGAAATCCAACAAGCCCTTCAACCGCTTTGTGAATGATGAAAACTATTTTGTTTTGGCTGTTTATAGCAGTCATCCCGCTATTTGCTTTTTCTCCGGAAGAGTCCCCCATTGACGACCGTGCCAAATTTTTGACGGAAGAAGAACGGGCGACATTTGAAACATATGCCAGCGAACTCTTTGAAAAAACTCATTTTTCGCTTTACCTGTACACGGCTAGTTCTGAAGTGCGAAATCCAAAGCCCCTCGCAGATTCTCTTTGCCAATCGGGCATGGAAAACGATTCCTTACGGGCGGTGATTTTTATTGACGGATCTTCTCACTTCCGCTATTTAGCGGCTTCGCCGGCTGCTCAAAAATTCATTTCAGATGAAAAAGCGGAACGTTTAGCGCAAAAATTTTTGCTCCCTGAATTTCGCAAAGACCGTTACGGCCAAGGCATCATCGTCTTCGGTGCAGAGCTTGCAAAGACCGTGGCTCGTTGGAACGACGTACGTTTGCAATCCCGCTTGCCAAGGCCTTCTAAAGACGGCTTGCCGGGCATTGCCTGGTTTTTAATGATCGCCGTACTCGCTGCGGTCCTCATCGCATTCGCCTATTTCGCACGGCAAAACCTGCGCGCCAAAAGACGTTCAAAGATTCGGGAATTTGGCGGATTCCCTCACCAAAAATTGGATTCCGGATTCGGAGGTTAACATGAAAAAGATTTTGACTCTGCAAGACATTGTAAACTCTTCTTGGGGAGAACGTTTTCACGAAGCCTTCGGCGAAAATCTGACCGCTGCCTTTTTACATGGGAACTGCCTTTATGAAGGTTTTGACGCTCTCCATGAATCTTGGCAGGTAAGCTTGATTTTAAAAAGCACAAGTCCGAACATTCTGCAAAACGCCCACAAGCTTTCCCGTGAAATGTTCAAGGACAATCTTAAATTCGGATATTTTTTTAGCGAAGATTTTCTATTAAAAAATCAAACCGAATATCCTTTGGAATTTTTGCACATTTCGCAAAAGAACGCTCCGCTCTTCGGGAATGCGCCTCTCACCGGTTACATTCCAAATCCAGAAGCGCTCCGCAAAGAATGCAAAAGGGAACTGGAAAATCGAAAGCTCCATTTGCTAAGGGAATTCACCCGAATTCAAGCGGGGATTTCCCCGATGGATTTTTTCATTGAATCTTACGAAGAAATTTTCCCTATTCTTTACGGCGCAGCTTATTTGCAAAATGGGACTTATCCGAAAAGCCGTGCAGAAATCACACAAGCATTCCCCGCTTTTGAAGTTTTAGAACCCGCTTTGGATTACAAGCAGAACGTGGAACGGGCAGAAAACCTGTTTGCAGCCATCGATCAGCTGATTCAAAGTCTTTGATTTTGCAAAATGGCGCGGGGAATATACCGCGGCAAGTCCGAAGCGAGAACACCATATTCGGAAAGTTCCGAAGCAGCGATTTCACCTGCCAAACCGTGAATTTTTGCACCGAGAACAGCCGCGTCAAAAGGTTCCATCTTTTGCGCTAAAAGACCTGCGATAATTCCTGTAAGGCAGTCGCCCGAGCCAGCTTTTGCAAGTGCGGAACAGCCGGAGTCATTGATGCGAAAATCGTTTTCGTGGGCGATTACGGTGCGGTGTCCTTTCAGCAGAACGGTCGTTTCAAATTTTTTCGAAGCAGCCCGGGCCGCATCAATGCGGTTCTTTTGGATATCTTCCACGGTCGTGTTGAGCAATCGAGAAAGTTCCTTGGGATGGGGAGTCATCACGGCAAGATTCTTTAATTTCAAAGCTTTGCCGGATTGAGCAAGCATATTCAAGCCGTCGGCGTCCAACACAAAAGGAACTTCTTTTTGCACAAAAATTTCAATGAGAGCGCTTACCACTTCTGGCAAATTTTCGGGATAGCTTCCGATGGCCGAAATTCCGCAGCCTAAAGAGCAGACCGTTCCGGGCAAAAGGCGGGATTCCACGATTGGCAAAGCTTCTTTCGAAAGAGTCGGACCGTTTTGCGGAAGAGGTAAGTACACCGCATCTGGCAATTGGGACGCAACCGATTCCACCACCGGTGGAATCGCAGCCAAAGTCACATAACCAGCCCCCACACGCAAAGCGGAAACAGAGGAAAGATACGCCGCTCCCCGATAGTTGAAAGAACCTGCAATGTTCAGCACATTGCCAAAGGTAAACTTATTCGAATCCATCGGGCGAAGCGGAAGTTGCATATCTATCTCCTAACGATTCTCTAAAATGGCGCGGAATCTTTCCAAATCGGAGGCCGTTGTCAATTTGTCGTTTAACGTGTTTCCAGGAACGACATAAACGGGGACTCCAAAATGTTCGAAAATCGAAGCTTCATCCGTCGGCAAAAAAGCGAGAGGTTCCGATTCGATCTTTGCATACAGTTCCCGGAACAGCTTCACGGATGCCGCTTGAGGAGTTTGCGCCAGGTAAATTTTTTCACGGGGAATCGTGCGTTCCACAATTCCTTCTTCCACCACTTTTACCGTATCCACCGAAGGCCTTGCCACGAGGCATGCGCCTTTGGTTTCAAGCGTTTCCATGACTTGCAAAATCAATTCTTCGGAAAGAAGAGGGCGTGCCACATCGTGGACCAAAGCGTATTCCACATTGGAAGAAAGGGCCGCAATTCCATTTTGAACCGACTGCCAACGTTCCTTTCCGCCGACGACAATTTTCACCTTGTCCGCAAACGAAAAATTCTGAAGGTCCTTTTCAAAATGAGACTTCCAATCCGCAGGAACAGCCAGCACAACTTCCGCAATCTGCGGCATTTTGGCAAAGGTTTCTAAGGAATAGTGGTATACAGGTTTTCCGCCCAAATCCATCAGCTGCTTGGGAAGGGCCGAACCCATGCGTTTTCCGAGACCGCCCGCCGGAAGCACGGCGGCAAATTTTTTCAAATCAATTGGCATTTTGTACACAGCGAACGGAATAACCCGCCGTTTTAAAGTTGTGATAGCGATAGATATCGGAAGCGTCGTAACTCAAGCTGCGGTAGTAAGCCGTAGAAGAATCCCGTTCCGTCGATGTCCAAAAATAAGCGTGAAATCCCCGATACATGTAAGAGCCTTCATACACAATTCCCGCCGGAAGTGCGCGGAATCCCTTTCCATCGTTTCCATTTCCCGAAGAGCCTTCGTCATTTTCCCAACCATCCCGAGACTTCAACTGAGTTCCACCGTCTTCGCCCAAAGCATTGGCAAGAGCCGTCCATTCCCCATCGGTGGGAAGTCTCCAGCCCTTCGGGCAAATGCGCTTCGCCGTTTCAAAATCATACAGGCGACCGTACTTGCGGCAGTTATCCCGTTTTTTGTCATAGCAGGAAGATCCAGAAAATGTCCAAGAATTCAAATTCTTTGTCATCCAACGGAGATTTCCGATGACAACCGTTTCTTTGTCATCCAGGCAAGCTTTGAAACCGGCAATAATCTGAACGGAATCCGCCGGCATGGTAAATTTGGCAGAATCCGCGGAAAGAACTTTCAAAGCCTTGGAATATTTGGACGGTGAAACACTCCAACCGTTAAAACAAAGCGCATCGTTCTTGTTTTCTACGCCCAATGAAATTTGGAAACCTTCCGCATAAGATCCTGAGCCGGATGCCCCTTGAACAGCCAACGAAAAAGCGCCCGCAGCAGACGAAGAGCTTTCCGCTTCCGAACTGGAACTTTCTTCGCTAGACGAAGATTCCATTTGTATTGAGACGGAATGCTTTGGGACTTTCGCAGAAGAACTGGAATTTGACACTTTAGAGGAAATATTTTTTCCCGACTCCTGCGTAGAGCAAGCTAATACAAACAAAGCGCTCCAAATTAGCCATAAAATTCGCATTTCCGTCTCCTTGTTAGAAGAAAAATAATAATTTCAATTTATGGCAAAAAAACGAATCGGCTTTATCCTGGGATCCGGCCACATGGGCAAGATCCACCAACAGCACTTGGAAGTGCAAGGGATAGAAGTGCACCCCTTTGACGGGATCGAAGATTGCCACGCTTTTTTGCGGGAATGCAAAAAATACACCCAAGATCCAGAAGCATCTTACTTTGTTTTAATCGCAACTCCCGCTTCCACGCATTACGAATATGTCAAATCGGCATTGGAACACGGCTTGGACGTTTTTGTAGAAAAACCATTGGCCACGTCCCTTGCCGACGCCGAAGAACTGATTCAGTTTGCAAAAGAGCACCAAAGGCTCCTGTTCGTTGGGCACAGCGAATATTACAGCAACGCTTTTGAAAAATCCAAACCGTTTTTTTTAGACCTTTGCAAACAGTTTTCGTTAGAATCCTTGAGCTTTGTGCGGTACAACGCTCCGTCGGAACGGGGCAAAGACGTTTCCACCGTCTGGGATATCGGTGTACACGATTACGCTCTTTTTTACGGATTAAAGCAGATTGCGCAGTTCACCGATTGGAGAAAAGTCCAAGTCACGTTCGACGAAGACCGGGATTCCGCATATCCGATTCGCATGATTTACGCAACCTTCCACGGTAAAGACCGTAGCAGGCCGTTCTGGCGGTTGGATTTGAACCCGAGTCATTCCATTACTCTGAAAACCCACAAAGGATCTGTTCAAATTCCCACCGATGCTTCTACAGATGCGATTTCTAACGAGCAGCGCGAATTTTTACGTCTGCTGGACCTTCCGCTAGCCGAACGCGAAAAAGAAATGTTTTTAAACCTAGAAGTCGCGCGTTTTGCCGTGCAGACCGCCGAGCTTTATTCCACAAGGCCGAACAGCCCAAAGTAATAGTTCATAAAAATATCGCCAAAGCGATAAACAATGGGGGCGGCTACAGCAAGGAATGGCCCAAAGGGAATTTCCTTGCTTTCGTCCTTTTTGATCAAACGATACGGCACCATAATCAAAATGCCGAGGAAGGATGCGAGCACTAGAGCCGCAAAAGCATGACCAACACCCATTAAAGCGCCGAAACCCGCAACGAGTTTTACATCGCCAAGCCCCATGGCGTCCCGTTTTAAGATTTTACCGGCGATAAAACCAATCAAGTAAAGTCCACCGCCGGCAAAAAGCGCCCCGAGAATACTCGCAATCGGGGTAATTCCACCCGGAAAAAACGAAAGGGCGATACCCACAACGATTCCGCCAATGCTGATCGAATCCGGTATCAGCTTGAATTCGAAATCAACCGCAGCAACCGGATAAATACCGAGCAACAGCCAGAAAAGGGCAAAGGAATCCGCCCAATGGGCAACAGGCTCCATCCAAGAAAAAGGATAGTTGGCAAGGAGCAGCGCAAATGCGCCTAGAAGTCCGCAAAGAGCTTCCCCTATGGGATAGCGAATGCTGATCGGTTTGTGGCAGCAAGCGCTTTTCCCTCGCAAAAGAATCCATCCGATTACCGGCAAATTGTACCAGATCGGAATTTTCTTTTTGCAATGGGGGCAAAATGACGGAGGATTAATCAGAGAAATCCCGCGAGGCATGCGATATACGATCACATTGTAAAAACTTCCCACACAGGCGCCGAGCATAGCGAAGAGGATGGCAACATACCAGAGAGGAATTTCATTCATATTCTAAAGATAGTTTTGAAAAAGTGAATAATGAATCTACTTTTAGAATATAAATAGACCCTACGGTATTGTATGAAGAAATATTTCTTATTGACTACTTTATTGTTCTTGTTTTTGGCAAGCTGCACCCGTGAAGACGACATCCGCATTAACGGGACTTTGCGCAACAACCATTCTGTCTTATTCGCGTTTACCGAACGCCCCGACAGTCTAAACGCCTTTGTCGATTCTATTGCGGCGCTAGATTCCGTGTACACATACGACACGTTAACCGTGACCGTTCACGATACGGTTTACTTCGTGGGATTCTTAAAGTACAACACGAAGAAGGTCATCCGTTACGCTTGGAAGATGGGCGATAAAGACACTCTCTTCAACGGTAAAAACGAAGAGCTGTTTGTTTATCGTTATGATTCAGCGGCAACATATTCCCCGCTCTTCATTGCCGTAGACGGAGCTAACGCCCGCGATACCGCCGGACGCGGCCAATACATTCGAGTTATCGACACCCCGCCAGACATTTCCGTCGAAACAGACACCCTTTGGACCCGCGGTGAAAAGGACGCTTTGGTTTCCTTCTTTGCATCGGATTCCTTTGGCCGAATCGACAGCGCCTTCATTATTCCTCTGACTTCAAAGAAAAAAGCTATCGACACTTTGACAGCTAAACCGGGCGACATCGACAGCCTTTACTCGGCGACCATCCAATATAAAGCGGTCAAGGAATATCTGAATTCAAACAATGAAATCCGTTACGTGTACGGAGCTGTCGATGAAGACGGCAACGTTTCTAAAGACACCGCCATTTTGCATTTTAACAAGATTCCGACCATTACCCTTTTACAGCCGGATTCCGCCAGCAGGCAAAACATTTTCGTTCCCCGTTTTGCATTTTACTATTCCGGCACGGACGAAGACAACCCGGTGGATTTGCGTTACACGATTCGCGTAGGCAAAAGCCCGGACAATGCAGGAACCGCTCCGGTTTTGACCGATGCAAACCTCGTCGCCACTAACGTTCGTGAAAAAAGTTGGGAAGCGATTACAGATTCCGTTTGGAACATGGACGAATCCCTGCGCGGACGTCTGTACTGGCAAGTTTCTGTAACAGACGGTTATGACACGGTAACTTCCCCCACTTGGAATTTCTTCTTTGGTGACTTAAGCGCTACCACGGGAACAATCCACGGTTATGCCAAATTCCAAGGCCGCACGGCCCATAACGGCATTCAAGTGGTTATGGAAAATAGAGAAACCGGAAATTACACGTTCACGCATACAAGCGAAAAAGGTTACTTCAGCGCAAGCGTCGATCCGGGCACCTACCGCATTTACGCCCGAGACACCACAGGCTTTGGTTACAAGCATTTGATCTTAGACAGCCAGTATGTAGAAATGGGCGACGAAAGACTCGTGGCGACCATGCTCCTTGAAGATTCCATCGCTCCGAAGATTCGCATCGACAAGTACGATTCCATTGTCACCAGTCGAAACGTCACATTCGCCGGATCCCTTTCGGATTCCGGTTCGCAAATCGCCAGTGCAAAGGCCTGGTTTGACGGAGCCGAAATCAGCCTTTCCGTTTTGAAAGTCAACGAATGGGACATGATTTTTAAGGATCTGAACGACGGAAGCCACCTGTTCAAGTTTGTCGTTCTCGACAGCGCAAAGAACGTTTCCGATACAGCAAAAATTGCATTCACCGTCAAAGCATCTTCCTTGGACTTGACGGTCAACGGAAAATCGACCGCTATGGTTCCCACAGATGGATCTTTAGAATTTATCGCTAAAGCGGGAAACGTTCGCCCCATTCCGGATTCTATCTACTGGAGCACCACCATCGGCGGTAAAAAGTTCAAAATAAATCCGTCTGCCGTAGGAAAAGACAGCTCGGCCAAAATGACTCTTACCGCTGCCGATCTCACATCTAACGGTGCTGTTGCCGGAACACTTTATACGATGATCGCTTCCGCAGCAAACGGAACGATTACCGACAGCGTACGTTTCGGCATTCGCAGCGACAACCCGATTATTTACTTCTTGACTCCAGGTCGCGATACCTCTGTGACCCTGAACGATCCGCTGAGCTTTAGCATTGAACACTTCCTCGGTGCAACGGCCACTTCGGGGACCATCACATGGACATGCCCGAACACCCTTTCCGATGGCTACAGCTGCCCGGCGGACAATGCGGAATCCGGAAACCTCGCCTGGAAGACGCTAGGGACTAAAAAGATTTACGTCACCTTAAAGGATTCCGACGGAAAAACTTCCAAGGATTCCATCATAGTTCAAATCATTTCCGACGTTCCGACGGTAAGCATCAAGGCTTCCGCCGATACGGTCCGTCAAAAAATCAACGCTTCGCTTTCTTACAGCGTGACCGCTTCCGATAAATATGGAACCGTCAATGCCGTCGAATGGGGATGCGGGACGGATGCGTCTAAAATTTCTTTCAGCTCTGCCGCTTCCATTTCTGTAGCAAAAAGCGTCAGCACAAACTTTGACGTTACCCTTCCGGGATCTGAAACCACGGCATACAAGTGCATTGTCCGCGCAACGGATGACGACGGCGAATATGGCTATGACACCATTTATTTCAGAGCTGTAAAAGACGCTCCGTCCATTACGCTTTACACCACATCTGCGGAAGTCAAAATCAATGCGAAGGTCCGCTTTGCAGGTTCTGCCGTGGACACCCTGGGACGTATCGAAGAATACGCCATGTACTGCGGAAAGAGTTTAAGCAACCCTTCGTGGACTTCCATTTCTAAAGCCGATACCACCATTACCATGCCGAGCTCTGCATGTACGTGGTACTGCGTGATGCGCGTCACCGATGACGACAATTTGACAGCCACCGATACAGCCGTTTACACCGTGCTGCTAGACCCGCCCACTGTCCGCGCAAGCGAAGACACCATGACCGTAAGCATTAAAGACACGCTGGGACTTGACGCCATTGCAAGCGACAAACTCGGTCAAATCGTTTTGTATCAGTGGAGCTGCGGCAACAAAGGCGTTGCAGGCAATAATTTTGTTACATCGACTTCCACACCCCGTTACTCAGCCATTATGCCCACAGTCGCCACAAACGACTACCTCTGCATTATCCGCGTAACGGACGATGACGGCAACACCGCTCAAGACACCACCAAGATCACCGTCTTGCTAGACGCTCCGACAATCAAAGTGACTTCCGAATCCATTACAACCCGCATCAATTACCCCATCGAAATCAACGCCACCGCATCCGACAAAATGGGTTACATCGCAAAACGCGAATGGAGCTGCGGAAGTCCTTCCGAAATCAGCAGCAACTGGAAGACCGTTTCTGATTACGACACCACTTGGACAGGACCTTCTACGCCATACGCCACATACTACTGCGTTGCCCGTGCAACAGATGATGACGGAAACCAGGTTCAAGACACAACCACGATCCACTTCACCACCGATATTCCGGTAATCACCGTAGACCAGGATATGGTTTACATCATTGCAGGAACGACCACC
This sequence comes from Fibrobacter sp., assembly GCA_017959225.1. Lineage (GTDB taxonomy): Bacteria > Fibrobacterota > Fibrobacteria > Fibrobacterales > Fibrobacteraceae > Hallerella. Next base: position 2,092 of record JAGDBD010000040.1, on the reverse strand, counting down.
GATTTGACTGCCCACGTCAACAGCGCATGGCAAGGGGTCAAACGGTACACATGGACTTGTGGTGCAAAAGGCTCTTCCGCGTTAAGCGACACGACTTCTGCAAAAGATCATCACGTGTGGTGGGGATTCAACAATTCCACCGATTACAAAACTTCCGATTACTACTTCTGGGACGACAACGATGCCAACGGAACCAAGGACAGCGTCATTGCAAAGCTTTCCAAGGCAAACAGCGAATTCCTTTGCATCGTCTGGGCGCAGGAAACCGGTTCGAATTTCGTCGCAACAGACACTACCACAATCCGCACCATGACAACTCTCCCAGTGGGCGTCATCAGCATGCCGGATACGGTTTACCTCTGGAGTACAGACTCTTCCGTTCTGCAAAACAAATCCATTTACTGGTACACGCCAGAAGCAAACGGAAGCGCTTCTACCCTTGGAACATTAGGCGACGAAGACGCCCAACAGTTCTGGTGGAACTTCTCGAATGTCAGCGATAAATACTGGTACCAAGGAAGACAAGACGGTTCATTGGACACGAACATTGCAGAATTCAACGCGGCATTCATTCGGCAGTCCGTAGAAGGTTCCATTACGATTAAACTGGATTACTTCGACTCTTCCAAAGCGGAAATGGACCAGAACTTTACCGCCCGCCACGAAGCAGAAATCGTTTCGAAAAAGGTGTACTTCCGAAAGGCATGGCACAACATTTCGGGTAGCGCAACCGACACCATCGTAGAAACCTCCACAGACGCCAACGGTCCAGCCATCGCCTATTGCAACGATCGTTTGAACCTGGCATACGTAAACGAAAGCGGATCTCTTGTGACCAAATACCGCAACGGATCTAAGTGGTCAAGTTTTGGTAGCCCGAACATTTCCGGAATTTCCGCTCAAACGCTCTATATGGTCTGCGATGGAAATTCTAACCTGTACCTGTCTTACATCAGCACGTCCGATGGAAAGGGACACGTTTACAAGTCTGCTTCTTCTACAGGGACTTGGACAGAACTCGGCAGCGGTCTCGGAGAAGCCTTGACAGCCTTCAAGCTGAAGATCAATCCTAAGACGAACAACCCTTCTGTCGCATGGATCGGCACTGTAAATTCTACGGCAAATTTTGCCCGTGTACAGGATTACTCCGGTTCCGCATGGGGCAGCGCCTTCAGCCCGATTTACAGCAGCGATTGGCAAAACCGCGAAATCGACATGGCTTTTGACAACAGCGGCAACCGCCTTGTGATCGCAAGCGGTTTTGGATCCGGTGATTACAAGATCTATTACTATTACATTCCAAGCGGCAAAACGGCTACATCCAACAATAACAACAACCGCATTAGCATCAATGGAGAATCCATCCAGGTATTCTATGCAGATGGATACTTCTACGTAGGTTTCCGCAGCCGTGACGACGACGGTTTGCCACGCCTTGCCCGCGCAAAGGCCAGCAGTTCCCTTGCAACTACCTACGAAGGTTTCACAACGACTGGCGCAGAATTTGCCGCATTCGGTCACCGCAGTTACAACGCGTTCTTTACTGTAGACGGCAACAACAATCCGATTCTTGCAATCGATGACGCCTATTACGCAAGGAACTCCCACGTTCATGTGTACCGTTTTATGGACGGCGCATGGGGTGAACTCGGCGAAAACGAACTTCCTTACTTCAAGAACGTTTACGCCAAAGAACACGGCTATTACGTGCGTGGATTCCGTCCGCAACTCACCGTGTCCCCCAGCGGTCAGATTTTCATTTCCATGCGTTCCCAGGAAGCGGCATCCAGCGCAGCATCTAGCCTTCCTGCCACAAAGAACGGTCCAATCGTGATGGAATACCGAGGAGATAACTGGTAATGAAAATCGAAATTGCGGCTATTTGCGACGCGGCAACCGATCAGAGCGGAAAGCTCAACATGCTCGGAGTCTTTGACTACGTTGAAGCGGAGCTTCCCATTGTGATTCCACGTTGCACCAACGTGTTTCGCATTCGCTATACACGGTCCGAAGCCACATCCCACGACCTCAAAGTTACCATTGTGAATCAGTTCAACAATGCGGACTTAATTCCGCCAATCATCACCACGGT
>JAGDBD010000039.1 GCA_017959225.1 Fibrobacter sp. | reverse complement strand
GTGACGCTCCGCTTCACCATTGCTCCGGGTGGTGACGTTATCACGATCTCCATTGCGTCCTCCTCCACCGGTTTCGGTGAATTCGATAACGCTGTGAAGAATGCTGTGAAGCGCTGGACCTTCAGCAAGGTCAAGTCGGGTAACACCACGGTGACAATTCCGTTCACCTTCTCCGAATAATTCGCCATTCAAGCATGACAAAAGGACTGGAAGTGTTTTGCTTCCAGCCCTTTTTGTTTATTTTTTCCTTGCGAAAACTTGGAATACAAATTAGTTTTACGAAAAAACAGGAGTTGATTGATGAACTTGAAAACTGCTGCTGCGCTCGGATTCACGGTGGGAATTTTGGGTGTAGGTTCCGCGTTTGCAACATTTGCCCGTGTTGAATCCATGGGCAAGAACACGACGTACATTATGGACGACGTGAGTATTTTCGATAACCCGGCAAACATCAATTTGTATCCGAACTACTTGATCGGTGGTTTTGGTCCTTATTTGACCGATGTGGAAACGGGTACGAATAAAGATCCTCAGCATCCGACTTTCGGCGGCATCTTTTCGCTGAGCCTCGGTAGCGAAGAAGCTCCGGATCCGCGTCTTTCCATTGGTGGTCTCTTTGGCCGCGAAGATGCACTTCTCTTTAGATTCCTTCCGGATTATTACGTGGACGAAAACGGTAACAAGCATAATTTGCCGAAGACCGTGACAAACTTTGATGGCTTCCTCGGTGGTACGCTTTCGGATGGTAACGCTCTGGGTTTACACGTTTATATCGCTCACCAGGATGGTGGTTATGAAACGAAGAGCGGCGAATATCAGGTTGATGACGATTCCTATGCATCCGTGATCCGTGCCGACGCAGGTCTTAACTTGCAGTTGACCAACACGATGGACTGGGAACTTTCCGGCGGTATCGCTCGAATCCAGTACGGTCCGGAACACAAGAACTTCTTTGACGACGGCGACTTCTCTTACCTCGTGAATTCCCGCGCATTTGTGACGTTAGATGCAATCGACGGTGAACTTGTGCCGGCGATGAACGGCCACTTCTTGAAGGCGCCTGGCATTCGTGAAACTCATGCACAGGCCGGTTTGGGCATTAACGTGGGCCTTGACAGAGGTTTCTTCTGGATGGGCGCAGACTTCGTCTGGAACAAGAAAAAGGCTCACGACTGGAGCTATGACTACGATACGGGCGTTTCTACCTATGATGCGAAAAACAGCGATCATTCGTACTGGGATAAGCGCAAGGATATCGGTGGCGTGATCAGCTTCGGTATCGAACGCAACATTTGGTACGATTGGTTTGTGATCCGCGTGGGCGGCCAGAAGTCCATTCTTTACACGGAATGCTCTGTGGATTCTCACAACGCAGGAAATAGCGGCATTTGCTCGGACGACGGTTCTTTCTTCTCCACGAATCCGATCGGCAACGGCACCATGGATGACCATGTGGGTTGGGGCTTCGGCATTAACATTGAAGAAAAGCTGAAGATCGATGTGACGATTGCAGAAGACCTCCTGTTCCGCAACCCGTTCCAGGGTGAAGGCCGTTGGTTCTCCCGTCTGGATGCGACCTATTCTTTCTAAGAAAATCCTTTGATTTTTTGAAAAAAGCGCTGTTCGTTTGAAACGGCGCTTTTTTATATTTGGAATATGCGAAAGTGGTTGCTGTTACTGTTCTTAAGTCTTTTGTTCCTAGGCTGTGCCGAGCCGCAGGAAAACATCGAGGAGAAGCTTTCTGCTTACTTGCAGGAAGATTTGAAGTTTATGGTGGCGCAGACGCTCAAGGCGAGCAACGATAAAAGCGCCCTGTTGGATTCTCCCTATTTTAAAATTCGCGATTTGCGCTTTTTCACTCCGGAGCGTTCGAAGATGTATTCCGCCTATGCGGATGTGGATTTTTTCATCTATCGTGACATCAAAATGTACGAGGAGAGGAAATACCGTTACGACAACCACTTTTTGCAGTGGGACCGTTATTTGAAGCGTTGGCATTTTGGGGATGACGTGGATAAAAATTGAGTATCCCGTTAGTTTTTTATGTTATATTTGATAGCAAAAAATTAAGAAGGAAATCATATTTTGTTCGGACTTTTTTCTTGCGATATCGGCATTGATTTGGGAACTGCCAATACCCTGGTTCACGTTGCGGGGCAGGGAATTGTCATCAATGAACCTACGGTCGTAGCCATGGACCGTAAAAACGATCGCGTTACGGCGATCGGTAGCGAAGCAAAAAAGATGCTCGGCCGTACGCCGGGTGCGAACGTGGCCATTCGCCCGATGAAGGACGGTGTGATCGCGGACTTCCAGCTGGTGGAAATTTTGCTTTCGACGTTCATTAAACGCGTTCAAAAGTACCCGCTGTTCCTTGTGAAACCCCGTGTGGTGATCGGCGTTCCTTCGGGCATTACCGAAGTGGAAAAGCGCGCTGTGACGGATGCTGCTCGCATGGCTGGTGCGAAGGAAGTTCACCTGGTGCACGAACCGATGGCTGCGGCAGTCGGTATGGGAATTCCTGTGGAAGGTCCTGCTGGCAATATGATTGTCGATATTGGCGGCGGTACGTCGGATATCGCTGTGATCGCTTTGAACGGCATTGTGTGCAACGCTTCTGTGCGTGTGGGTGGCGACGAAATGGATGAAGCCATCGTCAACTATCTGCGCAAGACTTACAATCTGATTGTGGGCGAAAGCACGGCTGAACAGATCAAATGGGCAATTGGTTCTGCGTTCCCTCTGGAAGAAGAACTGACGATGGAAGTAAAAGGTGGCGACGTGATGGCCGGCCTTCCGCGTACCATGACGATTACAAGCCAGGAAATTCGCGAAGCATTGAACGAACCGGTGACGGCCATTGTCGATGCGGTGAAGCAGGCTCTTGCATTGACACCTCCGGAACTTTCTGCGGACATTTTGGACCGCGGTATCATTATGTCGGGAGGCGGTTCCAAACTTCGTGGTTTGGACGCTCGTATTCGCAAGGAAACAGGTCTTTCGGTGAACGTCATCGATGATCCTCTGCTTTGCGTGTGCAAGGGTGCAGCCCGCATTCTCGAAGATTTGGACAAATACCGTCCGGTGTTGATTTCGTCCACGATTTAATTGATATAGGCCCGTTAGAACATGCAATTGTTCCGTTTGTTTAGAAACGTCCTTTCTAAAGGTCACGGGCTCGTCCTCTTTCTCATTTTGCTCCTGATCGGTTTTGGAATTCGCCATCTTGGAAAAGATGGGAAGGAGACCGTTGTCGCAGGAGCGCTTTCGTCCGTATACTATCCGGCACAGCTGGTCGTTTCTTCGGTGGACCGCATTCATTCGGTGGCTTACGAAAACGACCGTTTGAAAAAAGAAAATGCCCGTTTGAAAATGGAACGGGACAATTTGCGCGAAGGCCTTGAAGAAATGCGTCGTTTGCGTGAACTGGTGCACTTTGACAACGTGTGGGATTATTCGATTGTAACGGCCCGCGTGATCGGAAAAAATCCAGGTCGATTTTTGACGACGTTCGTGGTGAACCGTGGAACGGACCATGGCATTCAAAAGAACATGCCTGTTTTTACGACCCACGGACTCGTTGGGCGTATTGCTGCGGTTTCTAGATTCCATTCAAAAGTACAGCTTTTGCCGGATCCTTCGTTGCACGTTTCGGTGATGGTGCAGAGGACTCGTGTGGTCGGTTTTTTGGAAGGCGGTTCGGCGAATTATTTGAACGCGACGATCCCTTCCTATATGGGTGTACGGGAAGGCGATACCTTGGTGACATCGGGCCTTGGCGGAATCTATCCAAAGGGTATCGGTGTGGGTGTTGTGCGTTCCATGCATAAGGGCGATGTGGATGTGGTGACGGAGCTTGAACTGGATCCGTTCCAAAAATTTACGCGCCTGGAAGAAGTCTTCATTATGCAGAAGGAACCGGATTACGTGTTGCAGGAGATGCTTAAAGATGCTGAAATTCATTAAACATCTCGTTTGCTTTGTCATTGCGATCGTTTTGCAGACGACCCTTGCTTCGTGGATCAGCTTTTACGGTCAACAGCCGGATTTTGTGCTGATATTCCTTGTGGTGATGGCTCTTTCCCACGGTCCAGTTTCCGGGATGCTCTGGGGATTTTTCGCAGGATTTTCCGAAGATGTTTTTGCAACCGTGGACTGGCTCGGTGCGCAGACGATTGCATTTACATGTGTAGGCTTTGGCGTGGGGCAGTTGGAAGAAAAATTCTTGCGGTTGAACTTGGCGACAAAAGTGGCTTTGCTCGGTTTAGCTTTTATGCTGAACGATCTTATTTATTACGCTCTTGTGGGAATTTCACAGGAAAGCGTGACGACCTTCTTTTTGATTAAGACGCTCCCGGAATGCATTTATACCATGCTGTTTGGGATCCTGTGCTTTTTGTTGTTGAATCGTCTTGACTGTGTGAACCGCCGCAATGCATAATCGGTCGCAGAACGAATTGCAAAGTCGCAATTTGAAGTCGCTCGTTTTTATGGCGGCGGTGGCCCTTGTGTTTTCTTGCCTTTCCGTTCGGTTACTTTATCTGCAATACGTGAGATATGAAAAGAATTTGCAGAGCTCCGAAGAAAACCGTTTGCGTCGCATTGTTCTGAAAGCGGAACGCGGTTTGATTTACGACCGGAACGGAACGCTTTTAGTGGGAAACAGGCCTTCGTACCAGATCGTGATTAAGACGGCAGAAATTCGCAAAATGAAGCCGGATGCGAAGGAAGAGCTTTTTAAACGTTTGATCCGGATGAAGGATTCCCAAGGCGAAGCCATTTTTGATTCGGCGGTGGTCGATACGATGTTTCGGCGTTCCTCTTGGAAACCGCATGGTACGCTCCGCATTTTGGAAGATGCTTCGGAAGAACAGGTTTCCATTGTGCGGGAACGGTCGTTTGAACTGCCCGGTGTGACGACCACAGTGGAATCCCGCCGTTCGTATCCGTATGGAACTTTGGCAGCGCATCTGCTAGGGTATACAGGAGAAATTTCGGATGACCAGTTGGTGCTTCCGGAATATGCGGGATATTCTTCGGGCGATCGTGTTGGCCAGAAGGGACTTGAAAAGCAGTACGACGGAGAGTTCCGTGGCGAAGATGGCGTGAAATATGTGCAAGTGGACGCCTATGGCCGCGAAGTGGGAACTATTGACGGTATGCGGAACGTTCCTTCGGTGCCGGGCTACGGAATGGTGACGACAATCGATTTGGATATTCAGAAGGCGGCGGAAGAAGCCTTCCCGGATTCGGTGCGGGGAGCTGTTGTTGCTCTAGATCCTCGAACCGGGGAAATTTTAGCGATGGTTTCTTCGCCTCGTCTTGACCCGAATATTTTTTCGCTGAAGCGCCGTGAACGGAACAAGGGATGGGCGAAAGTGGCTTTGGATTCTACGCGACCGTTGATGAACAGAGCTGTGTCCGGGGTGTACCCTCCAGCATCCGTTTTTAAACTGGTGACTTCGGGCGCAGGGTTAGAGCATCAACTTGCGACGGGGCATACCCACATGCCCAAGGCTTGTACAGGCGGCTACACCTTCGGTTCCCGTTATCAGAAGTGCTGGGGAACTCACGGAAATTTGGATATGGTGAATGCGCTTCGCCTTTCGTGCGATGTGTATTATTACCAGCTCGGTTTGATGCTTGGCATGGAGCGTATTAATGAATTCGGTAACCGCTTTGGACTGGGGCATAAGCTTGGCGTGGATATTCCCGGGGAAAAGGCGGGTTGGCTTCCAGATTCCGTATCGTTTAACGCGCGCAATAAGCGGAACGGTTGGCGTTGGGCGCGAGGTTTGATATTAAACCTGTCGATTGGGCAAGGACAGCTGGTGACGCCGCTCCAGGAAGCGGTTCTTGCAGGCTCCATTGCAACGGGAAAAGGCGTTTACCGCCCGCATTTGATGAAAGAGCTGCGCGACGTGGACGGTCATGTGGTGGGCCGCTATATTCCGGAAAAAATCTTTGAAGGCAATATGGCGGAATCGACTCACCAGGCACTCCTTGCAGGAATGGATTCCGTGGTGAACCATCCGGGGGGAACGGGAAAACGGGCTGCGCTCCCCGACATTCGTGTTGGCGGTAAATCCGGTTCGGGGGAATGGAAAAAAGGCGAGAAGACCCATGCCTGGTTTGTGGCTGTTGCGCCTTTGTACGATCCGGAAATTGCTGTAGCGGTGATTCAGGAAGCCCAGGGTGGTGGCGGTGCAAAATCGGCACCGGTATGCCGCAAAGTACTTGAAGCCTATTTTGCAAAGAAGCATCCCAAAGACTCGACGGAGGTTCTGCCGTGAGAGGTTCCGGACGTTTTTTGAATACGACGATGAAGATCGACTGGCTGTTTTTGGCCTTGGTCTTTTTGCTAACGTCCATCGGTATTTCCCTTGTGTATTCGGCTACGGTGAATACGGAACCGATTTGGTATACTTCCCGCTGGTTTAAGCAGATTATTTATTTTGGCGGTGGATGCCTGCTTGCTGCTGCATTTGCCGTTGTGCGCATTGATTATTGGCAGCGCGTTGCTTTTCCGCTGTATTTTTTGACTGTTGCGGCCCTTGCTTTTGTGGCTTTCGGGGGCGGTGATAGTGCGAAAGGGGCTGGTCGTTGGATCGATCTTGGCTTTTTGAAAATTCAACCGTCGGAATTTGCAAAGATTACCTTTTTGCTTGCCATGTCGAAATGGCTTTCGACGCATCGGGTGAATATTTTAAAACCGAAGACTTTTTTTGTTCCGGCTCTCATTTTTATTGTGCCGTTTGCGTTGGTGTTAAAACAACCGGATTTGAGTACGGCGCTTGTATTTACAGCGGTAACCATTGTGGGGCTTTATTGGGCAGGGCTTTCACTCTTAGATCTGTTCTTGCTTTTGAGCCCAGGAGCTTCAGTGATCCTTTCATACCCGCACATTCCCTATTCGCAAGTGCTGTGGGGCCTTTTGCTTTGTATTGTGTTCCTTGTACTTTTGTTCCGCAAAATGCCCATCAAGTTCATTATTTTGATCCTTTCGCTGAACATCATTTGCGGATACGCCAGTACGATGGCTTGGAATTCCTTGGAACATCACCAGCGTGAAAGAGTGATGACTTTTGTGGATCCGATGCGGGACCCGAAGGGGGCAGGCTATCAGGTGATCCAGTCGGAAGTCGCTATCGGTAGCGGCGGCATTTTTGGCAAAGGTTTTGGGGAAGGTTCTCAAACGAATCTCGCGTTTTTGCCGGAAGAACATACGGACTTTATCTTTAGCGTTTTAGGGGAGCAGTTTGGGTTCTTCGGATGCGCTTTTGTGATGTTCCTGTATTTTATGCTTTTATGGCGAGCCATGGCAATTTGCCGCTTGCATTTGGATCCTTTTGTGAACCATGTGGTTTCTGGAACGTGTACGATTTTCTTTTTCCATATGACGGTGAATATTTCCATGACGCTCGGGCTTATGCCTGTGACGGGATTGCCCTTGCCGTTCCTTTCGTATGGCGGATCTTTTTTGCTTACTTGCATGATGCTTGTGGGCTTGCTTGTGAACATGCGCTATCAGGGAAGTCAATTAGAAAGCAATTACGATTGACGGAAATATCGGAAATTTTCTCACTTTGTCCTGTTTAGACGTTTTCCTAAAGGAGCTTTTATTCCTTTAGGAGAAACGATGAAAATTTGGAACGGGATTTCGAATTTTATTTTTGGAAATGCATGCCTTGGCTGTTTGCGGAGCGGGCTTTCTTTGGATCCTTGGCTATGCCCGGATTGCAGGGAAGAATTGCGGAGACTTTCCCATTTTCCCCGTCGTCCAAATCCGGATACGCTTTGCCTATATGCGATGACGCCTTTAACCAAAAATCTTGTCCATGGATTAAAATATGGGAATATGCCAGGCCTTGCAGGTTATATGGTGAACTTGGCGCTTCAGGATTTGGAAACCTATGGAACATTGCAGGCTTGGGGAAAAGGGCTCGGATTTGTGCCCGTGCCTTTGCATCCGGCCCGTATGCGGGAAAGAGGCTATAACCAGGCGGAAAAGCTTGCCATGGCGATTTCTCGGCGAATGAAAGGGGAAGTTTTGCCTGTACTAAAACGAAAAAGCTTTCGCATGTCGCAGACGACGCTTTCCCGGGAGAACCGTGCGAGCAATGTGGCGGGTGCGTTTGAATTCAAAAAATCGTGGCCGGAACATAAAATCCCGATAATTGTAGACGACGTGTACACGACCGGTGCGACCACCGGAGCTTGCCTGTATGCGTTTGAAAAAATGAATTTGGGAGGCTTTGCTAAGGTTTGCACGCTTCTTTATGAAGAAAGCGCAACGGCTCGGATGGATTTTGCCGCAGACAATGCCATGGAATGGCATGTGTAAATTTTAGCGGAGGAAGAGGGACTCGAACCCCCAAGCCTTACGGCGGCGGTTTTCAAGACCGCTGACTTACCAATTAGCCTATTCCTCCAAAACAAAAGCCCCAGAAAATTCCAGGGCTTTTGGAGTGGCACCGGTCAGAATTGAACTGACGACACGCGGATTTTAAGTCCGCTGCTCTACCAACTGAGCTACAGCGCCATCGGGTAAGCCAAAGTTAAATCAAAAAAGAAATCCTGTCAAGGGTTTTTTGTTGTAAACCAAAATTTTAGTGTAAATAAGTGAGCTTTCTAGTAGATTTGGAATATAGCGGGTGAGTGGATTGGCCTGGAGATAAGATGAAGCCGATTAAATTTGCCGTAATGGCCTTAACGCTAGTTTTTTTAGCTGCGTGTGACGAAAACAGCTTGGTGGTAGACGAAGAAAATCTTTCGTCTGCGGAAATCCAAGGAGATTCTTCAGCAGGATCGTCTGGTGACGGTTCCGGTTCTTCGACTGCGGGCTCTTCCGGTTCGAAGGGTGGTCCGAATTCTTCGTCGGGTGCAGTGAATGTTTCGAGCAGCAGCGAACAGGTTTGCGTTGCATCTTGGGTCGGAAATTCTACGGTGACCATTAACGAAATCATGCCGGGTAACGTGAACTGGTATGATGATCTCGGCAAGGATCCGGGTTGGGTAGAACTTCGCAATACAGGTTCGACTCCGGTAGCTTTGAACGGTCTCGCTCTGGTAGAAAAGACGGCCCGTCCGCGTAAATGGGTAGCGGGTAACGATACGATCCCGGCCAATGGATATCGCATTATTTTTGCTTCGGATCGAGACTTGGTAGATCCGCCGGAAGGTGTGGACGCCGATTCTTTACATTACCGCACTCATACGAATTGGAAGCTTGAAGAGGAAGGCGGTAGCGTTTACTTGGTGAACGAAAACTGCGGCATTTTGGATTCGGCAAATTACCCTGCATTGGAAGCGGGAATTAGCTGGGGTAAAACTGCAAGCGGTTGGCTGTATTTTGCAAAGTCCACTCCGGAAGCGGATAATGGAAACAGTGCGGGTTCTACGGGATTTGTGGCTGTGCCGGCGTTCGGGCAGAACGCAGGATTTTACAAGGATTCCGTAGTGCTTACGCCTCCGACGACAACGGACGGCTCTACTGTGCGTTGTACTTTCAACGGCTCTGAACCGACAGAAGTAACGTCCCCGATGACAGAAACGGTGGTTTTGAAAAAAACAACTGTGGTACGTTGCGCTGCATTCAAAGACGGTTTGATTACAAAAAAGATTGCGACCAATACGTATTTCATCGATGAAGAAATTCACAACATGCCGGTTGTTTCGGTCAGCGTGGATTCTCAGTTCTTTGAAAAGCATTACCTTTATACGAGGGCTGGCCAGACGACGGGATATTCTCCTGAATCTGTTGACCCGAACAACACGAGCCTTTATGCCGATGTAGAATTCCCGGTACATGTGGAATACTTTGCAAACGGCAGCGCTAGCGATTCGAAGGCTTGGGAAATTGACGCTGGAATTTCCTTGATGGGCGGCTACAGCCGTCTTGAAAAGAAAAAATCGGTGTCGATTACCATGCGTGAAGAATATCAGGATGGATGGCTCAAGTATCCGCTGTTTGAAACCCGCAAGGATGCCAATAGTAAATTCAAAGCCTTTAACCTGCGCAATAATGGAAACCGTTTTACAAGCGATTACATCGCCGATGCAGCAGGCGGTGCGATGCTTGAAGGTTCCGGTGTGGATTACCAGAGGAGCCACCAGGTAATCGTGTTCTATGACGGTGAATATTGGGGCATTCACGACATGCGTGAACGATACAACAAGAATTACGTGGAAACGAATTACGGCATTGAAGCGTCAACGGCGACTGTCATTAAGCACCTGAACACTGCGATTGAAGCGAGCAACGGTTCTGAAGACGAGTACAATGCGTTGCTTACTTACGTGGCAAGCACGGATTTCTCTGGCGAAAATAATGCTGCTTATGAATATGTCAAAACCTTGATGGACGTGTCCAATTATGCAAGCTATATGGCTGCGGAAATTTTCGCGCATAATGGTGACTGGCCAAATAACAATGTGAGAGCTTGGAAAAGTCCGAATACACTTTGGAAGTTCATGATTTACGATCTGGACCATGGCTTTGACTGGACGTGGTCTGTGGCAACGTTTGGTCAATCGACAAATATGTTCGATTGGATTAAACAGGGCGGTTATCCGTCGGGCAAGTGCTATATGAATCCTAGTGCGAATTGCTTCCATACGTTCTTCGTGAGACTGATTGAAAATCCGGAATTCAGACGGATGTTCATAAACCGTTCGGCAGTTCTTTTTGAAAACAATGTGAATGGAGAGAATCTTTCAAGCATCGTTGAATCAATGGTATCGACGATTGATGAAGACCAACGGACAAGGGATCAGAAGCTCTTTAAGCAGACGGAACGTGGATATACGAATTCTTGTGGAGATGGTTTTAGCAACAACGGAACCTGCTTGAAATCCTGGGGACTTGCCCGTGACGCTTCTGTGCGTAAGGAATACCGCGAAGAATTTGGACTTTCGAGCGATGTAGAAGTGACGATCGCTGCGACAGGAAACGGTTATGTGACTTTGGACGGTTTCTTGCTTCCGAACCTTTCGAGCTATACCGGAACCTTCTTTGGCGGAAATGCCATGCTTTTGACCGCCATTCCTTCGGGAACGGGAACTTTTGTGGCATGGGAAGACGGTTCTACGGAGAATCCGCGCTTAGTGACTCCGACGGACGGCGCTTCTTATATAGCTCAGTTTAACTAGAACAAACGAAGCCTTTAGAAAACTGTGCCCGGAATTTTTCTAGATTCTGGGCATGTTTTCTCCTGTGCGTAAAATGTTCGATGATATTTCCAAAAGCTATGATTTTTTGAATCATACGCTGAGTTGTTTTCAAGACATTTTATGGAGAAAGGCTTGCTGCCGCGAATTAAAAAAACGGGGTGCAGGCAAACGCCTTTTGGACCTTTGCGGCGGTACAGGAGATTTCGCTGTAGAATTTGAACGCATTGTGGGAAAGCCGACGCAGGCGATCTTGGGGGATTTTTCCTTTGGTATGCTGGAACATTCCAAGGGAAAGAAAACCTGTGCAAAGCCTGTGCAGCTGGATGCGATGCAGATGCCTTTTTTGGACAACTCTTTTGATGTTGTGCTGAACGGTTTTGGCATGCGCAATTTGCCGGATGCAAAAGGTGGACTTCAAGAATCTTGCCGGGTGCTTTCTCCAGGCGGATATTTGATGGTGCTTGAATTCTTTTCTCCGCGTCAAGCTTTTAACCGCTTTTTTTACAAGTGCCTTGCGCCGCTTTTTATTCCTTTTTTGGGAGCGATTTTTAGCGGAAAGCGGGATGCGTATGAATATTTGGTGAATTCCATTTTGCGCTTTTTGCCGGTAAAGGATTTTTGCAATTTGGCAACGGAAAACGGCTTTGAAGTTGTATCGGTTAAGCCCTGCTTTTTTGGCGTGGCCTACCGGGTTCTTTTGAAGAAAAAGGTTTTGGCATGAGCCATTATCTGCTGGGCGTAACAGGCGCTTCGGGTGCAATTTATGCAGCAAGGACGTTGCATTATTTGCAAAAGTCTGGACATTTTGTTTCGCTGATCATGACGGATGCCGGGAAAGATGTCGCTGATTACGAAGGCCAACGTGAAGAACTTTTCAAAGCCGATGAAATCCTTGACGTGAAAGATTTTTTTGCGAGCTGCGCCAGTGGAAGTTCCGCATTTGCAGGGATGGCTGTGGTTCCCTGTTCCATGGGAACCCTTGGAAAAATGGCGAATGGCGTAGCGGACAACCTGCTGACCCGTGCTGCGGACGTGTGTTTAAAAGAACGTCGAAAACTGGTGATAGTTCCGCGGGAAATGCCGTACAATTGGATTCATTTAAAAAATATGGAACAGCTGACTTTGGCAGGAGCTGTGGTGATTCCTGCAAGCCCCCATTTTTACGCAAAGCCGCAGACGGTTGAAGCTTTAGCCGATACAGTGGTCGCCAAAATTTTGAATCATTTGGACGTTCCGAATGCAATTGTTCCTGAGTGGGGTTCTAACAAATGAGTGCCTTTTCGAAAATTGTGGAATATGGTCACATGGTACGCTTTAGCCATTCGCTTTTTGCGATGCCTTTTGCCGTTGGTTCCATGTGGGTGGCCGCGAATGGGTTCCGGGATATGGAACCTTTTGAAATTGCAAAGCTCGTGTTGCTGATCCTTGGTTGCATGGTGACTGCGCGGAACAGTTCCATGTCGTTCAACCGGCTTGTGGATGCAAAAATCGATGGAAAAAATCCTCGCACGGCAAAACGCCACTTGGTGACGGGAGCGCTTTCCAAAAAGGCAGTGATTGGATTTATCGTGGTGAACGCGGGACTCTTTTGCACCTTTGCATGGCTTTTGAATCCTTTGGCGGGAAGCTTTTCTTTTCCGGTTCTTTGCGCATTAGCTTTTTATTCGTATTGGAAACGCTTTTCATGGTTGTGCCATTGGTATTTGGGATTTGCGATCGGCATGAGCCCCTTGGGAGCATGGATTGCTGTGCGGGGCGAATTTGCGGCGTTCCCGATTTTTTTGATGTTCATTTTGATGCTTTGGATGGGCGGTTTTGATATTATCTATGCGACGCAAGATGAAGAAGTCGATCGAAAAGAAGGCTTGCATTCTGTGCCGGCTCGCTTTGGAAGAAAGAATGCGTTAAGAATCGCGCTTGCAAGCCATCTGGCCATGCTCCTTTTGTGTGTTGTCTTTGGATTTTATTGGCAGATGGGAATTGCCTGGTGGAGCGTTTTCGCTTTGATGGCGGTAGCGATCCTTTACATTCACCTGTTCCGCAAGTCCGATGATTTGGATGCGATGAACCGGGACTTTTTTTTGGCGAATGTTGGGATCAGCGTTCTTGTGATGCTTGGATTGATGGTGTGGATTTTTTTAGGAGGCGATGTCAATGCGTTACGATGATAAACGCAAGGTTTGCCAGCGGACCGCAATCTGGATTGCGCTCCTTTCGTTAATCGACGTGCTGGGAATCGAATTCGGTTTTATTCCCGAAGAAACGGCGAACAAAGCGTTGAACGTTTTTATTGTGTTGCTTGCGATTGCGGTTGCCGGAAACTTTTATTTCAAGAATAAGCAGGATCGCTGAACGCTTAAATTTCTAGATCGCCGGTATAACGGCTGACGGTTGTGCCGTCCGTTTTGCGGAAAAGCAGACTCCCGTCTTCGTTGATGTCGAGAATGGTTCCTTCGATGACTTCGCTCCCTTCCACCATCCGTGCGGAATGACCGATAAACTGGTCCATTTTGCGCCATTCTGTAATCCACGGAGCAACACCTTGAACTTTTGCAATGGCAATGGATTCTTCTAGCTTTTGAACGATTGCTTGTAGTAAAACTTCTCGGTTCAAAGGCTTGCCGAGGATAATGCGAAGGCTTGTCACGGGCCGCTCAATTTCTGCAAGATCTTCTTCGGTAGCGTTCACATCGATTCCGATGCCCGTCGTAAGAATCTTCTTTCCGTTTTTCACAAGGACTTCGGAAATCATACCGCAGAATTTTTTCTTTTCGCAAAGAATGTCGTTGGGCCATTTGACGCTTGCGTTCACCCCGAAACTTCTAAAAACCTGTGCCAAAGAAATCGCCGTAATCTGCATTAACTGCGGATACTGCTTGGGCAAAAAACCTTCGAGTGAATAGAGAATGTTGAAGTAGAGATTTTTTCCTTCGGGAGAAATCCATTTGCGATCATGCCTTCCGCGACCGCTTGACTGGGAGTCGGCAACCAGAAGATCTCCGGCGTCGAATTCCGAAATGTTTTCCTTGCTGAAACGGTGGGTACTTGTCAGTTCGGAATAAAGAAAGGCCTTTCTACTAGCAAAACCGTGCAATTCCCACTTGTCAAAAGGACGTTCTACGGAAAAAATATGGTTCATGTGCTCAATAATAATTTTAATTTCAAAGAGAAACCGGAAAGAAAGGAAGATTCATGGATCTGTTGAAATTTTTGAACGATTCTGTAACGCCTTGGCATGCGGCTGCAAATTTGGCCGATGAACTGAAGTCTCGGGGCTTTACGCCGCTGAAAGAAGCGGAACCGTGGAAACTTTCTTTGAACCGCGCTTATTTTGTGGAACGCGGGGCTGCGATTTTTGCATTTCGCACTCCATGCAAATGGACTCCGGATACGCGGTTCCGTTTGGCGTCTGCCCATACGGATTTCCCTGCGTTAAAAATTACGCCGAATCCAGACAAAAACGTGGCTGGATTTCACTTGCTCCATCCGGAAGTTTATGGGGGCGCTTTGATCAACACCTGGTTTGACCGCGATCTTGGAATCGCGGGAATTGCAATGGTGCAGAACCGGGACAAACTCGAAAGAAGGCTTGTGCGGATGAGCGCTCTTTGCCGCGTACCGGAACTTGCAATCCATTTGAACCGCGGCGTGAACGATTCGGGATTCCAAGTGAATGCGCAGAACCATTTGAACGTTTGTTTGAGCGGCGCCGCTTCTAAACTTTTTGTGACAAGCCTTGAAGAAGAAGTCGGGGCAAAGATCGTCGATTTTGAAATGCAATTTTTTGACGCCCAAGCGGCTACCTTTGGCGGCCTTTCAAAGGAATGGATCTTTTCGGGACGCCTTGACAATTTGCTTTCTTGCGAAGCGATTGTAAATGGAATCGCACTTCAATCCGAAGAATCGGAACATTTGCGCGGGGCATTCTTTTTTGACAACGAAGAAATCGGTTCGGAAACCCGTACTGGTGCTGCTGGAAATTTTGCAGCCGCCATGCTTGAACGAGTCGCTGCAAGCGGAGAAATTTCCCATGGGGAACTGCTTGGAAAACTTTCCGATTCCATTCTGCTTTCTTTGGACGTGGCCCATGCCACTCATCCTGCTTATGTAGAAAAAATGGAACCGAACCATTCACCGATTCTTGGAAAGGGAATCGTGTTAAAAACGAATGCGAAAAAACGTTATGCCAGCGAAGCGGAGTCTAACGCTGTGGTGAAAATACTTTGTATGCAGAATGAAATTCCGTTGCAAACGTTTGTGAGCCGAAACGACATGCCTTGCGGCAGTACCGTGGGTCCGCATCTTTCGGCGGAACTCGGAATTCCCACAGTGGATTTGGGCGAAGCGATTCTTTCGATGCATAGCATCCGTGAAATGAGTGCTGTTTTTGATCACGATGGAATGCAAAAATTGATGTCCGCTTTTTACAAAGCGTAAAGTACGCTCTTTGAAAAGACGGTCTTCTAAAATGCCGCTCCGAAATGATCGGGGCGGTTTTCTATTATTAAGGCATGAGAATTGTATTTATGGGTACGCCGGATTTCGCGGCACATTTTTTGGATCATTTGAGTAAAGGCCCTCACGAAGTGGTGGCTGTGGTGACGCAGCCCGATCGTCCGGTGGGACGTGGTCGAGTTTTGACGGCGCCTCCGGTAAAGAACAAAGCTCTTGAACTGGGGCTTCCTGTTTTGCAACCGGTTTCCGTAAAAGACGATTCTTTTGCGGTGGATTTGGAACGCTACGCCGCGGACCTTTTTGTGGTAGTTGCGTTTTCCATTTTGCCGAAGCGTGTGCTGGGACTTTCCAAATATGGTGCAATCAATGTACATGGTAGTCTGCTTCCGAAATATCGCGGTGCGGCCCCGGTGCAGTGGGCGATTGCTAACGGCGACGAAAAGACCGGCGTGAGCATTTTCCTTTTGGACGAAAAAATGGATCACGGCCCGCTTTTGGAACAGCGTGAATTTCCGATCGACCTGTTTGATACTTCGGAAGACGTGTTGAACAAAATGGTGAAACCCGGCTGTGAAGCTTTGGATGCCGCCATGAACCGCATTGCGTTCGGCGATATTAAAGAACTTCCGCCTCAAGAACATGAAAAAGCTTCTCCAGCTCCCAAGCTCAAAAAGGAAGATGGAAAAATCGACTTCAACATGTCGGCGCTTGAAATCCACAATCGGATTCGGGCTTTTTATCCGTGGCCCGGAGGCTTCTGTTCTTTCAACGGGAAAACAGCGTACTTCCGCAAAACGATTCCGCATCACAGTACCTGGTTAAATCCGGGCGAAGCCCGCGGTGAAAAAGAAAAACTCTATGTGGGCACTGCAAACGGCGTCCTCGAAGTAACGGAAATTCAGCTGGAAGGAAAACGCGCCATGCCTGTCGCCGATTTTCTCCGCGGAATTCAAAAGAAGGATGACTTGTGCTTCAAGACGATAGCTTAAAGGAACGCCTGTCGGCGCTTTATGCTCTGATCGATTGGATCCGGAACGGAACCATGCTGCGGGAGCATGCCCTTTCGCCATTTGCGAAAGAGCTCGCCTTAGGCGTGTGCAGACGCCATTTGCGTCTGCAGCATGCGATAAAAAAGAACGTGCGGAGAATGCCCAGTGTAGAAGTCCAGTGTGTGCTTGAACTGGGCATTTACCAGATCTTTTTTATGGATGTGCCGAACCATGCCGCGGTGGATTCCAGTGCGGAACTTGCACGTCGTGTGAGCCTTGGGGAAGGTTCTGTAAAACTTGTGAATGGAATTTTGCGAAGCCTTGAACGGAACGGTTTACCGGAACTTCCTGCGCAGCACGTTCAGCGCATGAGCCTTGAATATTCCCTTCCGGAATGGATTGCTCGTCGGTTGTTAGACTTTTACGGTTCGGCCCATGCAGAAGAATTCGCCAAGGAAACGGTGGAACGCCCGAGCCAATGGATTCGCGTTAACCCGCAACGGATATCCGCTTCCGAATTGAAAGAAAAGCTGATGCTTTCAGGGCGCATTTACAAGGATCGCTATTTGGAAGTGATCGAAGGTTCAAATGAACCACATCTGGGTGAACTTTTAAAAAGCGATTCCTTTGCGAAGGGACTTTTTTCGGTTCAAAATCCGGCTGCGTACGAAGTGGCCCGCTTATTGAACGTGGAAGAAAACATGACTGTTTGGGACGCATGTGCTGCCCCGGGCGGAAAATCGGCGCTCCTTGCCGAAGATAATCCGACGGCAAAGATTCTCGCTTCGGACGCTTCGGAAGAACGTTTACGCCCGATGTTAGATTTGACTCGCCGTTTAAAACTTTCCAATGTGGAAGTGCAGACAATCGATGCGACAAAATCCGGATTCGAAGAAAAGTTCGACCGTGTGCTTTTGGATGTCCCGTGTAGCAACTTGGGAGTCCTTTCCCGCCGACCGGAAGTCAAATACCGTTTAACGCAAAACGATTTGAAAACGCTTCCTGCGATCCAGTATGAAATTTTGGAAGCAGCCAGTGCCGCGGTAAAGAAAGAAGGCGTAATCGTATACGCCACATGCAGCCCGGACCGTGCCGAAACGGACAAGGTCGTGCAGAAGTTCTTAGATAAACATTCGGACTTTGAAAAGAAGGAATCGATTCACATTGGCCAAAACGCCTTTGGACTGGATCACTTTTACGCCGCATCCCTCCGGAGAAAATCATGAAAAAATTCCTGTTGGCCGTCATGCTTTTTGGAGCATCTCTTTGGGCAAAAACGGATTCCACTTCCGTAGAATTCGACCATGCGTCGTTGGCATTGGAGGGCGGAGCTTTGTATCTGCTTGACGATGCAGGGCTCAATCTAGAAGACACTTATTACGGCCTTTGGGAATTTGATTACACGTTCTTTCGCGATTTGATTGGTGTCGTTCAAATGGGGTATGCCTATTTGACCACAACGGGAAATGTGGCTTATCACGGAATCCATCAGGTGAATGGGCGAATCGGTGTGGATTATCCTTTGCCGTTTGTAAAGCCCATTGCGCTTGGCGCGGGGTTCAGCTGCGTATGGATGCGTGCCGATGACGAAAGCGGAAATACGAATGGATCTTCGTTAACCGATAATGAATCGGAATTCGGTTTTTATGCGCGTTTGAATTTGCCCATATTGAATTGGGACAAATGGCGGGTTGGCGCCCGCGTCTATTTTGAAAGGCTTTGGACAGCTCCGGAGACTTCCGAAACGGCGTGGTTCGGATTTTATTTACAGAGAAATCTTTGGTAGGAGTGCCGCATGATCAAGCAGATGAATCTTTGGATGATGGCGGGCGCTCTTTGCGCAGCTTTTGCTACGGCAGATATTTTGCCCGAAACGGAAGGCATGTTGGACACCCGTTATGATGGAACTTTCTTAACGGCATCGCCTACATATGTTTATGACCGCTCTTCCCAAATGGGCGGTATCCATTCCGAAAGCGAAGAATGGAGCCCGTCTAAAGTGCGAGACCGCATTTTGTTCAACCGTGTCTCCGGAACGCCTTCGTGGACGCCTTTGGAACCCTCCGTGTGGATGTCGGTGGGAAACGAAATCGGCGATTTGATGTATCAGGATCCGCGTCACGGCGGCTGGTCTTCGGGAAATGAAAATGGAACGCCGATGCTTGAAGCGGGATACCGCTCCAAATCCTATAGCGGAATTTGGACGACCGCACGGTATTTCCAAGTGGACCATTATTCTGTGTCGAACTGGAAAATTCGAAGCAAAATGGTGAATCGTATGGATTACTCCATTTTTGGAGAAAATCTGCCGTACCAGAGCACGGCCTATGCGGGCTTCGGTTATTCCTCCGGTTCCTTTGAATCCTCCTTGCTTGCGGGGCATGAATATTTATGGATTTTTGCTGAAAGCGGTAGATGGTTGCCGGTTGAATACAAGCCCCGAGCCGAAGCCCGTTTTGACACTAAGTATTTGCACGGGAACGTCGCTTTTGAAAATGCAGAATATACGGTCCTTGCCGGTGAACACGTGGGCAACCGGAAAGAAATCAGCGGATCGATTAAACTTGGCGAAGATTCCATTGCCAAAAAGAAAAAGCTTTGGAATCTAGGCCTTGGAGTGGCGTTCCGCGCAGTGGACGACAGCGGATCGATGCCTGTAGGCATCAAAGACGATTATGTGGTCTTCCCTTATTTGGAATATTCCTTGCGGCCTACGGATCGCTTGAGCTTTGCCGGATTTATCGGAACGAGCGGTCGAGAATTTTCGAGCAAGGACAGTGTGAATTTGGAATTCCCGGAAGTGGTCGGTGCAAAAACCAACGTCGGGTTTAAAAATCATGTAGCATCAACCCTTAACCCTTTAGGTGAAGATTACGAATACTTGGATTCGGACACGATTCACTTGCGTGCGGACGGTGTGATGCAGCTGCACCGCGCCTATTTGGATGTTCAAGGTCGGGCAGGATATTTTGGACTCGGCATGAACATCGCCGGATGGTTTGAAAAAGGCGCAGAAACTTTTAACGTAGAATCCTATTCTACAGACGAAGCGAACATATCATCTGGAAAGCAAAATGTCACCTATCGCACTGGCGACGTGGAACGGATTGATTCTTGGATCAAAGGATTTTCCGGTGAAGCGAATGTGGCTTTCTACTACAAAAAAATGTTCTTGCTGAATGCCCGAGCGGGCTTTGAACGTATCGACGGTGAAGAGGAACGTTTTGAAGTGAATCCCGTTGAAGAATGGATTTCCATTGGTGCGGACTGGAATCTCTGGAACCATTTTAAAATTCAGCACGCTTGGGCGTACCGTTCCGATGCGCAGTGGAATTTACGCACAGAAGATCCGTATGTGGTGAAGGGAAGCTGGTACTGGGACGCCTCTTTTTCACAGGTGTTCCCGGAATATGGCATTACGCTAAAAGGAACGATTCTACATGCGTTAGGAAAGCATCGAATGCTCGTTCCCAACGGCGGACGTGACAAGACCCGCTTCTGGTGCAATATTGTGAAAACGTTCTAAAGAATCAAAAGGTATCGCTTTTGGCGATGGTCCGGTTAAAGATAATATGCGGACCGTTTGGAGGACAGCTGAGAGACGCGACGAGAAGCGCTGCCACCGCTTTTGCGTGGACGGGTCTCCAGAATTCGGGAATCAAGTGCAAATGCTTGGATGTGATCTTTTGAAAAAGATCTTCGGCGGTACGGCTTTCTGCACGCTTTCCAAGCAATAGGGATGGACGGATGATGGTGAGGGAAGGAAATTCGAGCATTTTTAATCCCTCTTCCAAAAGGCCCTTGGTACGGTTATAATGGAATGGGGAATGTGCATTAGCGCCTTGGGCGCTGATGACCAGAAAATGCTTCACCTTTTGAGCCTTGGCAATGGCTGCGCATTCGAGAGGAATTTGCAAGTCCACATGTTCGCGGGCTTTTTTGGAACCGGCCTTTTTGAGAGTCGTACCGAGACAGCAGATAACGGCATCGGCAAGAAAGCTGTTCTTGTGCAGTTTTAAATTTTCAAAGTCGATTTCGACGGGGTAGCTTTTTTCTCCCACAGGACCGCTTGGAATTTTGCGCACGGGCAAAATGATTTTTTCGACGGAAGGGGAAGCTTCTAAAAAGCGGAGAACTTCCTTGCCGACAAGACCTGTAGAACCGAGTAAGGTAACGACCATATTTATTCCTGGTGAAGAATTTTGTTTCGTCCGCTGGTTTTGGCTGCATAAAGCAGTGCGTCTACAGAACTTAGCATTTTATCGTGGGAAGTATACTCTGGCTTGGAGCAGTCGATGAGCCCGCCGCTGATATGCACTTTTGCCGAAGGCTCTTCATCGAGAGAAATGGATGAAACGGAATTGCGGAAGGCTTCCGCTTTGGCAAAGGCCCGTTCTAGATCTGTGGCCACGATGACTTGAATAAATTCTTCACCGCCGTAACGGACGGCGATTTCTCCGGGTACAAGGCAAAAAGCATTTGCGATTTCACCGATACGGGCAAGAACTTTGTCTCCGAACAGATGCCCGTATTTATCGTTCAGCTTTTTGAAATGGTCCACGTCGTACATCAAAATGAAAAATTCACGGGGATTGGAAAGAATTTTTTCTTTGAGGTAATCGATAAAGTAGCGCCTGTTGTGCAAGCTCGTCAAAGGATCGTGAGTCGAAAAGAAGTCGAGTTTTTGAATGAGTTCGTCTTTAGTGCGTCTTTCCTGGTAATAGGCTTTTAACAGGTAAGAAACGATGCTGAACATGAGACCGCTGAGAATCACGAACGACGTCATGATGTCACGAATGGTATAATCGGGTGGAACTTGGGTGGAAAGTTCCGGGTGTTTCCATGCATAGGCGAACAGGGTAAGGTACAGGATGACAGCGTACGAAACCAGAACGACACGGCCTCGGAATTGACTGTACAGGGCGCAGATGAGAATGCTCGCCAAGCAGTAAAGCAGCATGCCGCAATGGAAACCGCCGAAGTAAAAGAATAGGGGGCTAACGATAAAGGTGCAAAGCCCGAAGCACATGACAAAATAGCTCGCCCTGTATTTTTTGGTAATAAAAGCAATGGCGCCTAAAACGAAAAAGAATAGACTTGCCAAAAAACACCCGACAACCGCGGTGGTGGAAATATGTTCAAATAAGGAATAGATAGCCGAAACCAAGGTAGTCAGCCAGCAACTACCGAGAATTCCCCAGAACATGACCATTTCGAACGAAGGGTTGTTCGAAATGCGCTTTTGAATCCACTTTTTAATCATTCGATTGAAAATATTTTGAATCCCCATTTAAATATAAGAGTTTTTTAGGGCTGGGGTATAAAGTTCCGATGAAATGTGATGTAGCGCAGATTGTTTTGGACAAATTGCTTTCAAAAAAGCGATTTTGGGGCTTAAAATTTATTTTACAGAACAAAGACTTTCGAAAAGAGGACCTATGAACTTCTTAAAACTCGGTGCTGCTGGTTTAATGGCGTTTGGCATTGCCCAGGCGACAGTCAAGTTTCCCTTTCCGCAAAATTCGGATTATGGGAATGCAAGTGCTGCGACTTTGACGGATAAAGCTTTGGCTTCGACCCAGTTGCAGACCGCTTTTGACTATTACTACACGACTTTTTACCGTGAAAATGGGAATTACGCCTGCATCCGTGCCGATCCGGGGGATAACCAGTGCTTTTCGGAAGGCATCGGCTACGGTATGCTGATGATGGTCTACTTCAGCAATGCGACGACCAGTTACCAGTCCGCATTCGACAAACTTTGGGCGCTTTACAAGGCGGCAGAAGACAAATACGGTTTAATGAACTGGAAAATCGGCAATGCGAATCCCACCGAAGTTTGGGGCGAATATGCGGCGACCGATGCGGAAGTCGATGTGGCCGCTGCTCTGATCATGGCCGCTTACCAGTTCGATGACGCCTCCTATTTGACGGAAGCGAAAACGCTTTTGCAAAACGTGCGCACTTATGAATTCGAATCCAACGGTTTGCATAAACCGGGCGACAATTGGAACGACAAGAAGAACCCGAGTTACATTTCACCGGCCTATTACAGGCTCTTTGCTGCGGTAGACACGGATGGTGCAGATTTTTGGAATACCACAGCGATGAATGCGAATTATGCCCTTTTGGAAGCGAATTCCGCTTCGCATTCCACAGGGCTTTTTGACAACTGGACAGATACGAATGGTGTGGATCTTGAAAGTAGATATGGCTATGATGCAGCGCGTACGCCTTGGCGCTTGGGACAGGCTTGGTACTGGTTCGGCGATACGCGGGCGCAGGCTCTTTTACAGAAACTTGGAACTTGGGTGAATACCCAGCCTGCTACATCTGTAGGCGGGTCAATTTCGGTGAGCGGTTCCATGGGCGCCGATCACAATAATACCTTTGTAGCGACCCTTATGACGTCCCTTTCTGCCGGGAAAGAATTCCAGACGAATTTGGACGCTTATTGGAACGAAGCGGTAGCGACAACGGGCAGCGAAGCGAACCAAAAATACTTCCAAAAGTCCATGGAAATTTTGAACGGCCTTTTGGTATCGGGAAACATGCCGGACTTCACTTCGGGAAAGGTTTCGATTTCAAAGGTTTCTAAAGCGCTTTCTAATGCCGTAGCAGTGCAAGGAAAAACCTTGAATTTGAACGTTTCCAAAACGGGAGAAGTGAAGCTTTATGATTTGACGGGGCATGCTCTTTTGAATTCGACTGTTTCTGCGGGCTCTTCGACACTTTCCCTTGCGAAAGTTCCGAGCGGAGTCTATTTTGTGCAGATTCGTTCCGAAGGAAAATCGGAATTGCATAAAATTCGTGTGGAATAGCATTTGGTTTTGTAAAATTGCCTTTCAAGGATCGAAATATCTCGGTCCTTTTTTTTTGTTGTTATTTTTACAACGTGAATTACCGGAATCCTATTGTTGCATTTTTTCACGAGCATTTGCCGAAGCGGGAAGCGCTTTTGGGGCAATTGTGGCGTTACTGTATTACAGGGGGAGTCGCTTTCGCCCTGGATTTTGGGTTGTTCGCTTTATTTTTGTACGTTTGCGATCTCCATTACCTGCTGGCAAATCTTTTTGGCCTTGTGGGCGGTTTGGTGGTAAATTACCTCATCAGCATCGGTTGGGTGTTTACCGCTTGTGAACGGAATTTTGAAAAAAAGAAAGCTTTTGAATTTTTTCTCTTTTCTCTGATCGGAATTTTAGGGGTAGGATTGAATCAGCTTTTGATGTGGCTGATGGTCGGCGTCATGGAATGGTGGCCGATGGTTTCAAAAATGATCGCGGCGATTCTCGTTTTGATGTGGAATTTTGGCGGTCGAAAACTTTTGCTTTTTAGGGTGAAAAAGGAACCGGTATGAAGACGGCTGTGATTATTGGTGCAGGTCCTTCTGGATTGACTGCTGCGTTAGAACTTTTGCGCACCACGGATGTAAAACCCGTCATTTTGGAAGAAAATGATTTTGTAGGCGGCATTTCTCGCACGGCGGTATACAAAGGAAACCGTATGGATATTGGCGGTCACCGCTTCTTCAGTAAAAGCGATACCGTGATGGATTGGTGGACAAATATTTTGCGTTTGCAGGGTTCTCCCAGTCGGGACGATTTGGAAATCGGCCGTAAGGTGAATTTGACTGCCGGCGGCCCGGATCCCGAAAAGGAAGATCGTGTGATGCTTGTCCGTTCCCGCCTTTCACGCATTCTTTATACGCGCAAGCTGTTTGATTACCCGGTAAGCCTGAACGCTTCGACGATTAAAAATTTGGGCCTTTGGCGCATGTTCAAAATCGGCATGAGCTATCTCAAGGTCTGTATACTTCCGAAGCGGAAAGAAGTTTCCCTAGAAGATTTTATGATCAACCGTTTTGGCGTGGAATTGTACAAGACTTTCTTCCGGGATTATACGGAAAAGGTTTGGGGAATTCCGTGCAATAAGATCAGCGCCGATTGGGGTGCGCAGCGCATTAAAGGGCTTTCCATTAGCAAAACCCTTTTGCATGCGTTCAAAGCATTGCTTCCGCAGAAAAAGGAAAATATTCGCCAGAAGGGAACGGAAACCAGTTTGATCGGAGAATTCCTTTACCCGAAACTCGGACCGGGAGAACTGTGGGAAACCGTCGCCGATGAAATTCAAAAGCGCGGCGGAGAACTGCATTTGAATGCGAAAGTAACCGCATTCGAAGCTTCGGAAAAGAACGTCACTGCAGTCCGTTACACGGAAAATGGCGAAGAAAAAACGCTCGATGCGGATTACTTCATGAGCACCATGCCGGTGAAAGATCTGGTGAACGACCTGCCCCATGCGCCGGAGGAAGTCAAGCGCATTGCGAACGGCCTTGTTTACCGCGACTTTATGACTGTCGGACTCTTGCTCGATTCTATCGACATTTTGAATCCGGCAAAGCCTGGAACTCCCGAAAGCAAACTGAAGTTTGTGGCGGACAACTGGATTTATGTTCAGGAATCCGACGTGAAGTTAGGACGCATTCAAGTGTTCAACAACTGGAGTCCGTACCTGGTTGCAGATCCTTCCAAGGTTTGGATCGGTCTTGAATACTTTGTCAATGAAGGCGATTCCATGTGGAATATGGCGGACAAGGACTTTATCGACTTTGCTGTAGCGGAACTTGAAAAAATCCATGTGGCAAAGAAGTCTGCGGTGAAGGATGCTGTGCTTTTCCGCGTGCCGAAGACTTATCCGGCGTATTTTGGAACGTATAAGGAATTTGATAAAATCCAAAATTACGTCAACGGAATTGAAAATCTTTTCTTGATGGGCCGTAACGGCATGCACAAGTACAACAATATGGACCACAGCATGTTGACTGCGATGGAAGCCGTCAAATGTATTCGTGAAAATTCGACGGATAAATCTGCCATTTGGAACGTGAACGCTGAAAAGGAATATCACGAAGGAAAGAAATGAAAAAGCTTTTGAAAGCACCGGAACTATACCTTTCCGTCGTTCTTTTGGCATGTGCCATTTTTACCATTTGGTGTGAACCGAAAATTTCGAATGTGCGTTTGATCGTGGACGGCGTTGAAGAAGAAGCGACGCTCCCGATTTCGGAAGAAATTCCGGACCATCGTCTTTTTTATGTGAAAATGGATGTTTCGAATCTGAATTTTTCGGAATATTCCTTTCACGTGATTCCCGATGATTGCTTGGAAAAGCTTTCGGTTAACGACGAAAAAGTGTCGTTAGATGCTGTTCCGGAACGTTGCAATTACACCCGTGGAATGTATTTGAATTCTGGGATTTTTCCGGCTGCAGAAGATGGAACTCTGCATATGAATTTTGCGCTGAAGGACAATGGCGGACCGGGCGGGCTTTCGGTTGAAATTTACCAGAACGGTTTTCTGTGGAAGCTTTTCCAGGGATTATTTACGGTTGTTTTTTTGACGCTTGCCTTTTTGATGCTTCGGCGGTACCGCGTACCGATTCCATTTGCTCTTTTGATTGTGATCGCTACGCTTTGCCACGTGATTTATACGGAAGCGACTACTTATACGACCCGTACGCATGATGTGGATGGCCATGTGGGGTACATTGAGTATATTGCGGATCACCACCGGATTCCGGCAAATGACGATTGTTGGAGCTGTTACCATCCTCCGGTTTATTACACCATGATGGCGCCTGTGTGGGCCATAGCTAATGGGGTCGGATTTCCGCCTGCCCGTGCGGTGCAATGGGCGACTTTTATTTTGTCGTTTGTGCTTGTGGCTACGGGAATTGGCGTTTTGCGTTTGCTGATGAATGGGCCTGCACTTGGAATCGCTTCGGTGCTTTGGGCGTTTTTCCCTTCGCTTTTTTTGATTTCCCCGCGAATCGGAAATGACCAGCTCTTCTTTTTGGCCCATGTGATTTGCCTTTGCGCTTCGCTTTCGTATATGGTAAAGCGGAAACCGGCTGCACTTGTAATCGGTGCGATCGCATGCTGGGCGGCGTATTGGACAAAATCTACCGGATTTGTGACCATTTGCACTTGGCTTGCCGGCTTTGTACTCGGATATTTTCCGCGAAACCGGATGCTTCCAAAAACCGAAGAATGGATAGGTCTTTTGCTGATGCTTGGACTTGGAATTTCGATCCTTGTGAAGCTTTGGATGGGGAACGCTTTGGTGGGAAACGCAGGCGGTTTGAATAGCCGTTTGCTTGTGGATTCTGATGCGGTGAACTTCCTTTATTTTGATGTGCCGGGATTCCTTTCGACGGTTTATACGGACGCTTGGAACGATGAAGGTGGACGTCAGTATTTTTGGAATTACCTTTTTAAATCGGCGCTGTTCGGAGAGTTCAAAATTCGGACGGATACTTTTGGAAATTGGGTCGCATCGATTCTCAACTATTCCTTCTTTGGCCTTTTGATTTTTGGTGCGGTGGGATTTTGGAAGAAAAAGTTCGATGGGCGGGTTTTGCTGCTCTGGGTGAACGGGGGGCTTTTCCTTTTGGCTTTGGCTGTGCTTCGTTTGAAGTATCCCTATTCTTGCAGCAATGATTTCCGTTATATTTTGCCGATTCTGCTTTCTTTTGTCCCCTATGTGGGTTGGGGTATTTTCAAAGAAAATGCGTCTCTCAAGTGGGAAGTCTGCGGTATTGCATGCTCTGCGGTATTTGTGATTTCTAGCTGTTTATTGTACCTTTCACTATAGAAAAACGGAGAGAACTTTTAGAGGAGTCGTGCCTTGAATGCACGACTTTTCTACATTTGGCGTATGCTTCGTCAAAAGATTATGAGAACGGAACTCGATAACGGGATAACGGTTCTCACGGATTACATGCCAAGTGCCTATTCCGCAAATGTGGGTGTTTGGATTCCTCGCGGTTCTCGCCATGAAACGGCAGAAAATAACGGACTCGCCCATTTTTACGAACATTTGGTTTTTAAAGGAACGGAAAAACGTTCCGCTTACGAAATCGCCCACACGATAGAAGATCGCGGCGGAAATCTCGAAGCTTACACCACAAGGCAGGAAACGGGCTTTTACGCTCAAGTCGTTCGGGAAGATTTGCCGCTGGCTTTGGATGTGATTTCCGACATGTTGATGCATCCCCGCTTTGACCCGAAGGAAATCGAAAAAGAACGCAAGGTGATTATTGAAGAAGTCCACAGCTATGACGACATCGCGGAAGAATGTGTTGGCGATCTTTTTAACGCTATCCATTATCACGGCTGCGGACTGGAATTTCCCATTGCGGGAACGGTCAAAACGGTGAAAGGCTTGACCCGGGACGGCCTTGTGGAATATGAACGCCAAGTTCTAGAAGACTTACCGTTAACGGTGTGTGCTGTCGGCAAAGTGGAACATGAACGCATTGTGGACTTGGTCCGTCAAAGTTTTGAATTGAAAAAATCGGCCAAGAAGCCTTTTGCAAATCCGTACAAGGCCAATGTGGCTCACAAGAGCAAATCCAAAAAGGAATTGAGCCAGTCCAATCTTTTTTGGGGAACGAGCTTTGACTTTGCCAATGGCGACATGGATTTTTTACGGGCGCTGGGCCTTTTTAACGTGGCCTTTGGAGCCGACATGGGATCTCGTTTGTTTCAAAAGGTTCGTGAAGAACGAGGCCTCGCCTATTCGGTATATTCCATGACGGACGTTTATAAAGATACGCTTGGCTGGGGCGTCTCCCTTGCGACTGCACCGCACAAAATGGATTTGGCACTTTCCATTGCGCAGAAGGAATTTGAAAACTTCCTTTTGAACGGCTTTGAAAAGGGAGAACTTGAACGCACCAAAATGAATGTAATCGGAGGGCTTCGTATTGGAGCGGACAGCTCCGAAAAACGTTTGATGCGCATGGCAGATCAGGCGCTCCATATCGGATGCGTTTTTTCCATGGCGGAAACCGAAATGCAGGTGAAAGCGTTTTCGGAAGAAAAAGTTGTTGAACTTTTGCGCGGAGCATTTCAATCGGCTCCGTTCGCAACGGCCATTGTAAAGCCGGCAAAAAATGGATGAGGAAGGTATGAAACAGAATTTGGCAAGTCCCGTTGGAATCCTCGGCTTTGGCGTCGAAGGCAAAAGTACTTTGGATTACTTGGTACGTAACGGTATCAAAAATGTCGTGATCATGGACAAGAATCCGGTGGAACTTCCTGCACTCCCTGCTGATGTACAAGTGAAGACCTTTAACGGTGAAAAGTACATGGAAGGGTTGAAGGACTGCGTGACCGTTGTGCGTTCTGCAGGCGTTTATCCGATGCAACAGGAACTTTTCCATTTTCAGATGAACGGTGGCGTCATTACGAGCCAAATCGAAATTTTCCTTTCTGAAAACAATTCGAAATCGGTGGTAGGCGTTACGGGAACTCTTGGCAAGGGCAGTACGGTGAGCATGATCCGTCATGCGCTGAACGCTTGCAAAATTCCTTGCGTTATCGGCGGAAACTTTGGCGTGCCTGCCCTGGACCTTTTAAAGGATGATTCTCCGGACCGCATTTCTATTTTGGAACTTTCTTCGTTCCAGCTGATGACCCTTCCCATGTCTCCCCATGTGGGCGTAGTGTTGCGCGTTTCGACGGAACACTTGGACTGGCACAAGTCCGTGGAAGAATATCGCGATGCGAAGGCCAATTTGGTACGCTGGCAGAAACGTTCCGATTATTGCGTGTACATTCAGGATGCGGCACCTTCGGCGGCGATTGCCCGTGAAAGCGGTGCGCAAAAACTTTCTTACGGCTCTCAGAATGCCGATGCAATTTTTACACCGGAATCCTTGTCGATTGACGGCTATACGATCAAACTTTCGGATTGCAAAATCCGAGGCGCTTACCAGCTAGAAAACATGGCGGCGGCTCTGCTGGCTGTGAAAGCCTTAGGCGCTGACGTGGCAACGGCTTTGCAGTCCCTCAAAACTTACGAAGCGTTGCAGTTCCGCATGGAATTCAAAGGTGAAAAGCGGGGCATTGAATTTTACAACGATTCTTATGCCACACGTCCGGACGCCACAATGGCGGCAGTCAAGAGCATGAAGCGTCCTTTCGCTTTGATTCTTGGCGGATCGGAAAAGAATGCGGACTTTACGGAACTTTCGACACTTCTTTCGACTCTTCCGAATTTAAAGAAGATTTCTTTGATCGGTGCGACGGCGGAACGGATGCTCGATTCGTTAAAACGGGCTGGAGTTTCTGTGCCAAAACAGATTTTCCCAGGCCTCGACGAAGCCTTTGCCGATGCATGTTCTCTCGGAGAAGGAAGCGCGGTGCTCCTTTCCCCGGCCTGTGCAAGCTTTGGACTTTTTAAGAATTACAAAGTCCGCGGCCAATGCTTTGATGCTTTGGTAGAAAAGTTCTAACCGGTTTAATGCTCCATCAGCATTAAATTTTTGCGGATGAGTTCTAGCTGGTCGGCAGTGTAGGAATCGTCTGCGTATCCGTCTGTTGCGTAAGGGAACACCAGATTGTACCGATCCTTGCAGTTGACGTAATCGTAACTCGTGTTGATGGCTGCGCAATAAGGCGTGTCCTTTAAACCGTCTTCCACATTAGATCGGTCGAAGTCGTTAGACATGTCGCTGATGGATGAAGACGTGTGACGCAATCCGAAATAATGTCCGGATTCGTGGACGATCGTTTCTAAAATAGCATCAGAAGTTTGACTGTAAACCGTGGAACTTGTAAGGTCATTTTTATAATGAGTTCCGACGATGACGTAGGAATAACCGCTTCCATTGCCGTTTAACGCTGCGCCGAATCGGGGAGCAAAGCCTAGAATGTTCGCTTTGCTGATGTAATAACCGAGAATGATATCCAAAGCTTTTTCATGGCCGGACCACTGGCTGATTTCTGAGTAGTCGGAATTGTAAAGGCTTGCCGTGAGAACGTAGGGCTCGTCGTCACTGTAAGAAGATCCATATTTGGGATGGTCGGATGCATACAGCAGATTGACTTTGTCTACATGGATATCGCTTTCGGCGAATGCGAGGTTGAACCGTTCGTGCAAAGCTTTTGCAAAGGCTTCGGCGCTGATTTCATCGGATGTCCCCATGTATTTTCCCATGATAATCAAATTGATGTTGAAGTGGGTAGAATAGTTTCCAAAGCCTGATAGATGTACGTTGGATGTTTTTCCGTTAAATGTGGAGCAGTCGTTTGCGTTGTAAAGAGCGGTGTAATAGGAAGTCAGAGTGTTCTTGCTTGTAGAAGGAAGGGTGAAACTGTAAAACCAGCGGCCTACAGAATCCACTGCTCCAATGGAATACTTTTGATTGACGGAAGAAATCAGCAGAACGGGGGCGGTTTGCTCTTTGACTTTATCGAAGCTTAGGGTGTAAGATGCTCCAGGGAGAATTCGCAAGTACGCTCCGGTATTTGCTAAACGGTGCTCTGCGGAATCTTGCGCAGCATAATCGTTTGGAACTAGAGCTAGAAGCGTGTTGTATTTTCCAAGGGATATGTTGACATTGCATTTGTGAAATGCAGATGACGAAGAAAAGAAAAATTCCGCGTAAGATGCGCTAGAAATTTTCACCACTTCTTCGAATGTGGAGCTAGAACTGGAAACCGCTTCTGAAGAACTGCTAAAAATAGGTTCTGTTTGGCTAGACGAAGACGCTCCACTGTCATTGCGAGGAGTCGAAGACGACGATGATTGCCACGCTTCGCTCGCAATGACAGATGACGAGGAAGAGGACTCTACATTGCTTTCTGCGGAAGACGAGGAAGTTTCACCGTCACCCCGAGAACTCGAAGACGACGATTGCTTCGCTTCACTGTCACCACGAGTTGTCGAAGACGACGACGATTGCTTCGCTTCGCTCGCAATGACAGATGAGGATGAGGGAGAGGATGCGCTGGAGTTTTCATTGCTTGCCATGTAATCTTTTACAGTGATGCGGGTCCACATGCCGCCCTTTGTACAGATATAATAGGCCATTTCTTCGTAAACGAGAATTTCAAGGCCGATTTTATCGGCGGTACAGCTACCTAGATCGTATCCGCTTTGGGTGATTTGGCTTGCGGATGCGGCGCTAGTTTGCGTATCGACACTGGATGTGGTATCGCTACAGCCGACGAGTATAGCGATTGCTGTCGAAAAAAAGATTAAATGACGTAAAATTGCTCCCATATCTAAAAAAATACTCCGAAAAGGAGGCTTTGGGGCGGGAAATCGTGAAAAATCGGCTTGGATATTCCTGTAAACGATACATTTGAAAATAGAATTGCACTTTTTTGTTTCAAAAATCTATTTATAGAGAAAAATCAGAGGAGATTTTATGTTGAATGTTCAGAATCGCTGGTGCTTGATTACGGGTGCATCCCGTGGCGTCGGACGTGAAATTGCAAAGAAAATGGCTTCTTTGGGAACGAATTTGATTTTGCAGAGCCGTTCCCGTAAACATTCCGAAGAAACGGCGACTATTGTGCGCGAAATGGGAGTGCAGGCGCTTTCTGTGGAATGCGACCTGGAAGATTCGAAATCCGTGGCCTCCATGCTTACGGAAATCGATTCCACCAGTTTGAAAGTGGATTTGGTTTTTAATAATGCGGGCCTCATGAGCCATTACTTTGTGGATTACACCAAGAATACTTTGGAAGATTTTCACCAGGCGATGGCGGTGAATTTTTACGCTCCGATCCAGATTGCGTACCACTTTTTGCCGAAAATGATCCAAAATGGCTTTGGACGTATGCAGCTTACGACGAGCGGCATTGCAAATGAACCAGAACTTGCCGCATATGCCTGTGCAAAGGCAGCTTTGACAAAATTCGTAAAGGATTTCGCTTGCAAATTGAACGGCTCGGATGTGATGATGAACGTGATGGATCCGGGTTGGCTCCGCACGGATCTCGGTGGCCCGAAAGCTCCGAATGCTGTGGAATCGGTTATCCCGGGCGCTCTTGTTGGCGTTTTGCTCGAAGATAAAAAGAGCGGACGCTGGTTCAGCGCACAGGATTACGTGGGATTAGATTTGGAATCCGCTGTTAAAAAGGCGGAATCCGTCGAGTTCTAAGCGCTATAAAAAAAGTTTATACCGAGCCATTAAAACGTAGTATTGGACGTTAAATTCTCCCGCTTTTAAATTAGGCGCACATTTAAAGCGGGAGGCTTTATGAAGTTTCAGTGGTCCGGTATTTTATTCGTTGTTTTGGGCATCATCGTTATTGCCCTTTCTTCTCTGCTTCCCTTTTGCCCAAAACTGGAAGACATGGAAATGACATGTCACTTAAGCCAGTTTGCGGATAAAATCACGGGCATCGTGATTTTGGGTTTGGGAATCGCTTCTTTTGTTTTTCCTCAAAAAATCGTTCGGGGCTTTATTGCGCTTGAAGTTTTTGTGGCAAGCGTGCTGGTTTCCCTGTTCCCGACAGTGATTTTGGGAACTTGTGGGCATGTCCATATGCGTTGCCATGCTATTGCAGCTCCGGTTTTGCTTTTGACCGGTGTGATTTTTGCGCTGATTTCTTTGGTGGTGGCGATTGTGCTGTTGCGGGGGGCTCGGAATGAATCTAAACACGACTAAAATCGCTTTTTTAAATTCCTGGCGGAGTCCTTTCAGAAGCATTGGACTTTTGGTTTTAATCGCTGTCTTTTCGACGGTGATCCTTGCGGGTGGACTTTTTTCGCTGAGCCTTGACCAAGGTCTTTCTGTGGTCGGTTCCCGTTTAGGGGCGGACGTGATTTTGATCCCTTCGGGAAGCGATATTGAAAAGAACGGACTTTTTTTGCAGGGCGATACGAAGCAAAACTTTTTGCCCCAAGACCTTTTGAAATTTGTGCAATCCCATTCGGGAGTCGATCAGGCGACGCCGCAGCATTACTTTACGACCCTTGGAACTTCGTGCTGTGAAAAAAAAGTGAGCGTCATAGGCTTCGATCCCAAATCGGACTTTGTGATTTTGCCGTGGATTCGCCAAGTGCTTACGAAAGGAGTTCCTGCGGGAAGCCTTGTGGTGGGAAGCGATCTGCAAATCGGATCCAAAAATTCGATTCGTTTTTTTGACCAGGAATTTCCGGTGGCCGCTCAGTTAGAACCGGTGGGAAATAAATTGGATCAGGCTGTTTTTGCGACAACCGAAACGGTGGCGCAGATTCGTGCTGCGGCAGAAAAGAAGGGCTATCATTTTGTATCGGACGAATCGGAAGTTTCCGCCATTCTTTTGAAGCTAAAAAAAGGTGCTGATGTGAACCAGCTGTCGCAAGACATCCATTTTGAATTCGACGGTGTTCAGATTTTTGAACGGAAGGATATGTTCGGAACGATTGAAAAAACGGTTCACTTGTTTCAACGGGTTTCTTGGATTTTGGCCGGATTCTTCCTAGTGATTGCAATCGTTGCTCTGTCGGTTTCGTTCTCGGTTTCGGCGAACGCCCGCAAAAAAGAGTTCGCTGTGATTCGCGTTGTGGGCGGTACTCGTAAAAAGTTACGGAGAATCGTGATCGCAGAAGCGGCTCTTGTCAGCAGTGTGGGTGCGCTTGTGGGCACTCTGTTCGGTTCGCTGGTATTTTTCCCTTTCCGGGTTTGGATCGTGGACGTTTTTGAAGTTCCTTTTTTGCTCCCTCCGATTTTAACGATTGTGGGCGTGTATGTGGTGGCGTTGATTGTTCCTTTTGCTGTGGGGCCTTTAGCAGCATCCCGAGTGGCGTTCCGAGTGGGCAATTTGGATGCGTACCAGGTGCTTCGTGAGGGTGAACGATGATTTTGAATGCAAAAAATCTTTGGAAGCGTTATTCTCGTCGAGGTGAAACTTTCGCAGCCGTTCAGGATGTGAATTTGGAAGCTTTGCCGGGAGAATTGACTGTCATTTTTGGAAAGTCGGGCAGCGGAAAAAGTACGCTTCTAAGCATTTTGGCAGGGTTGAATGCTCCGGATGAAGGTGCGGTTTCTTTGAACGGAAAGGATCTGTATTCGTTGAACGACGAGGAACTTTCCCGTGTGCGAAATTTAAACATCGGTTACGTTCCGCAGAACGATGCTTCTCTTCCGAATTTGACCGTGCTTGAAAACGTGATTCTTCCGGCAGCACTTGCAGGCCTTGAAGACGCAGAGGCGGTGGCTCAGCGCATTTTGAATTCCCTGGATATCGGTCAGTTGGCAGACGAATATCCGTCAAAGCTTTCGGGCGGGGAATTGCGCCGAGTGGCTCTTGCAAGAGCGTTGGTCCTTTCTCCGGAAGTTGTCATTGCCGATGAACCCACCAGCAATTTGGATGATGAAAACGGGGAGCTGGTGTTTCGCATTTTAGCGGAACTTTCTAGGAATGGAACGGCGGTTATCGTTTCGACTCATGATCCGCGTGGAACGGAATTCGGAGATCGCCTTTATACCATGAAAGGTGGAATCCTTTCACCCAGTTAAAAATTTGTTCGCAGAATTACAGGAGACAAGATAGATGACTCTACAACAAATTCGCTACGCAATGGGGATTGCTAAAGTAGGCTCCTTTAACAAGGCGGCGGAAAAACTTTTTATTTCTCAGCCGTCTTTGACTGCGGCCATTCACGATTTGGAAGACGAAATTGGCATCGTCATTTTCAATCGTTCGAGCCGCGGTGTTACGCTTACTGTGGAAGGCGAAGATTTTATTGCCCATGTGAGCCAGCTTTACCATCATTACGAAACGGTTCTCGAACGTTACAGCAAAACGGAACAGCAAAAGAAAAAGTTCGCCATTTCGACGCAGCATTATTCTTTTGCCGTGAAAGCCTTTGTGGATATGGTCAAAAAATTCAACATTGACGATTATGAATTTGCGCTTCGGGAAACCAAGACAAAGGAAGTCATCGACGATGTTGCTGCATTGCGCAGTGAAATCGGCATTCTGTACATGAGCGAATTTAATCGCAAGTACATTACTTATTTGCTGAAAGAACACGATCTGGAATTTCACAAGCTGATCGATTGCCAGGCGTATGCCTATTTGTGGAGCGGTCATCCTCTTGCCAAACGTAAATTCGTAACTCTTGAAGACCTTTCCGAATATCCGTGCCTTTCTTTTGAACAGGGTGAAAGCGGAAGCTATTACTTTGCAGAAGAGATTTTGAGTACAAACGAATATCACAGAACGATCAAAGCAAATGACCGTGCAACTATGCTAAACTTTATGGTGGGATTAAACGGTTATACGCTATGCAGTGGCATTATTAGCGAAGAAATCAACGGTTCGGACTATGTCGCTGTGCCTTTCAAAGCAGCAAATGGGGAAAGTGACCGCACCATGGAAATCGGGTATGTGACGAAGAAAAATTTTATGCTCAGCACGATTTGCAGAATTTACATCCAAGGCGTGCAAGAGTACCTGCAAGCGTACACGGAACAGCATCACTTGGAAGAATGAACTGCGGATTTGATCCGCAACAGCGCCTCTTGAAGCGTGCTTCGGGAGGTCGCAATGTTCATGCGAACAAAACCTTCTCCACCTTTTCCGAATTCAGAGCCCTCGCTAAGCCAGACGTGGGCTTTTTCTATAAAAAAACTTTGCAAGGACTTTCCTGAAGGAATCGGAAGTTCGCGACAATCGATCCAAAGCAAATAAGTTCCTTCGGGGTGCATCACGTGAAGCGGCGTACCGGAAAGTTCCTTTTCCACAAGCTGGATATTTTGATCTAAATACTTTAAAAGTGCGTTGAACCATGGACCGCCGGATCGGTATGCGGCTTCCATGGCGACGGCGCCTGCAATGCTTGGACCGTAAACACCGTTTTGATATCCGCAATTTTTGACAGCCGTTCGTAATGCCGGATTTGGAATGATACAGCCCGCTCCTTGAATTGCTGCCAAATTAAAGGATTTTGTGGGAGCAAAGCATATAATGGAATTTTCTTTCGTGTATTCCGAAAGGGTGCAGAACGGAATGTGGCGATGTCCGCTGTAAACAAAATCGGCATGGATTTCGTCGCTGATAACTCGAATGCCGAACTTTTCAACGATCGCAGCCAATTTTAAAAGTTCATCTTTTGTCCAAACACGTCCACCGGGATTGTGGGGGGAACAGAAAAGGATTGTTTTGACGTTTTCTTCACGGATCTTTTTTTCGAGATCTTCAAAGTCCATTTCGTAACGGCCATTTTGCAAGCGCAATTCTGAAACGACCATTTTGCGGTGATTTTCATGGATGACGTCTGCAAAGTGGGAATAGACCGGTTGAAAAACGAGCACCGGGTCTCCTTCTTTGGTGAGAGCGCGGATGGCGCTGACCACCGTGTACATGACCGTTGGCGTTAAACGGATCCACTTTGTTGAAATTTCCCAGTTTTGTCGTTCTAAAATCCATTTGGCAATGCTTTCTAAAACGCTTGGGTTTGGAACGTAATATCCGAAAATGCCGTGAGCGCCTAGATCTTGGAGAGCGTCCAAAATCACTTGGGGAGTTTTAAAGTCCATGTCGGCAACCCAAAGGGGAATAATGTCTCCTAGGGATTCTTTACCGATGAGCTTTGAATACTCCTTGATGTAAACGAAACGACTTCGTTTGAAAGGCTTGTCAAATTCGGATATCATAAGAATAAAATACAAAAACCTTCCCACTTTCGCGAGAAGGTTACGGAGATTTTGGATTGAAGATTTTTTAAATGGAGTAGTCTTTTTCCATCATGCCGTAATCGATGAGGATCTGTTCCAAGCGGTCCTGGGTCATCGGGGTCGGGATGGTGAACATCTCGTTCTCGTCGATGTTCTTTGCGAGTTCGCGGTAGACGTTGGCCTGGTTGCAGTTGGGTTCGAACTCGATCACGGTCTTCTTGCGGATTTCGGCCTGCTGCACGATGTTGTTGCGGGGCACGAACTGGATGAGCTGCGTGTTCAGTTCCTTGGTGAATGCGCGGAGGAGGTCGAGTTCGTTGTCCACGTTGCGGCTGTTGCAGATGATGCCGCCGAGACGCACTTCGCCGCGTTCCGCGTACTTCGCGATGCCCTTGCAGATGTTGTTCGCCGCGTAAAGGGCCATCATTTCGCCGGAAGCCACGATGTAGATTTCCTTTGCCTGTCCTTCGCGGATCGGCATGGCGAAGCCGCCGCACACCACGTCACCCAGGACGTCGTAGAAGACGTAGTCCAGGTCTTCGGTGTAGGCGCCCAGCTGTTCGAGCATGCTGATGGACGTGATGATGCCGCGGCCTGCGCAGCCCACGCCCGGTTCCGGGCCGCCGGATTCCACGCAGCGCACGCCCTTGAAGCCCACCTTTTCCAGGTCGGAGAGCTGGATTTCGGTCTTGTTGTCGCGGATGGTGTCGAGCACCGTCTTCTGGTGAAGACCGCCGAGCAAGAGACGGGTGGAGTCCGCTTTCGGGTCGCAGCCCACGACGAGGACGTGCTTTCCCTGTTCCACGAGTCCCGCGGTCAGGTTCTGGGTGGTGGTGGATTTTCCGATGCCACCCTTACCGTAAATAGCGATTTGACGTAAACGCTTTGCCATGATGTTTTGTCTCCTTAG
>JAGDBD010000038.1 GCA_017959225.1 Fibrobacter sp. | reverse complement strand
TCTTTTTCATTGTCATCATACGGAGTGATGTCTGTCCACGTTCCCGAAGAGATGTTGTATTTGAACACTCCTCCGCGAGAAATATTGTAAGGTCCCGGACCATCGGCAAAAGTGATGTACATATTGCCGTCTACAATTTTTGCGCGGTGCGGCATCAGCCCTTCCGGAGCTCCGTCAACGACTTCCCATGTTGCGCCACCATCGTGGCTCACCTGCAAACTATTTGCCGTTTCCGAAATGCCGATGTAAATCGTAGCGGTACTTCCGTCGGAAAGCTTTCCTTGAGCCGGGTCAAACATGACGAAGCTCACCCCGTTCACGCCATTCAGGCTGCTTCCTGTCGCAGAAGAAAGCGCAACTTCATACAAGCTTGACCACGTTTTTCCGTAGTCCGTACTTTTGTATACGCCTTTGGAACGGCTTCCGCAAAGGATAATGTTTGGCATATTCGGATCTACAGCGAGTTTTTCACCCGTCTGACGGCCCATGCCGTTTCCGTGCGCACCAAATTCCACATAGGAAGTGTCAAACGTTGCGCCAAAATCGCTACTGCGGAAAACCGCCGTGCGACCGTCGCTAAAGTACCCCGTTCCACCGAGCACATAGATCTTTTTCGGATCTGTAGGATCAAGCGCAAAGGCTTCAGTCCCATAAAGGCCTTTATCGTTTTCAGTAAGCCAATCCATCAATGGCATCCAACGATTCGTCGTCGATTCATAGCGATAAATGCCGCCCACATCAGTACGGGCATAAATCACACCTTCCGCCGTGGGGCTTGGCAAAATGGCGCTCACAAATCCACCACCATCAAAACGAACATTACCCCAAGCGTAATCTTCTGAGGCAAAAACATTGGCACCAAGACCGAAGCCCAGTGCAATCGGAGTCAAAATTTTGAACAAATTCATAACCAACCCTTTTTTGTTTATGTCTAAAACTATATTCGGCCTAAATCCTTTGCTAGTAAAATGTGGATTTCAAAAAGCTTACAGCCAAAAAAGTTTTGCAAAAGAAAATGCAAATTGCACATCCAAAAAAAGTCCGGTCTTTCGGCCGGACTTTTTCCACTTGCGGTGGAATAGGTGTGTGTGTGCAATTAAATATGAATTTTCCTGAACGGAAAAGCTCTTTTTAATTCGGCAATAATATTTCACCTGTATCTACTGTATCAAAATCCCTGTATCGCGCTCTAGCACGGTTTCTTGAGCTTCTTTCAAAAGATCTACAGACCCCACAAGAGTGAGCGTTCCCGTTTCTTCAAAAGAAGTTCCGATTGCAGCATATTTGCGCTGCACTTTGGTCCGCGTAACGCCCGTGTACAAAATCTGCCTATTCAAAAGCACATGACCTTTTTCTTTGGGCAAAAACATCAAAATATTTTCGTATCCGGAACCTTGTGATTTGTGGATTGTAATGGCAAAAGCACTTTCCAAACAATCGCTCGGAAAAAGA
Source organism: Fibrobacter sp. (assembly GCA_017959225.1). Lineage (GTDB taxonomy): Bacteria > Fibrobacterota > Fibrobacteria > Fibrobacterales > Fibrobacteraceae > Hallerella. Next base: position 13,063 of record JAGDBD010000038.1, on the reverse strand, counting down.
GAGAGCTGATAGCACGGAAAGTTTTCCCCGTTCTTCACCATTAAATAATCAATGCCATCCTTTTTAACGACCACTCCCGAATCACCATTGAAAAGTTTCATCATGGTCTGATTCCGGTTGAACATTAAAATTTGTCCCGCAAAATATGTCGAAAAAGGAATTTCAAGTTCCGGGATAGAACGGATCGCAGAGCATACCATGCGATTCAAAGATTCCACGCCTAAAAGCCCCCGGCGTTCCGCCGAAAGGATTCGCGCCTGTTCCGCAAACTTCCACAGTTTTTTACGGGCATTCCATTCGCCCGAACCTTCAAGCGCATCCACGCTAGGATCCACAGAAGCAGCCACAACAGGAAGCTTTGCAGCAAAAGCCATGACCCAATTCAAAAGCATTCCCTGCAACTGTTTTTTAGGAGTATTTTCATTGAGTTTTACAAAATTCACCTGCAAATGTTTGCTCGGCCAATTTTCTTTGATGGATTCCCAATCTTTAAAACCTCCGCATTCTTGGATAGAATTTTTGCAAGCTTCAAAAGATTGATTTTGAATCGCATGGGCAAAACGTCCCATTTTAGAATCATCCTGGAATCGGTTCGATTCCAAAAGTTCCACCATATACTGCGGGTATTTGCCGAGCACTTCGCCAAGGACCGCGCCCGCATTCACCGAAGGCAGCTGGTCCTTATCGCCTAAAATGAAAAGCCTAAACTTCGACGGGTCTTTTGGCAAAGCCTTTAAAAAAGCGGCAAAAAGCGAAATATCGATCATACTCGCTTCGTCGATGACAAAAATCGAATTGTCCGGGAAAGGATTATTTTCGTTGAAAGTAAAAGCGTTTTTGCCCGCATTGAATTTGAGCAAGCGGTGCATGGTTAAACCTTCAACATTTTTCAGCTTTTCCGCTACCCGAGATTCCTTTTGCAAAAGTGCCGGTGCAATTTCTGCAAGGTCCAAGCTTTCTTTTAAACGATTGGCTGCTTTACCACTAGGCGCTGCAAAATAAAGATTTGCATTCTGCAACTCGATATTTTCCGCCAAAAGTTTCCACAGTAGAAACAGCACCACGGTGGTTTTACCGGTGCCCGGGCCTCCCGTAATCAGCAAATTGGAATTTTGCCCCCGTAAAATCGCTTGGGCTTGAGCTTCTTTTAATTGTATCGGCGAGCCGGAACGCAAAAGGTTTTTCACATATTTTTTGACATCTTCCAAAGTTCCCTGAGGAGCATGCTGTGTGAAAATTCCGCTCGTTGCATCAAACGTTTTGACAATAACATTTTTTGCGCTCCAATATTTTGACGCAAAAAGCGATTGGGAACTTTCTTCAAAAACGAATGGCGTTACGACTTCGGCATTTTCGTTTTGAACAAAAGTCACCAGTTTTGAAACTTCCCCATTTAAGATCTGGTGGCAACCCTTTTCAAATGCAGATTTCAAATTTTCTGCAAAAGGAAGCTTCCACATTTTTTCGCACTTCTGAATCAACGTATTTACATTCAAAGAAATGCAGCTATTTCCATCATCGAGAAGGGCCAAGTACGCTGCAAAAATTTGACGAGCTTCCAAGTTTAAAAGTCCCTCTTGAAAGCGATCGAGCATCGCCAAAATTTTCTGATTTAATTCCGAAGTTTCCGGAAGTTCACTCAAAACGGTTTCGTCCATCTTCCTATGCCCTCATCGCTTTTTTCAAAACTTCATATTCCGCTTTCAATGCATCAAAATTTTTCCACGTTTGCGCGTAAAGGCCCGCAGTTTCCCCAGCGCGGCAGCCTCTGGCAAAAACGTAGTAGACTCCACCAAAGTGATTTTCAAAAATTTCTTCTTCGGTTTTGCCGAAGGATCCAAAAGCTTTGAGCCATTGAATCAGGCAGTAAGAATAGAGCACCCGTTGCACAGCATAACGGTCATCTACCGCAGACTGCGTTCCGTCGCCTTCATCGTTCATCACGCCATAGTTTGGAATCACATCGGACTTCCAGTCCAAAATGGAAAAATATTCGCCCCGCACAAAAAGGACATCCATAAAACCTTTGCAGAACTGGTGCAAATCCACATCCGGATCGTTCGCCTTCATATGGAATTCCATTTCCGCCAAGCGATCTTTTGACGGAATATTTTTCAGCGAAAAAAGATTTTCTGTCGTTTGGGATCCGTGAATTTCCGGAAGTTTCGCATTCATGGTGTGGAAAATGAACTTTGCCATTTGTGAAGTCCATTCCGGTCTACTCTGAATTTCATAACCCTGTTTTTTGAATTGTTCTTCGATGAGAGCCGTTAAAGCGGGGTCGTTAAGAACCGCTTCTTCGCTATGCCAATCGTCTTCCCGTTCAAAATCCATTTTTTCAAAAACAGCATGCATCGCATTACCGAGCAAACGTCCACGGGGAAAACTTTCCACTGTTTCTAACATCGGTATCGTTTCGGTCGGCGAAGAAGAAAGCGCCCGCACAGGATTCAAATCCACCTGGAGAGCCTTTGCAGATTCCACGCTTTCGTCGTCCGGATTTTCACGGGAGCCGTCTTTTGTCACATCGCTTGAATCCCCATGCCCAGAAAGCGAGCTGTACGAGTAGGGGAAAATACTTTTCGCACCCAAACTTTCGGCCAAGTTTTTGATTTTCAAACGATGTTCCGCATCGCTTAAATCCAACGTTTCACTCGATTTGGCAGATTGCAAAATGGCATCCACACGGGACTTCAACGCATCACGGTCCCATTCCAAATTCTGCACGTCTACGCATTCTTTCAAATTATCCGAAAGAGCACTTTCCGCTTCGGAAAGAAATACAAACTGATTTGAATTACCTTCAAACCACTTTTTGTATATCGGCACGATCAGCAAAGATTCCGCCCGGGTATAGTCCACATACAGCAAGCGTCGCCATTCATCAAATTCTTCTTTTTGACGAAGCTTCTTGGACTGTGGATCAAGTCCCATCACTTTGCAGTTATCTTCATCCGTATAAATAAAAGGTCCAGGCGCCTGATAAAACACGCCCTTATTCCCTGCAAGAGAAATGACCACAGGGAACTGCAAACCCTTGGAAGCGTGAATCGTCATCAGCTGAACAGCGTCAAAGTCGCTGCCTTTTGAAACCAGGTTTCCATCTTCTTCGTCTGCATCTTCATCGCTTTGCGACAAAGCTTCCAAATGGCGAAGCGCATCGCTTAAAGTCACGCGGTTGTTATATAAATAATCAAAAATGTAAATGCCGATCTGTTTTACCTTGGCAAGGCTTTGCAGCTTAGACGATTCGCAGAGGAATTTATCGATTTGCGTTTCAAAATAAATGCTTTCTTGCAATTCTGCCCAGCGGTAATTTTTTGCCAAAGACCGCCATTTAGCAAAAAGGAACAGCACAGAATTCCGCGGGTCTTCCCAATTTTTGGCATCCAAATCGGCAATGGTGACCCGGAAAAAATCCGAAATAAGAGCCGTGTTCAAAACGCCACGATTACGCCCAGAAAAATCGGGAGTATCGATCGCCCGCAAAAGTGCAATCCACTGTTCGCATTCCCGGCCTTTGAAAAGATTCGCATCTTTATAACGAGCAAAAGGGATGCCCACTTGCGTAAGGACTTTTTCCATTTCCGCAAGTTCCGAACGGGAGCGACCTAAAATGGCGATGTTTGTAAATTTCACATTTTGCAAAGACTTTTTTTCTTTGTCGTATACCTGCAAACGGGTTTTCCCTTGCCCATCTTTTTCGCAAAAGTCCACAATGCAGGAAGCGACATACCTTTCATAATCTTCTTCGCTTCCGCTTACCACAGAAACAGGTTTTAATATTTTCCCGTCAAAAATCGGTTCAGGAATTTCCGGATTCGACTCCGATTTTTCGCTTGGCGCAAGGGAAGGAGTAAAAGGAATCGCATTTTCAGAACTTCCAAAGAAAGGCGCTTTAAACAATTCGTTGCAGGCATGAATCATCGCATTTGTCGAACGGTAATTCACCCCCAGCGAACGACCTTCCAATTCCTTAGAACCGATGGCATTAAAGTACACATTCAAATCGGCATTTTGGAAGGAATAAATCGACTGTTTTGGATCACCGACCACAATCAAATTATTTTCTTTGGAATCCAAAAAAACTTTTCTAAAAATATCCCACTGCGCCTGATTCGTATCCTGGAATTCATCGATAATCGCATAGCGATACATTTCACGCAATTTTCGGCAAAGCGCGGAATCTTTCGCCAAAACCGCTTTTTGCACCAGGTGAATCATATCGTCAAAAGATTGCTGTTTGTTTGAAAGTTTTTCCGCTTGATATTCGGAATAAACATTCTTCAATCTTTCGAGAACAAAATTATAACGGTCAAGCTCTTCTTGGGGCAAAAATTTAAGGCTCAAGTTGCGAAAATATTCCGTTGCGGCCATCAATTCGGGCGATGCAGCATCAATCGTCAAATCTCCGAACGAACCCGTGCTCAGTTTCGGCCATTCATTTGCTTGAATGTTGTCTTCCACTTTTTCAAGCATTTTGGAAACCGGAATGGAAGAATCTTTCCCAGCTTTAAGTTTCCGAATAGTAAAAGATTCACCCGCATGACGGTTCAGTGCGTTCAAATGCACTTCAAATTCCGGATTCAAAGTGCGCCATTCGGCAAAATCCGCTGGCAGTTTTTCTCGCAAAGTCAAGGAATCATCATAATGGGTCACAGAATCGATCAAAAGGGAGCGGATTTTTTTTACAGGCAAATTTTGCGTAGCCAAAGGTTCCGCCCAAGCATCGCGAATCAACCGGTCCACCATATTTTGCACCGCTTCATCGTCCACCATTTTCATATCGAAGGGAACGTGGGATTCCACGGCAAAATCCCTCAATGTTTTTTGACAAAAGGAATGAATCGTTCCAATCGTTGCACTGTCGACTTCGGCAAGAGCCCGCGCAAACAGAGTCGCATTTTCTTTTCCGTCCAAGCCTTCTTCCATTTCTTGCCGAATGCGATCGCGGAGTTCCCCTGCAGCTTTTTCTGTATAAGTCACCAGCAAAATTTTCGAAAGAGGAATTCCTTCTTTCACTAATTTCGCCACGATCTTTCGAATGGTAAAGGTTTTCCCCGTACCCGCCGAAGCTTCCACAAAAAGGTTCTGACCTTTTTGAAATTCCTGGATATCAAAAGGTTTCGTATTCGGCATTACTTCTTCCCCCTTTTTCCAGAAGAACTTTCTTTCGGTGCAAACGCCTTTGCAAAATCCGGCATTAAAGATTTCATCGTTTTCACAGCGTCCAGCCATTCCTGTGCAAATTTTTTATTGTCCAAGTCGTCATAGCCCGAAACTTCTTTCTGCTTTACGTCAAACATTTTACGTCCGGCAAAATAATCCCACGGGCCACCGCGTTGAACCGTCAACAGAGAATTCAATTCATAGGGGTTTGAAAATTTTTCGGTCAAAAGTTTAATCGGCACGATCTTCCGGAATTTATGTACGAACATTTTTTCGTACATCGCATTCAGCAGGTCCACCGCGTCTTCTTTGGAGCGAAGAACCTGATACTGCATATCGACACCTTTCACCAAGCTTTCACCATAAACGCGAAGCGTTACCGGAGACGTTGCACGGCCATCCGCAATCATACCGAGAGCCGCAATATACGAAGAAAGGTACTTGGAAATCGAAACGCTTCCCTTTGTCACATCCAAAATTTCCACGTTTCCCGAAGAATCTTTCGCCACAATTTTTGCACTGGCCACAAGAGTCCATAAAGAACCATCTGACCGCGGAACATTCACATCAAAGGATTCCGAAGAATACTTCCAATCACCGGAACTTTCCAATAAAATGCTAGCCACAATTCTATCTGCAAAAGCCTGCAAATCGTTCCACGCCTTTTCGCCAAATTCACCCGGAGGCAAACTTCCCCGCAAACGCAAAATTTCTTTATTCAAAATGTTGTTTTTGTCTTCCGGAATATTCAACTTTTGCGCAACAAAATATTTCAGAGCCGAACTGGATTGCAAACGGTCCCATTCCACCGGTTCCATAGAAACCTTTGTAAAGTCTTCTTCCTCATCAAAATACATTTGAGAATTCGCATGGAACTGAAAGGGATCTTCCAAAAATTTGCGGAAGGAATAAGCACTCACACGTTCTGGAAGCTTTTTAGCAGCATCCGTTTGATCTTGAACATTTTCCACAAAATTTCGTACCCGGGAGCCGTCATTAAATTCTTCTACCGTTTTTTTATTGCGCACTTCCCTTTCCGTGTAAAGTTCACCGATAGGGCGATCTTCATCGATGGAAATTTTTCTGTCCGGCAAAATTTTTACCGACGGATCGTTCACCGCTTTTTTCAAAAAGCTGCGCAAATCATTCACCACAGACGATGGGAAAAGTTCCTGGTCTTTAGGCAAATACATATTCTGGTAGCTAATATGCAAACTTTCACTTGTACTCATCAGCTGGCAAAGGAATGCATAACGGTTCTTTTCAACAGGCGTATCATCCCCAGGCCACCGAGAAACGGACTTGCGAAGGTCCAGCGTATCAAAAGACTTACTGCCCGGAAAATCCTTCGCATTCGCTCCGAGGAAGAACAAATGCTTCACCGGAATCGTGCGGTTCGGAGCAAACTTCATAAACGAAATTCCTCCCACAAACAGATTTCCGCAGCTATATTCCGCCCCCATTGCTGCGCACTGGACCGTTTGCGTCACAATATTCCACGAAATTTCCGGAATCCCCGTTGCAAACTGATAATTCAATTCGTCGATGGCTTGGATAACGCCATTATAAATAATCGATTCGCCAGCAAGACCTTCCGGTGCATCCGACATCAAAAAGAACCCGTTCAAAAATTCCTGGAATGTCGCTATCGAAAATTGATTGTCCGAAGCCTTTTGCACCAAAGGCTTTTTCACTTTGCAAATCCAATCTTCCAACGCCAAAACCACATCGGCAAAGCGATTTAAAGAATACTTCCCTTCGCTATCGATGTTTGCGTAGGGCAAAAATTCTTCACTTCCTCCGAGAACAAAAGAATCCGAAAGGCGCGCCAAAAGCATCCGATGCACACCGTAAAGCCAATCATCCTTTGCATTAGAAGCCGCCGTGTGATCTCTATAAATATTCATATCGCGGACCCAAGCTTCCCACTTGGAAACTTCCTCCGGCGAAATTCTTTTTACCGCTTGCACAATCGGATTTCTCACGAAAGTGAAAAAATCGTCGCGGGCCAAAGCGCCTTTTTTGCGAATCGCAAACAGAACTTCTAAAGCTTCACCCAGCAGAGATTTTTTTTGTGCAGAATCAAGAATTACAAAACGCAAATGTACGCCGTTCTCTGTAGTCTTTTCACTTTGATCAAAAACTTGGTAAATCGCCGTGCGATACTCCGCCATTTTGGGAGAAACGACCAAAATGTCCCGAACATTCGCCCCTTCTTCTAGCAATTTGCAAATCTGCGAATGAACCGCTTCCACTTCACGGATTTTTGAAGGCGCCGACGTAATCGTCAAAGAGGAATCTTCCGGATTAAAAACAAATCCTTCCGAAAATTGATTTGTACGGTGAGCGATCATCCACTGGACTTCATGCAGAAGCGAATCGGGAACTCCGGATTTTTCTTTTTGATAAAGGCTCGTGACAGCATCGTCAAAGCCTTGCGCATAATCATCGGCAAGGCTCCACAGTTTAATGTTATCGCGACCGGCCCGTCCCCAGTTTACCAAAAGCACATTTTCATTTTCAGGAACGCCATCTTCCACATCGGCATCCGGATCCGTTTCGGTAGAATATACCGGAGCTATGCTCCGTTTTGAATTCGGATTTTCAATATCTTCCCAAAATTCCATGCATGGATTTTGAATATAGGCGTAAACGTCATGTTCCTTGGCAAATTCTTGCAGCACCACGCGGTAGAACTGCCCCATGCCCGAAAGCCCTAAAATAAAAACAGGCTTGGTCGAATCGTAATGGAATTTCATTTTTCCATCTTGACGGTTCATATGGTACAAAAACGGAAGCGTTAAAAATTCCACCGGATTTTCGGGATTCCCTGCCGATTTAAAAACTTTGGTAAGCAGCGAATCGCCGTTTTCATTGTGGAAAATCGCCGAATAAAGCTTACGTTCCCAGGCTTCGTTTTCTACAGGCTTCCCTTTGGCATTCAAAAAGAAGTCCTTCAAAGCTCCCTGTTTCCAACAGTCCAAAAAGCCATCGACACCGCCCAAGAATCCACTGGGACGGCTTGTTTCATATTCCAAAAAAAGGCCCGAAAGTTTATTTGCAAAATCAAAAAGCCGATTTTCATCCACCCTTCCCGAAAGAGGATCTACCAAATATTCCGAAACACGGTCGTCAAGCGTTTTATAATGGGGAACGCCATCTTCGTTCGATTCTTGCAAATAGGCAAGGATCACATTGCGGAGCATATCGCTTGTAAGCTTCTTTTTCGAAGGATCGTCCCCGACCAAAATGTCCATCAAAAAGCGGTCCAAACTTTTACGATTCAAATTCGCAAGGATGCCTTTTTTTTCGATCCAATGCAAACGGAACCACTGTTCCAACTTGTATTCCGAAAAAATCACTACTGGAGCGTCAAAGGGAGATGTCCATGCCTTTGAAATTTCTTCAATCATCTCATCGGCCAAAGTTTCCAAATTCACTGCGAACTTCAAATGCAAATGTTGCGACATAAAACTCCCAAAATTTACTTACCACAAAGATAGTTCATATTTATGACATAAAATGTCAAATTTCTAAAAATTCTTCGTCTCCCAAAATGAACTGCAAAAGGCGTTCCGTAGCCCGATCGGCATTCATCTTTAGCGAACATTCCCACACGACCGCAACGCGAAAACCTTCATTGGAAAGCTGCTGAAGTGTTTTCACATCCCGGGCCACATTGTTATCGAACTTGTTATTCCAAAAATCGGTACGGCTTTTAGGGCGCGATGTAAATTTGCACCCATGCTGATGCCAAAAGCATCCGTTCACAAAAATGACCGCATTGTATCGAAGCACAAAAATATCCGGAGTCCCGGGCAAATCCCTGCGATGCAAACGGTAACGAAGTCCAGACCTAAAAAGCGCCTTGCGCACGACCACTTCGGGCTTTGTATTTTCAGCATGGACCGCCCGCATCATCTGCGATCGATCCATCGTTTTCTTTTTACGCTTTCTCATGCCATTGCAAAGGACGAAGTCCTGAAGCAATCGTATTTCCGCAAGCCAAAGACGTGGCAATCAGTTCGCTTCACGAGCGAGAAGATCCATGTAAAACCTGCTCTTAGCTGTCATATAATAAGGCGCCACCCAGAACGCAGCAATCCCGAGAGAGAGCACACAAAGCAAGAACCACCCCAAAAAGCGCAACTGAAGCATCATCAGCTCTAAGCGATGCCCGTACATCATCTTTTTACTTGCGGTAATCGCTTGCAACGGTGAATATTCCGGATGATCCAGCAAAACAAATTCTGTCATCGTATAAGAATAAATCTTGACTATGCCCGGAACCAGCAAAAGAAGGGACCATAAAAAAACGAAAATTCCTTGCAATAATTCCGTTCCGAGAATCCTCAAAAAGAATCCCATTTTGGTAAATCCGACAAACAGATGCTTTAGCGAATGATCCGCGCCGCGTGCAAACAGCAAAAAATTTACCGTAAAGCCGAACCAAACAATCCCTTCCAGTAACGTCGAAATCCATGCCCACGCCCAATACAAGCCCGAGTCTTCATTCAAAAAAAACAACGGCGTTTGTAAAGCCAAGCCGAGCAAATGAGATACCAATAGAACCAAAGCTCCGCTGAGCCAGTTTCCACGCATGGCACCCCATGCGAACTGTTTGCACCCAATCGTATCGACCGGACGCGATTCATTCAATTCTTCAACAGCCAACTGCAATTGTTCGTTTCGTTCCATGCTTTCAATATAACCAAATAGGACTCTCCAGTCAATCGCCATCGGATTTTTGCACAGGGATAACACATTTAGAACAAATTATTAGAATTCGAAAAATAAAGCGGAAACAAAGACGCAAGATGATTGCGAATATGGCTGAAACCGACAGCTGTTTCTGCAAATTTTGGATACCCAATCCGATGCGTTAAGAATTAAATCGAAGATTCCTTTCCAACGCCTTCACCACTTCTACATCGGCCGGAAGCCAATCAACGCAGTGAAGTTCCGCAGAAGTAAGCCACTTAGCCGCTTCATGTTCCAAAAGCTCCGGAGATTTTCCCCCTGCAACGGAACAAAAAAAGCAATGCATAGTCAGGTGAAAAGTCGGATAGTCATATTCTACAGTACAAAGGAAGTCGCCCACATTCACATCCACGGCGAGTTCTTCTTTTAATTCCCGGACAAGCGCCTGTTCCCGGCTTTCACCGGGTTCCATTTTACCGCCGGGAAATTCCCAACCATCTTTGAATTCACCATAGCCACGCTGAGTCGCAAGGAATTTTTGACCCGGAACAGCAAACGCCCCTAACTTTGTTGGGGCGCCGCTGCAAATGATTCCTGCTACGACTTCAATCCGCTTCATGCAGGACAATGTAGAATTTTCGTTTCAGCGATTACTTAACCGTAATGCGGAAAACCTGTCCGCCAGCCTGGGGTTTCACCAAGTACGAACCGGAACGTTTAACCATTGCCGAAGTTTTTGCACGCAAATCTTCGATGTTTGCGGCAGTAAAGCTTGCAAGCAAACGACCTTGAGAATCGAACACGTTGTAAGTGCTCGTTTTTTGCGTAACAAGTCCAAGACCGCGTAAAGACTGGATCGCCGTTCTCTGCGGATCTTCGAAAGACAGGTAATCGATGTTCACATAGTTGCCAACGATTTCAAGTTTGAGCACATGTTCACCTTCAGAAAGCTGAACCGTACCCGCATCATGAATGGCATAAGTTTCCCAGTCAGCACCTTGAGCAAAAATGATATCGCCTGTAATCGGAGCATCGTCCACGTACAGCTTAAAGCCCGCATTTTCAGACGAAGTTGCGTAATTTGCAGTCAGCTTGTACTCGCCCGATTTTTCCACGTTGATGGTATATTCGAGCCATTCGCCTTCTTGCGTGTAGCCAATAGCATAGCCATTGCCCGCTTTCACAATATCCACAGCATCTTCGCGGTATTCACCGCCTCTGTTTTCGTCATCCTTGTCAGAGTATGCCTTGCCGGAACCTCCCACGTCGTAATCTTCAGCCTGGAGAATTCCCGGAATTTGGATTGCCGTTTTATAAGGAGCCTGCGGAATGATGGATGTCACATAAACGCGGTAGCCGTACTTCGTATTTTTGATGTTCACCGGAACCGTAATTTTACCGCCATTCACATCATATTCCTTGCTCGATTCAAGCGTCGTTGAAGAAACTGCTTTGTCTTTATCTTCCCACACGACATATTCCACATCCACGTTCACCTTGTTGCCGAACGCTTCAGGGATACCCGAAATATTTACGTTCACATCGCCCAAAGTATTACCGCCAAGGACAACGCTTGCAAAGCCTTTCTTTTTATCAAGAGCCGCGAAGCCATCGACGCCATCGCTCTTGTCATTAGGCGGAGTCACTTTAGCCATATAGCCGCTCATGTCGCCGTACCACTTGTACAGCCACCATCCACCGCCCCGTTCGTTATTCTCCGTAAGAAGACTTCCAAGACGGCCCGGAAGCGACACGAACCACCAAGAAATCATGGCACTTTCGACGCCGTGACGTTCAAATTTGGCAATGAACGGAACTGACACGCCCGGACAACCTTCTTCGGTATGTTCCGTAGAAGAATACTCGTTAATACTGATAGCACGAGGCGTTACGCCATACTTTGTTTCAAGACTGCGATAATTTTCGATAGCACCGGCAAGGCCTTCGGAACCCCACTGATGCCAACTGATTACATCGGGCATGCAGTTGTTCTTCGAACAGTACTGGACAAATGCTTCCATTCGAGAAGAATTGTACCAAGAATAGGACGGACCTACGATTTTTTCGTTCGGATCTTTGCTACGAATCAATTTGTAAGTTTCTGCCCAAAGTCCGGAATTGAAGTCACCGTTTTCGTCTTTCCAAGTTCCGTCAGGTTCGTTCCAAATTTCGTAGCCGTCAAAATTTTTGTTCTGTGACGAAAGTTTATCTTCAATGACCGATTCGACTTCGCTTTTCCAATGTTCCCAGCTTTGGTAATTGTAAGGCCAACCGGGCAAAATATCCGCCAGTCGAATCTGAATTTTGGCACCGGTGCTTTCTACACGCGGAGCAACTAGGAACGCTCCGCCGATCCCCTGCTGGCGACCATTACCGCTACGCGCAGGCGCAAGGAAAACATTCGGCTTTAAAGGCGCAACATCTTTTTCGATATCGCTCGGAAGCGTTTCCGTAAGGCCGTAAAGCGAACCTGTCGCCACGTGCGTCACCGGCCGAATGCTGTCCGAAAGGCTTACGTCCAAGTTCACGGCAGCTTCCGAAAGGGTCGCCACCGCAAGAATAGCTAAAACACCGTTAATCTTATTCATTAACTTCTCCCTAGATACACACGCTAAAAAGATATTCCCATTTTGGAGCGAGGAGTATAAGGATCTTGTTTATTCTATGGACGGATTGTCAATGGGGGGGGGAGAGGATTAAATGCCCATTGACAGCCATCAATGCATTTTATACATTATCATATAGACAACTATCTATATGACAGTATCGAAGAAAGCGAAGGATTTTATGTCCGATTCAGAAATTGCCTTAATTTGCAAGGCCTTGAGCGACGAGAACAGGGTGAAAATCGTGCGGATGCTTACCCGTGGGGAACTTTGTGCATGCGAAATTCTTGAAAAATTGGCTGTAACCCAGCCCACCCTTTCGCATCACATGAAAATCCTTGCCGATAGCGGGTTAGTTTCTGTCCGCAAGGAGGGCAAGTGGTCCTACTATGCCATTCGCTGCGAGCGGTTCCAGACATTTAAGACCGTACTGAACGTAATATCTTGCACCGGAAATGCCCCAACGAAAAAATTTGCTGCGAAGATAGAAACTGCTAAACCGTTGTGCGCTTGCAAGATGGCGCGCTCGCGAAGGCGAAAAGGGCTTCCATGAACTTTATCCAGAGTCAAATTCTTGGAATGCAGTG
>JAGDBD010000007.1 GCA_017959225.1 Fibrobacter sp. | reverse complement strand
ATTCGGCCTTGGTCTTGTGAATTGGTGCCTGCGATCAATTCGCCGTAAGCGCTTACCGGGCCGATGCGACCAAACGAAAGCGTAGCAAGACCTAGTGCAAGTACGCTCGCGCCTAAAACTTTTTTGTCAAAATGGAAGTTCATCCTTAACCTCACAAAAAATGAAGAACCATTCTTAATTTATGCCAAAACCATGTTTTTATCTGTAAAATGGGATAAACAAATGGTTCTTTTTGTTCCCATTGTGTTCTTTTGTATGTAAAGAAAACGTTACCTGTACTTGGCAGGTAACGTTTGTAAAAAAGATTTTTAAGACGCTTGAAACGGTCTTTCGATTCTTCTTATTCTTCGAAGGTTCCTTCGAAAACGAATTCAGCAGGACCGGTCATCATTACGTGGGAATTGTCTTTGCGCCATTCAATGTGCAACGTGCCCCCGAGAAGTTCGAGATCGATTTCACGAGACGTTTTGCCATTTAAAACGCAGGCCACAAGAGTTGCGCAGGCGCCTGTTCCGCAGGCAAGGGTTTCCCCAGTACCGCGTTCCCAAACGCGCATTTTGGCATGGGCGTTGTCGATCACTTCGCAAAATTCAATGTTCGATTTCCGCGGAAAGATTTTGTCGATTTCGTAATCCGGTCCTTTGGTGTGCACCGGAGCTGTTTGGACGCTTTCCACAAAAGTCACCGCATGGGGATTTCCCATGGAAACGCATGTAAATTCACGGCCATCGAGAAGAATCTTGTTGGTTTCTGCTGCAACAGGAATCGTTTTCGGTTCAAGAATCGGAGCGCCCATGTCTACAGTTGCAGATACAAAACGGTCTCCGTCGCGGTGAATTACAATGTGCTTGATACCAGCACCGGTTTCAAGGTCGAATTCATCTTTGGCTTTGCTAAAAAAACGTTCCCAGGCAAAACGGGCCACGCAGCGACTTGCGTTTCCGCACATTTCTGCTTCGCTTCCGTCCGGGTTGAACATGCGCATGCGAACGTCCGCTTTGTCCGAAAGGCTAATGAGGACAAGTCCGTCCGAGCCTACGCCAAAATGTCTGTCGGAAATTTTTGGAGAAAGCTTTGCAGGGTCTTGAACCGCGCCGTTCCGATTATCTACATAGATGTAATCGTTTCCAGCGCCCTGCATTTTGGTGAAGTGAATCATAGGGAATCCCTAGGTGAAGTGGTCATCGATGATGCCACTTGCTAAAACGGCATCATCTTGGTAAAGTACAACGATTTGCCCCGGAGTAACAGACATCTGAGGCTCATCAAAGGTTACGTACAAATTATCGCCTTCGATTTTGAACGATGCCGGTGCAAGTGTTTTTCCGTGGCGAATTTTTGCCATGGCACGGCCTTCGTTTACATTGTCATCGAGCAAAAGGCGGTTGACGTCGTGGGCTTTTAAGCTTTTGGAATAAAGCTCAGCCTTTGTTCCGAGAATAACCTGATTTTTATGCGGATCGATTCGCACTACAAACAACGGCTCTTTTAAACCGCCGATGCCAAGGCCTTTGCGCTGACCGATGGTATAGTAAATAATGCCGTTGTGATGGCCCAAAACATTTCCGTTTGTGTCTACAATGTCACCGGGCTTAATATCGTCCTTGTCAAAGAGTACGGAGTAATCTTCGCATTCGATAAAGTCCTGACTTTCGTGCTGCGTAGCGACGTCTTCAAATCCCGATTCTGCAGCAAGAGCCTTCACTTCTTTTTTGGTGAGGTTTCCAAGGGGGAATACCACGTGGGAAAGCTGCTCTCTTTTTAAGCGGGAAAGGAAGTACGTTTGGTCTTTTGTGGAATCAACGGCTTTCCGCAAAAGTTTTCCATTTTCAGAAACCTGTGCGTAATGGCCCGTGGCAAAGATGTCGAAGTCGAGCAGTTTATTGGCGCTGTCGATCAAAAATCCGAACTTCATCTTTTGATTGCATTTCACACAAGGGTTCGGCGTGCGACCAGCCCTGTATTCTTCGCGGAAGTAATCGAGAACGTTTCGTTTGTATTGTTCCGCTAAAGGAATGACTTCGTAATCGATGCCCAGACGCTTTGCAATTTCAGCTGTCTTTTCAAGCTCTCGCACTTCGCCCGGTCCAAAACATCCGCTTTGACCGTGATCTTGAATGGGAATGGTTCCGTCCCAAAGTGCCATGGTGACACCGACAACGGTGTGTCCTTGTTTTTTCAAAAGATAAGCGGCCATCGTGGAATCGACACCGCCAGAAAGTCCGACTGCGATTTTCATACCCCTAAATATAGGAAATGAGTAGGATATCTCAAAAAACTTTCTAACTTTCCCCATATGGATATTGCGAACTGGCGAACAAAAATCGATGAACTCGAAAACACTTTAATCGAGCTTTTGAATAACCGCGCCCGGTATGCGGTGGAAATTGGCAAAATTAAGAAGGAAAAGGGACTTCCTGTCTTTGACTCGTGCCGCGAACAGGAAATCCTTAACCGTGTTGCCGAAAAGGCCCAAAAATCCGGAGGCCCGCTTTCCCCGGAATCCATGCAACGTATTTTCCAGGTCATCATGACCGAAACTCGGCAGGTAGAAAAGTGATGTTTTCTTTTAAAAGGATCACTTTTGTCGGATTCGGACTCCTAGCGAGTTCCATCGCCGCCGCCTTTAAACAGGCGAAGGAAGACGTCATTATCCGAGCGGTCAGTTCTCCGAAGACTTTGGAAAGAGCCAAAGAGCTGCACCTTGCAGATGAAACTTTCGGCTATGATGAATTAGAAAAATGGGTGGAAGGTTCCGACGTCATTCTGCTTTGTACGCCGATTTCGATTATCCTTTCGACCCTTGAAAAACTTTCCCGTTTTTCACCGTCCCATTCGATCCTTGTCTCTGACATCGGCAGTACCAAAGCGGAAATCTGCAAAGCGGGTGCTGCGTTAAAAGCTCCCTTCCGCTTCGTCGGAAGTCACCCGATGGCCGGTTCCGAAAAACATTCCGTTGAATTCAACGATCCATCGCTTTTCGAAAACGCTTACTGGTTCGTCTGTCCGCCCAAGGGAACTTCTGAAAACGATTACAAAGCTCTTTCGGAAATCATCTCCTTTGTCGGTGCAACGCAAATTGTATTCCCCCCGGAACATCACGACCAGACTGTGGCGTGGGTCAGCCACATGCCGCAGATGGCAAGTTCAAGCCTTGCAGCGAACATTCCGGCGCGCCTTTTAGATAACGGATACCAGCATTTTGCAGGCCGCGCTTTCCGCGACATGACTCGCATTGCAGCATCGAGCTGGACCATGTGGAAGGATATCGCCGAAACGAACAAGCCGGAAATCCTCCGCGCCATGGACGAGTATATCGCCGGATTGCAAGAAACCCGAAGGGCTATCGAAAAACTTCCGGTTGATGAAGAAACTCTGCACCAGATTTTTGCGCAGGGAAACAGCGGTCGAGCCTCTCTTTTTGCTCCCGGCAAAAATGCGAGCAACAGCTTCTTCCAGCTGACCGTGCAGTTAAAAGATGTGCCCGGTGCAATCCTTGCCGTTCTAGAACCGCTGGCTAAAGCGGAACTGAACGTTCGCGACATTGAACTGATGAAAGTCCGAGAGAATGTGGCTGGAACATTGTTAATCGCCTTTAAAACAGAAGCTCAGGCTAATGCCGCACGGAAACTGCTTCGCGATTTGAATTTTGAAGTGACGGAACGCTAATGGAAGATATCGTTTTAAATCCCGATCGTGAACTTTCGGAAGATGTGCTTGTTCTAGGTCTTCTGGTAAACGGTCGCACGACTTTGGACGACTTTAAATTGACGGACCGCACCCGTGCTTTTGCAGAAACGCTTCAGGAGTTCGGGTTGAAAGTGGAAGAAAAAGGCTCTAGTACGATTTTGACAGGAGTCGGCTTCGGCTATAAAGTTCCCACTTTGCTGCACATTCCGGAAAGCGATAATGCCATGTCTCTTTTGTTTGCGCTCGCTTCCAAGGATACAGAAACCCTTTATTCAGCAACGGGTTCTGCTGAAGATTTGAAAAGAGCGAAAACGTTCCTTTCCGAAGTTTTTGGCGTCAAAGTGGAAAGCGAATCCGATTCGGAAGCCGGTAAAACGATCTCCTTCCATTTTGAGCATGTGCTTCCGCTTCTCAAGGAAACCCGCGAAGGCTGCATCCCGTACTTGGCTAAAAATGCAGTCCTTGTAAACGCTCTTGTGCTCGGAAGGACCGTTGAAATGGAAGAGCGCAGCCCGGTCCGTTCATCGTTTGTAGAAATGCTCACCTACTTTGGCGCGCAAGTTCAGGTACAGACAACCGGCATGCAGGAAATGAGCGAACTGGAGCGTCGCATTGCCAAAGCGCGAGGCGTTAAAACGGAACGTCGCGTGAAAACGATCATTTCCGAAACCAAAATTTTAACGAGCCGCGATTACTTTGTACCGAGCGACCCAACGGAAGCTTGTGCGCTTGTCATTCTTTCCGTTCTGTCTCCTGCCTTCAAAGGCAAAAAAATCACCATTAAGAACGTGTTGATTGCAGGTGACCGGGCCGGTGCTTTTTCAGCGCTTCGTCGCATGGGTGCAAAAGTCGATTTTGGAACTCGCCACGAACGTTATGGCACTGCTTACGCTGACGTTGTTTCTGTTTACGACAAACGCTTGTCGTCCAGGCGCCTTGCCGAAGATATCCTTTGCACATGTTTGGAAGAATATCCTTTTATTGCTCTTGCCGCATGCACGGCGGACGGTGAAAGTATTCTTCGCATTCCGGATAGCCTTTCCAAAGAACTTCGCCCCCGTTGCGAAACTCTCGCCCGGAATTTAAAACAGACAGGCGCATCCATCGGTGTGTATGACGAAGGCCTTGTAGTCCGCGGTAGGGAAGAACTGGATGCGGGGCATTTTGATGCCGAAAATGATCCGGTTCTTGGACTGATGTTCCACTCGGTCGCTCTTTTTTCACAAGGTGAAACGGTCATCGAAAACGAGGGGAACATGGATGTGGTGTTCCCGGATGTTGTTCGCAAATTAGAAGAGATTGCAAAATCATGAAATTTTCAAAAATAGGCATTGTTGGTTTTAAGGGAAAGAGCCCTGAACTCATCAAGGCTCTCGAAGAAATTTCTGTATTTGCTGCTAAGCATAGCGACATTGCGTTTTACGCAGTGGAGTCTCTTGCGGGGATTGCTCCCAAGGGCATTCGGATTGTATCGGAACGAACGTTGCGCAAATGCTCGCTTCTCATTGCGATTGGCGGAGACGGCACGTTTTTAAGTTCCGCACGTATCGCTTTGGGCGTAAACATTCCGATCCTCGGAGTGAATGCGGGTCGTGTGGGATTTTTAACGGAAACCCCGGTGGAAAACCTTCCCGACGCTTTGAACGCACTTCTCGTTGGCGATTACACGACCCGTGACCGCATCATGATCGACGCCAAAATTTATCACAAGCAAAAGGTCATCTGCACGGAAACGGTTTTGAACGAAGTGCATATTCGCGCTCATGCGCCGGAACGCCTTGTCAATATCGATGTGGCGTACAAGGGGCGTCCTTTAACGGAATACTGGGCAGATTCGCTTTTGGTTTCGACGCCCACAGGTTCCACCGCATACAATTTGGCAGCCGGTGGCCCGATCATCTATCCGTCAACCGATGCTTTTGTTTTGACTCCGGTTGCTCCTTGCAGCCTGTCTGTACGTCCTCTCATCATTCCCACCGATGCGGAATGCCGTGTCACGTCCATCATCGATGCTCCCATCGAACTGGTCTTTGACGGAAGAATCGTGCACGTTCTTGAATCGGGAGACTCTTTGGTCCTTTCCAAAAGTAAAGACGTCACAACGTTCATCCGTATGAAGAATACGGGCTTTGTGAACGCTCTTCAAGGAAAGCTCGGTTGGACGGGAAAACCGAATCTCGCCGGAAAATGATTACAAATAAGGCTCTATCAGCGGAAGTGTCCGTGCGATAGCGTCCCGAATGCTTTCCAAATTTTCCCCGGGGAACGCTTTGGACTCTGCAATTGTCTGCGCAAAGTCCAGCCCGCGTTTTAAATTCGCTGCGATTTTTTGGAGAGGCTTCTGTTCGTCCACACAGGTTTTGAACCATTTTGCATAAAGCAAAATCTCCAGTGCGAACATGTGGGGACGGTGGGCTTTTGCCAAAACTTTTCCCCGTCCATAAAAAAAGTTCACCATTTCTTCGAAGGTATAAATCCCATCAAAAAATGCGAGGTTTGGACCGGGGCAAATCGCCGGGGGAGCGGACTTTGCGCTTTCCATTCCAAGGGCGATTAAAGCGGAGTTTCCCAGTTCATGGCAAATGCACATCTTTTCTAAAATCCGATTTTTTTTCTTGGCTTTTTCTTCGCAAGAAATGGGTGCCGCTTCGATTTCTTCTAATTTTTTCTTTTGATACTCTCGGCTAGCGGTGCAAATGGGCCTTTGCGAAAACTCCGAATTGTTCTGTAAAAAACCTTTGGGGCAGGGAGATCCCGGGCGCCCTTCCGCTATTTTTTCTAAACGGTCCGCTTCTGCTCCACAGGTCTTTAACAAGCTAAACGGAACATCAAGGGGAGACGCCAAAGACATTTGAATGTCAGAAAGTTTAGCGTTGGCAAGTAAAGCTCTGGTTTCTGGATCCACAAGGGTAGCTTCTGGTACAAGCAAAAATGGAGATCCGATTCCGCACCGGTCCATTCCAAAATTCACAAGCAGCCTTTCCATTTCGCCAAAGTTTCCAATGCCCCCTTGGGCTGTCCACTTGGGAACATGGGGCAATAAACGTTTGGAATCCAAACCGTGGGCTTCATAATATTTTTGCACGGTCCGCGTAAGCCCGCTAACGAACTTTTCTTTTTTCTCCGCGACTTCTTGTAAAATCAGCGGCAAAAGTTCACCTTCGGCAGGGAACAGGTGACCGCCGCAGTTTAGTCCGGATTCAATCCTGTACTCCGAAACTTCAAGACCTTTTCGGGCTAAAAATTTTCCTTGAATTTCCGCCGACCGAAAGTCCGAAATTTTAAGGATGATTTTTTTGTCAAAACTCCCGGAAGCGTTTCGGTAAAAACAGGGGAAGTTTTCCATTTCGCTAAATAGCGCCTGGTTGATTCCTGCGCTTAAAATCAGGCTTGTGTTTTTGCAAAGATCCGATTCCGCATAGCCGCGGAGCGCTTCCTTGGCGTCGTCAAACCCGGGCCGGTCAAGCTTTACCATAATGTTCACGTCAATGGAACCGGGCCGCATTTCTGCTGTCAAAGCATCTTCTTCCCTTGAACGGGCAGCGCCTTCGGGGAGCGTAAGCATTTCTTTGTACCGCAAACGCAGCGGATCGTTCGTCGGAAGAATTTTAAAATAAAGATCCTTTTCGCTTTCTCCCGTAAAAGGCTCCTGAAGAACTTCCCCAAACTTTTTTTGCACCAAGGCGTTCACCAGATTCAAAAAATTCTGAATCCGCTTGGCACGGGAATGTTCCGTTACCGCACTTTCGTACGGCATTCCGAATTTTTGAGCGTAGTAAAAACCGATTTTTTCTAACAGCTTATCATCGACCAGCGAAATAGCAGAATCCACGCCTAAATGCGCCACTCGCAAAGGCGTGTCGGTCGTAAAACAGGTTCCCATCACAGGAATGTGAAAAAGATGTGACATCGGCCCTTAAACTAGTAATTTCCTCTCCACAAACCTTTCCCAAGTCGCCATTCCATAGAAATACTTCCCAAGAGATCGGTTCTAAAAATTTTAGAAGAGTCCCCGGTGGCAAAGTTCAACTTTTTCAAAGTGCTTTTGGCCGGGTGACCGTAGCTGTTCTTTTTTCCTACCGAAATCACGGCCATTAACGGGGAAACCTGTTCCAAAAAGCGTAGAGACGTACTGGTGGCGGAACCGTGATGGCCCACTTGCAAAAGTTCCGCCCGGAGGTCGTTTGAAATTTCTAGCAGTTCCGCTTCGCCTAAAGATTCCAAATCGCCGGTGAATAACGCTCGGAGCTTTCCATCGGAAACTTGCAGTACGGCGCTTGCATTGTTCCCTTCAAAATCGGAGAACTTTGCCGGCCATAAAATTTTGCAAGTCCATTCTGCGCAGTGGAGCTCTTTTCCCCGTTCAACGGGGACTGCAGGAGTTCCAAAGCGTTTTGCAAGCTTTAACACGCTGTCCTTTAGCAGGCTGCCTCCCGGGTCGTTGGAATAAAAAAGAGTATCGATTATAACGCTCGATTCCCATTCCAAAAATCCGCCAGCGTGATCCCTGTGCCAATGACTGATGAGTGCCCAGTCCAAATGGGTCACGTTCCGCACGCGAAGAGAGTCCCAAAATCCCGCAGAATCATTCCCCGCATCATAAAGGGCCTTGAATTTTCCACCGTCTCCTTGCAGCAAAACGGATAATCCCTGCCCCACGTCCAAAAATTCAACCTTTGCAGAACCATAATCTGCCATTTCTGCAGAAAGATCTCCACCGGAACAGCCAAAAATTTGCCATCCCATGCCGAACAGTGCTGCCAATTTCCACTGAAAACCTCTGTTTTTCACCGAGCCTCCTTGATTTCTTCCTTATAAAACGATCAAATGGGGTGAAATCGGAAAAAGTTTGAAAAAAGGGGGCTTTTTTAGTAAATTTACAAGCGCTATGCAGTTACCTAAGTACAAAAAGAAGAAACGCATTAAGCTCAAAATTTGCCAAGAACCGGGTTGCGGTCGCGAATTTTGGGGCCATCCGATTGCCAAGTATTGCCCGATTCACCGCGACATCAAAAATCGCCAGAAGCAGAAAAAGGATGTGGAAAACATCGATGCGAAGAACATCGTGTTCCGCCACAACTACACAGATGTTTTGGACTTGAAGTTCCGCTGCTGCCTGGAAGGTTGCGATAATCTGTTCGAAATCAAGGTTTTCCCGAAACAGTTTATCTACCCGAGATTTTGCAACGAACACCGCAATGATTTTAAGCGCGCCAACTTCATGCGCTTGATGAGACGTAAAGAACGTGAAGAATAATTCAAAATTATCCCTTTGAATTTTCTTCAAACTTTATTATATTTGCGTCGCTCATTTATGGTGGGTGTAGCTCAGATTGGTTAGAGTCCCAGATTGTGATTCTGGTTGTCGCCGGTTCGAGTCCGGTTACCCACCCTTGAAAATCCCCGTGCGAAAGCGCGGGGATTTCTCGTTTTAAACCTTCAAAAAGAAAAACGCACTTCAAAACGAAGTGCGTTTCGGCTAAAATCAGATGTTTTAAGCCTTGATAATCGTATCCTTTGCCAAAACGACAATTCCCGAAGGCGTCACATGGAACATTTTTCTGTCACGTGCCAAGTCGTAACCGATTTCGAAGCCGGCAGGAATGTGCAAGCCCTTTTCGATAATGGCTCTGCGCACTTTGGCGCCCGGACCGATTGTCACGTTGGGGAATAAAATGGATTCTTCCACCTGGGCGTCTTTCTGGATCGATACAGCGGGGGAGAGACTGCTCTTGATGACGCGACCGCCACCGATGACACAACCGGCGGAAACCACGGAATCGATGGCTGCGCCCGGGTGTTCGGAATCGCCTGCGCTAAAGAATCTGGCGGGAGGCTGGTTCCAGTTATAGGTGCGAATCGGCCAGTAGTTATTGTAAAGGTCGAAGGGTGGATTTTCCGAACAAATGTCCATGTTGGCGTCGAAGAACGCGTCAAGAGTTCCCACGTCGCGCCAGTAACCCTTGGTTTCTGCGCGTTCGCCGCGGACGATGTTCGTGTTGAAATCGTAAACGTATACCGGGTAGTTCGGGTAAAGCGCCGGGATAATATCCTTTCCGAAATCGGTAGCGCCTTCGCTGGAATGCTTCAAAAGTTCCCGCACAAGGAATTTGCTTGTAAAGATGTAGTTGCCCATGCTCGCAAGGCACCAGCCCGGGCGTCCTGGCATCTGCTTCGGCTCTTTCGGCTTTTCTTGGAATCCGATCATTCGATTGTCGGAGTCAACTTCAATGATACCGAATTCGCTGGCTTCTTCCACGGGCACAGGGATTGCTGCAATCGTCAGAAGGGCTGCGCGTGAAAGGTGAAAGTCGATCATCTGGTTCACGTCCATCTTGTAAATATGGTCGCCACCGAAAATGGCGACGATATCCGGGCGTTCGTCCGTGATGAGGTTGATGTTCTGGAAAATGGCGTCCGCAGTTCCTTTGTACCAATCGCTGCCGGTACGCATCTGAGCGGGCACAAGGTCCACGTACTGGTCAAGGCTTGCGTTCAGGTTCCAAGCCGCAGAAATATGCTTGTTCAAAGAATCCGACTTGAACTGGGTCAACACCTTGATCTTAAAAATTCCGGAGTTGATGAAGTTGTTCAAAACAAAGTCGATGATTCGATAAGTTCCGCCAAAGTGGACTGCGGGTTTTGCGCGGTCACGCGTCAAAGGTTGAAGACGGCTTCCCTGTCCGCCTGCCATGATCATGCAAAGTGTATTCTTGTTATGTTCCCGATAAGACCAATTCATAAAGCTCCTAATTCAATGTCAGCGAGAAATCCTCTCTTAATCTATCTTATTTTCCTTGGGAAATTTGCGAATTTTTAGAGAAAATC
The DNA here is from genome assembly GCA_017959225.1 of Fibrobacter sp. Taxonomy (GTDB): domain Bacteria; phylum Fibrobacterota; class Fibrobacteria; order Fibrobacterales; family Fibrobacteraceae; genus Hallerella. Next base: position 609 of record JAGDBD010000007.1, on the reverse strand, counting down.
AAAGATTTCGGGGAGAATCTCCGACTGCCGGTTTGGGTTCGCTCCATTTTAGTCGGTTGTGCACTTTCCGAAAGCTCTTTTTTTTATAGATTTAAGCGCGTTCGAAAAGATCGAAACCTAACGTTAAACTAAATAGGAGTAACCTATATGAGTCTCACTCTTAACGACATCAAGCACTCGAAGATCAAGGCTTGGGTTGAAGAATGCATCGCTATGTGCGAACCGGACAACGTGGTTGTTGTTGACGGTTCCACCGAAGAATATGACGCTCTCATGCAGAAGTGCGTCAAGGCTGGCCTCGCAACGAAGCTCGCCAAGAAGGAAAACTGCTACCTGTTCCGTTCCCTCCCGTCTGACGTGGCTCGTGTTGAATCCCGTACGTTCATCTCTTCCGTGAAGGAAGAAGATGCAGGTCCGACCAACCACTGGATCGACCCGAAGGAACTCAAGGAAACCATGAAGGGCCTTTACAAGGGTTGTATGCACGGCCGTACCATGTACGTGATTCCGTTCTGCATGGGCCCCCTCGGTTCCCCGATCTCCAAGAACGGTATCGAACTGACCGACTCTGAATACGTTGTCCTCAACATGGACATCATGACCCGCGCT
>JAGDBD010000037.1 GCA_017959225.1 Fibrobacter sp. | reverse complement strand
CGAGACCGTGTTCTTCAGCAAGGATCCCGAAGTCAAGTCGGGCCTTGTCGATACCATCCGCAGCCAGGCGATTGCACGTTCCAAGGAAAAGAGCGTGGGCGACCTTGCCGCGACGATGCGCGAGGCCGTCCTCTGGACGGAGCGTGGCAGGAACGTTACCGAAGAAGACCTCAATGCCATGCTCGAAGGTCGCGAAGATATTTCCGAAGTGCAGGACAATCCGTTTGCCGATATGATTGCCGAAGCGGATGCCGCCGAAGGTGCTATGGCCCAGCCGCCAGCAGACGGTCAGGCTCCCGCGAATGGCGAACCCGCAGTTACCGAACAGACCCCTGTTAGCGGGGATGCGGCAGTTTCTGCGCCTGCAAATGACAACGCAGCAGTTCCGGCAGAACATGCAAACATCGCCGCAACGGACGAAGCCACGACGGTTCCGGAACAAGACATTACAGTATCGGCAGACATCGCCGAAGACGCCCCGGTGCTTAGCAGAAGTTCAATTCCTGACTTCGGCACCAACGACGATGACGATACGGAAGAGCGCGCCCATACGTTTGAACCGGTGGACGAACCTGCCGACGAAATCGTTGATGAAATTGCCGATAATTCCGAAGACAATTTCGAAGAAGCCGACGACTCCAGCAATGAAGAACTTGTAAAGGACGAGCCTGCCGAAAGCGCCAGCTCCGAAAATACGTTCCAAGGCTTGAATGAACAAGCGGTCCAGCAAATGAGCGACGAAGAGTTTGCCGCCTTTATGCAAAAGGCCCAAGCGTTCTACAACAACGCTAACTCCACGACCGAGCCTGTCGCCCCGGCCCCCGCTCCATCTGTCCAAAAAGAAGAACCGGAAGAAGACCGCTATTCCTCTTACAGTTTCGGCAACGAAATGACGGACGAGGAATACATCGCCTACTTGAACCGTAGCGCCCGCGCGAGCCGCAAGGAAGAACCGAAGCCCGCGGCATCTACTCCAAGCGCAGCTCCCGAAAAGCCCAAGAAAAAGTCCTTTATGCCTGAAGATGACGAAGGCGGCATGACTGACGAAGAATATCAGGCCTACCTTGCCGAACACGGCAATGACGACGATGACGATGAAGGCCCTGTCGTTTACGGAGCCGGTAAGGATTAATCTTTTTCCGCTATAGCGTTTTTCTCACGCTCCAGCTTTTCATTTTCTTTCCGCAAGCGACATCAATTTCGCGTTCGTCGAAAACGTCAAAACCGTTTTTCTTGTAGAACGCAAGGTTCTTTTCGGAATTCGTGAACAGAATCAGTTCTTTGCCACCGCGTTCACGGATGTAATCTTCCCAGTAAGCGATGAACTTTGAGCCAACACCCTTTCGCTGGAATGCTGGATCTACAGTCACCGAGCACGTGTACCAGATATCCGGTGCAGACTGCTGGTAATCGTGACAAGGCTTGCTTGCCACCGCATCCATAAAAATCCAATCATTCAAGCGTTTGATATTTATCCTCAAATACAGCAACAGCCAGCCATGAAGCAAAAAACTTAGAACCGATGGCCGCTTGTATTGCGGATCATCCAACTGGGCGACAGCCACAATTTTCCCGTCCACCTTCGCCGTCAAAAAATGCGTCTTTTTAAAGGTGGTCTGTCTTGACCTGTATATGATTCCACGAATCGCCCGCAGTCTTTCCTTAAGATTCGGGAACATATTCGTAAAATACTCATAGTCCTGATACGCGCGAACATCCAGATCCACCGATTCCTTCAGTTCGTCGCGTTTCAACATTCCAAACTCTATTTCCATTCCACACCTCAAATCGGTGAAAACAAAATAGAAATTTTTCAATCAAAAAGCACTTTATTCAAAGAACTTGGCTAAATGTTCAAACGCCTGCGTAGGCAATGGCTGGTAATGAGCCAAATCCATCATATAAGGAAGCTTGATTGCATAGAACGGAAGAAGCCGTTTTGTCGCATCAGCAATCTGCTGTGGATCATCAGTTCCAAGATAAGCTGGAAAAAAGATGTTCCAATGGGCCACCAGTTCTGCCTGTTTTAAATGGAAAAGTTTATCGGCTCGTATTTCATCAATATGAGAAAACATTCCATAGCTCCACGCTAAATCCCATTCCGGCATACCATAGCAAAAATCGCCCACATCAATCCAAAGCAAACGCTTTCCGTCGGTAATGAGATTGCTGATCTGAAGGTCTCCATGGAGGCAATTCGTCGTATCGGGAATTTTCTCCATGTAGTTCAAGACCTTTATTTTATAGAATTCTGGCACTATATTTTTTTCGGTATAGAACCGCCGCATGATATCCTTTGCAGATCTCAATCGAGACGTATCGGCCTTCAAGGCATGCAATTCTTTAGCCATTTTTGCAAACTGCACAGAAAGTTCTTGCATCCGCTCCGGTTCCTCCGAAATGATTCGCGAGAACGAGCGTTTATCCTTAATGAGCTCATATTCAGCACCGACGCGTTCACCATCCGTGATCAATCGGTAAGGTTCCGGCGTAGGAACTCCCAATCCAAATACAATACGAGCGGTTAAAAAATCTTCTTTGGCCCTATCGGCTTCCGTTCCAGGTTTATAGAGTTTAGCAACAGAATTACGCGTCTTGTGCGTATAAGAAGTAGAAGTTCCGCCTTCCCCTGTTTGGACATAATCATCCAAGTTGATTTTTTCAAATTCGTTCATCATATTTTCTCCTACTATAATTTTATTCTAAAAACTTATAACAAGGCTGAAAGATTTGTTCCGGGAGCTCGTTAAAACCAGCCATCTGGAGCATATATGGAATTTTGATTCCCGCATACGGGTACAACTTTTTTGTAGCTTCTTCGATCTGCAGCGGATCCGTTGTTCCAATATAATTTGGGAAAAAGCAGTTCCAAAACTCACGGATTTTTTCGAACTTCATGTGAAAAAGTTCCTCTCCACGCTCCTTCTTTAATACAAGCATCATACTCAAGCACCAAGCCAAATCCCATTCTGGCACTCCGTATCCGAAATCTCCGACATCAATCCAGTAATCGTTCTTTTCATCCGTAATGACATTGCTTATTTGCAAATCCCCGTGAACACAATTTGGCGTATCGGGTACAGTCTCTAAAAAGGCTAAAGCCTTTTGTTTGTAATAATCGGGAACATTGCAACGTTCCAGATAAAACTGACGGATTTTTTCTTTTGTCGATTTCAGCCGCGAAGTATCGGCTTTCTTGGAATGTAAGCTCTTCGACATCTCGGCAAACTTGACTGCTAATTCCTGCAAGCGCTCGGGCTCCTGCGATATAATACGCGAAAAAGAACGTTTATTCCGAATAAGTTCATACTCAGCACCAAAGCGTTCACCATCCGTGACCAAGCGATAAGGTTCCGGTGTAGGAATTCCCATTTCAAAAACCGTTTGAGCCGTCAAAAATTCATCTTTTGCACGATCGGCTTCGAAACCAGGAAAATAAAGCTTGGCAACCGTATTGCGGACCATGTGTGTATAGGTAATAGCCGTCCCGCCTTCACCCGTCTGAACGTAATCCTCTAAATTAATTTTCTGTACATCATCCATAATCATTTTCTAATAGAATTTTTCAACCAACGAATGAATGACACCTCCGAACATTTTTTTATACTCTTCGGAAGAAGAGGGTACTAAAACATTACGAATACAAATGTCCAGCGGGGCGAACTTTCCGGCGAGTGCATCAAAAGCAGCATGATCGCTGTTGCCCGTGTACGACTTCACGCAAGCATCCCAGAATGTCTTTAATTGTTCCGGCTCCATGTGGAAGATGTCGCACGCCTGCGGAAATTTCGAATAGACATGGCAAATCAGGAACAAATGACCAAAATCAAACATCGCCGATCCATGACCGAACCAGCCAAGATCAATCCAATAAGGATTACCATCCCCCGAAATAATCAAGTTTCCCATGTGAAAATCGCCATGCGTACACGTCGTTTCATCCTTTAGACTTTCCGCAAACTGACGCATTTTTGCCTTGTCTTCTTCGGGCACAAGTTCAGTGATTTCAATGCCTTTTAAAGCCAGTTCCTTTCGGCTCGGGAAATAGTCCGTATCGCAGGGAGTGGTGTGTAATTGCCGACCAAGTGTCGCAAGGGTCGAGGCTGCCTCGGCGATGCACGATGGAGCATCGGCGCAAATGCGGGCAAGCGATTTTTTGCCCTTGATGTTTTCGACAAGTTGGCCATAGCCGTCACCGACACGGACAAT
>JAGDBD010000036.1 GCA_017959225.1 Fibrobacter sp. | reverse complement strand
TTGTTCGCCACATGAACCTGGCCAAAACGGACACGCTGCATACGTTCCTTCGATCCATCCGCCCACCAGTTGTGATGCAAGGTGGTTTTAAGCTTTCCGGAATCCGAAGTTTTCGAATCGCTATTTCCAATGAGGTTGCTGAACTGGTGCTCGCTAGAGGCATTTGTATAATGGAACTTGCTCCATGAAATCGTCACGTAGTTTGCGCCATTGATCACATCCAGGTTTCCATCTTCACCATCGTAAACTTCTACGTGGTCGATCCAAACGCGAGTGCCCCCCTGAATGTGCATACAGTCACCGGCATCTTTATCGACAGCGCCAGCGCCTTTCACAATGATATTGCGGATAATGACGTTATCGCCTCGAACATCCAACACGGTATTATCTTCATTTTTCGTTCCGGTATAAGTCTGGGCGAGAATGGCTCCCTGGTAGCCATAAATCGTGACGTTCGAGCCCACTTCAATTGCATCCTTGGAAGGAACGGTATAAGTTCCCGGCTTCACGTAGATCGTGTAACCGCCAGCTTCTGCATACTTGCGAAGATCGCTGACATTGCTCACGGTGACCGTCGTTTTACCAGCACCGCCTGTAATGCCGCCGTTTTGAGTTGCCCATCCCGACACAGGAAGATCCGGCGCGATGACAGCAAATGCGCTCGTTGCAAAAAGCGCACCTGCAAAAATTGCCTGCATTGTTCTCATGTTTCCACCCTTTCCGTTAAATGATTTTGAGAATGTTCTCAAAATTCTTGGAAGTTAATTTATATCAAAATCCAAAACAACGCAATAGACTCGTACTTCTTTTTTGCATACTTTAACAAAAAAGTCTTATTTTACGCAAAATTTAAGATTTAGTTAATAAGAATTTACAATAAAAACAATATACCGAACAATGCCCAAATGTTCTCAAAATCTAACAAAACACATTTTCTTTACGGTTTGGGAGGATTTTCAAAACGCAACAGCGCCGCCGCAATTTCCTGTTCCCGAGGAAGTTCGGAATCCTTGGAGAATCCCTGGGGAAGCCTGCGGAAGCCGACGTTCTGAATTTGCAAATACAATTTGTGAATCATTTCATCCGTCGGAAGTCCTTCCACGTTCTGCAACATGTTGAGAAGGAAAAGTCCAAGGCCGCTGAGCACAGCTGTTCGGGCCAAAGGGAAAAGCGCCCGCAAATCCGCCGTGATGTAACCGATCGTCAGTTCCGTTCCCCGCAACCGGATTTTCACCTGACGCTCCTGAGCAGTACGCGTTTTGACGCCGCCCACCAAAGCTTCCGAAAGAGCTGGGAACGGCCTGCATTTGAAATCTCCGAAAGGAGGAAGCTTTTGAAGAGGAGCCTGTACCGGAGACGCCGCAGCGATTTTCTTTGCCGCATCCGTCGCAACGACCGGTTCATAATTCTTCATCACCAAAACCGTATCGGCCACATTCAGATAATCGCCACAGGCGCCCACTACAATTACCAGGTTCACCCCGAAGCTTTTCAATTCCGCAGCACGGTCCGAAAGAGGAATTAAAGGTTCATCTTTTTCGCCCACAAGAGAACGCATACGGGCGTCCCGAATTAAAAAGTTCACTGCCGAAGCGTCTTCATCGATATAAAGCGTTTTCGATCCGAATTCAAGCGCTTCCATCACGTTCGCCGCTTCGCTTGTAGAACCGGAAGCGGAACGGGTTTCAAACTTTTCTGTGGATACGCCAAACGGAAGTTCCCTTACAAAGGGAGCGATCCGAGTTCCTTTTACAATACGGCCCGGTTCTGCGGCAATACGCATGGCCGAAGGGTCCGTTACAATCCATTCACGGCCATCCCCCAGAACGTGGGGAACCACAGCGCTTTCCAGCGCAGAAAGGAGCGTCGATTTTCCATGGTAAGCGCCACCTGCGATAACCGTAATTCCCTTCGGAATCGCCATTCCCGAAATCTTTTTTCCAAAGACTTCAAAAGTTTCTAGCAGTTCCTTGGGAGATTCAAAAGGCACGGCATCTTTTTTGGGAAGATCGCTTGATCCCGATTCCCGCGGAAGAATCGCTCCATTCGGCACGAACGCCACAAAGCCTTTTTGCAAAAGCGTCGCAAGGAGCGCTTCACGGATTTCTAACGATTCAATATACTTCAACGCTTCCGCACGTTCCCCGTCCGAATTCAAATAAAGCGTCATCAAAAGGTCGGGAATCATCGACGTCAAAAGTTCTGCCGCCGCTGGCACATCGATAATGCGTTTATCGCCCGGAAGTTCTACGGAAAGCATCACTTCCACAACGGCCTTGCCACCGTTTTCCGAAGGGCCTCCCACCCAGAGGGCATTTCGCACTAACACTTCTTCACCCGGAGTCAAAACGTGCACAGGAAGTTTATCTTCTTCCGAACGTTTTTCCACTTCGCAAGAAAGTTTTCGCAATAGGTAATCGGCCAAAGCCAAGCGTTTTACCGGGGAGTTTCCCCATTCCGTCGGAATGCCTAAAATTTCGATGGGAGCCGAGAATTTGAGCCGCGAAGCAGGCGCATAAGGGTCTCCCTGCACATGGACAAATTCCAAGTCAAAATCGCCAAAGTTCCAGGATTTTCCGGTCAAGCTTTTGTACAAGCCATAGCTTTTACCGGTAAAAGTGCGCAATTTTTGATAAAGTTCTTTCATTTACTAGTAAAAGTACAATTTACAAGGCCATTTTTTACATCGTCACCCTCCACCAAGTACCATTTTCTTTATATCTTAGAAGACGATTTAGAAGGAGTTACTCAAAATGAAATTTCTCTCGAAACTTTTCGCATTCAGTGCTGTAACGCTCTCGTTCTGCGCTACCGTCGCCATGGCAGAAGAACCTCCTCCTCGTGGACAGCCGGCTAAGGTCACGATTCTCACCGAACCGTCCAACAGCGAAGTCTACCTCGGCGGAGAACTCCTCGGCAAAAGCCCCATCGAAAATCGCAGCGTGCAGTCCGGACGTTACACCTTGATCGTCGTGGATCAGGGTTATGAACTCGTCAACAAGCGTGTGAACATTTGGCCGAACAAGGACAACACGTTCAACTTCGGCACGGTAATTCCGAAGGGTCACGTCGAAATCACGACAAAGCCCGGCAAGTGCTACATCTACGTGGACGGTGACAACGCAGACCGTACCGATGGCGCTCCGCTTACCGTGAACAACCTCGATGCAGGCGACCACTTGATCCGTGCAGAATGCAACAACGGCCGTGCAGCGGAACAGCTCGTTAAAATCGAAGGCGAAAAAACCATCAAGGTTCTCCTCGACGCATCCAAGGGCAAGAGATATTAATCGACGCTCTTCAAAAGCTTAAAAAGAATCCCGTTGCAAATGCAGCGGGATTTTTTGTTTAACATGCGTATTTTTTGCAGAATTCTTCCAGCGGAACGGGCCGCGAATAGAAGAACCCCTGAAAACTTGTTACGTTAAAATTGCGGAGCATGTCGCGCATTTCGACGGTTTCCACGCCTTCAACACAAAGTTCCGCTCCAAAAGCTTCAGCGAGGTCTGCAATAAACTTCACCGTGTTCTGATCGTCTTCACTGGATTGGATGTTTAACACGTAATCCCGGTCGATTTTAACGCAGTCGATGGGCAATTTGCGAAGCACTCCTAGCGAAGAGAATCCCGTTCCAAAATCGTCCAGGGCGATCTTTACACCTATAGCCCGGAGTTTTTCAAAAATTTCCTTCAGCAAATTCACATCCAAAAGGCGACAGCGTTCCGTAATTTCTAAGCAAAGATTTTTTGCTGGGAACTGTGTCACATTTAAGAGTTCCGTGACAACATCTACAAAGTCCACACGTTCCAATTGCGCATAAGACAAATTCACGTTCATCATAAAATCCGGATACTTTGCACGGATACGATTTCCACTCATCATGGCTTCTCGTAAAATCCATTTGCCCAGTTCCGGGAAAAGGCTATCCTGTTCAAGGATCGGTACAAACAAAAACGGAGGTACAAGACCGTAATCCTTGTTACGCCAACGGATCAAGGCTTCCGCGCCGATAAGCGATTCCGTCGCAGCATCCACCACGGGCTGGTAAAAAAGTTCAAAGCCGGCGCATTCGTCCACAATGCTATTCCGGATTACATTCAAACGGGTAAGGCTATTGCGGTTTTCATCGCTTAAGACATCTTGGAACACATAAAATTCGCCGTGATGGCTCACTTTGGATTCATGGATCGCATATTTTAAGCACGAATACACCGTATCCGGGCTTACAGAGAACCTGTCTAAATGGAGCGCGCCTGCACAAAGGGAAAGCGTCAACCGGTCCGATCCCACATAAAAATCTTTGGCGCAGATTTCTTGCACTTCTTCATAAATTTCTTTTAAGCGGGGAAGCGAAGACCTGGACGTCACAATGGCGAATTTAGTACCGTCCATGCGGTAAAGCGTTCCTTCCCTTTTGTAAAAATCCATCAAAAGAGATCCCAGTTTTCGTAACGCTCGGTTTCCGAATGTGTATCCGAAAATATCGTTCGTTCTTGAAAATTCTTCCACCCCGATCATGACAATATCGAGTTCTTTATTTTTCCAAAACGCAGCTTTGATATCGTCCAAAAAGCCGTAGAGACTGCGCAGGTTCGTCACGTCATCGATATAACTCACGCTGTCGTGATTTCGAATGGATCCGCAAAAGTATTCCGGTTTACCATCGTCCCCTTGAATGACAACGCCTTGGCAAACGCAAATCACATATTCGCCGTCCAAACGCTTTGCACGGTATTCCAACATATGGTCAGAACCCGATCCGCTAAAGATTGCATCGATACTTTCGTTAAAGTAATCCCGATCTAACGGGTGCAAATGTTCGCTCCAAATGCTCTGGGCGTTTTCCATATATTCCGACGGAAGTCCAAAATACTCCACCGCCGATTTGGACCAGCGGGAAAGATCCATTTTCATGTCGCATACATAGACGTAATTTCCACCGCTCACAATGGAGAACGCTTCAAAGATGGAATCCAATTTCCGTTTTCTATCCATAGACACACCCGACCTCTTACTTCACCACAATTCGATTTCGTCCATTTTCCTTAGCCACATAAAGCGCTCCATCCACACGGACAGACAACGTATCCGACGAATCGGAAGGCAACGCTTCCGTCACACCGACACTGATTGTTTTGTGATGCGCCGCAGGGAAGTCCACCGCGGCAAACGTCGTACGGATTACTTCAGCAACCCGCATCGCTTTGTCCGAACCCGCATTCGGTAAAAGGACCATAAACTCTTCACCGCCCCAACGTCCCACGCTTCCGTCCGGAGCAAGATCCTGTACGGTTTTCTTTGCGATTTCTGTGAGTTTTAAAATGACGGTGTCCCCTTCTTTATGTCCAAAATTGTCGTTTACCCGCTTAAAGTAATCGATGTCGAACATGATCAGGGAGAATTTCGGCCCATTTTCCTTGTAAAGCTTTAAGCATTCATTGATCCGGTGCTGGATTTCGCCACGGTTCAAAAGCCCGGTCAGACTGTCCGAAATGGCCATTTCCGCTAGCTTCTTGTTGACTTCTTCTAGTTCCATTGTAGCGGCATCGATAAACGTCGCCAAGCGGTTGATCATGGAAACCTTTCCAGCAAACTGTTCGTTTTGCATTTCAAAATGCACGTTCGAATCCCTAGGACCTTCGCGCAGCGCTGCGACCACAAGAGTCACGTTGTGCTGATTCAAGTAACCGTCGGTTTTTAAAAATTCGCCAGACGTGTAAAAGCCAGACGTCGGAGCGATGCTTTGAAACGGGAACGTTTCTTTACTGATTTCGTCATCGCCCCAGTAGGTGCGTCTCGCTGCGCAGGAGAAAATTTTGATGATTTCAGGTTGGAAATCCGCAATATGGCGACCGTCCCGTTGGATGCTTTCAAGAATCGTCCAAGGATCTCCATAAGCGATCCGGGCTGTTACATTTTTATCAATATCCGACGTCATCGTCAGCGATCCGTCTTCATTACTAGAAATCGGCGCACGTAAAATGTCGATTCCATGATGCCTGTAAAAGAACGGAAATTCGAGAGTATTGTTGAAGAAATGTTCGTCGTTTGCAATGTTCAAATATCTGTAATACGCTTCATAAGCAGGCTTTCCGTCCAGTTCCTGAAGAACGCAGCCATCCGCCTTCGTCACTTTGAATTCCTTGCCAAGAGGTTTCCAACCCGTAATGAACGTAGTCATCACGTGCATGTCTTCACCACCGAACAGCAAGAATACCACTCCCTTGGACGTGTACCCTCGATTTTTGCTGAACACGCAAGCTTCGTCATTATTCAAGTCCGGGTTAAAAGCTCCACCGCCGAACATTTCAATTTCCGGATTGATATCCGTAAAAGCATCGCAAAACGGAGTCATCGACATGCCGCGCATCGTCATGAGCATCGAAACCGCTTTGACCCAAGGATTCTTGGCCAACTGCTTTTTTAGATCGCTAACCACATCGGTTACCGATTCTGCCGTAAGCACATAATGCAAGAGTTTTACCTGGGTCGAAGGAAATTCGCAAATGGTGCACACCACACCGATCGGCGAAGAAGAAAGCCCGCCTTCGATGATGTTTCCGTTCGAAGAGCATCCCATGTAAATGGCGTCCGGAACTTCCCTGTCGATAATTTCACACGCCAGTTCTATTTGGGAACGTTCCGTATCTTCCGCATAAAATTCAAAAATGACAGAAGACACCACCTTGGATTTTCTCCACTGGTTGATTTTATCCAATTCCCTTTTCAGTTTCCCGATACTTGTATATTCAAATTGAAATTGTTTCATAAGCGTCCCCTCCATTCAATATATGCACAAAAAAATGTCAGTGCATAAAAAAAGACGGATGAAAATCATCCGTCCTTCAGAGGCAACGCCCGGACTCGAACCGGGGAATAAGAGTTTTGCAGACTCGCCCCTTACCAACTTGGGTACGTCGCCATGTGAGTGCAATAATAGGAAATATTTTTTTATTTTCCAAGGTGATGACGCCCAGACTCTCTTTAAAAAGTCGTTTTTTTTGCAAAATCATGGAACTTTGGCTCAAGTCCTTGAGGATTTCTTGGGGAAATTCTGTGGATACGTCCCTTCCGGGGGTGCTCGCGCTGTGGCACGCCGATCTTTTTGCTGCAACTGCCGCATTCCGAAGCTCAAAGATGGTCGCTTTTATTTCACCCAGCGGTGATGGCGAAATCCTTGCAAAAATCGCAAGCGACTTGGGGTATCAGGTCGTTCGCGGATCGAGTTCCGAAAAAAGCCTTGAAATCCGGAAAGCGCTAAAAGCCTTGCAAAGAGGATGCTTTTGCGCCATGGCGTTAGACGGTCCCAAAGGCCCTGCCGGGGTTGAAAAGCCCGGTACTCGGTGGCTTGCCGAAAAGGCAAAGGTTCCCGCCTGGAAGATCGAAGTTCGTTACGGGGCGCATTTTACGCTCCGCAGTTGGGACAAGGCAAAGATTCCCCTGCCGCTGTCAAAATTGACAGTTTCTTTAAGCTATCTTTGAAAGGAATTGCTTTTATTGGGAGAATCGAATGATCTATTCCACCTTCGTCGCATTCGACTTGGAAACCACAGGACTTTTTCAAAACAAAGATGAAATCGTTGAAATCGGCGCAGTCAAGTTCACCGTGTACGATGACAACGGCATTATCCGTCCCAAGGAAATTTCCACGTTTCAAACGTTGGTAAAGCCTCCGATGATGATTCCCGACGAAGCGACCCGCGTGAACCACATCACAAACGAAATGGTGGAAAACGCTCCGGACATTAACACCGCTCTCAAAAAATTTACGGTTTTCTGCGGACAGTCCGCAATCCTCGTGGCCCACAACGCCGACTTCGACTCGGGATTTTTGCACGTCGCTTATACCAAGCACCCGCAACTTTTACCGGGAAACCCCATCGTCGATAGCCTGCGCATTGCACGGTCCATTTTGCCGGAACTCAAAAGCCATAAGCTGGGTGACCTTGCCCATATGTTCCAACGCATCAAGGGGCAGATCAAGCTCGCCATCAACAACGACGAAATGCACCGCGCCGTATACGACTGCGAAATGCTCATGGAAGTCTTCGTCGCACTGCTCCGTCGGCGCATTCGCAAAGAAGACTGGGACATTTCCCGCATTTTGAATTGCATCATTAAAAACGGTTCGACTCCCGCCTATTTGACAAAAATGAAATAGCAATGCTTTTACTTTTTGCCCTGCTCATCATCGCGTCGCTGTTTGCGACACGCATCTCGGACAAAATCGGTGTACCGGTTCTCGTGGTGTTTCTCGCGGTTGGGCTTATTGTCGGAAGCGACGTTCTGGGCCTGATCGAATTCAGCGATGCAAAATTCACAAAGCAAGTCGCCGACATTCTGCTAATCTTCATTCTTTTTGACGGCGGATTCCGCACCGCCCGTTCCGACCTGCAACTTGTTGCAAAACCCGCCATAACCCTTGCCACTTTAGGCGTCGCAGCGACGGCTGCCGTTTTGGGAACATGCATTCATTGGATCATGGATTTCGACTGGATGCTTTCCATGCTGATCGGATCCATTATTTCTTCAACCGATGCCGCAGCCGTTTTTATGATTACCCGGCAGAACCCGATCAAGCGTAAACTCGCTGCCACTTTAAGCGTTGAAAGCGCGGCCAACGATCCCATGGCGATCCTTTTAACCCTCGCTTTTATCGGAAGCCTTACCGGTGAAGGAAACAGCCTGTTTGGATTTTTCTCTCAGCTGGCATGGCAATTCTCCGGCGGCATTTTGACAGGATTCTTTGCCAGTAAAATTGCGCATTTTCTATTCAACCATTTGCATTCCGAAAACCGCGGATACTTTTACGTGCTGATAATCGGAGTTATCCTTCTGGGTTACGGTTTTGCAGACCTGATTCGCGCTAACGGAATTATTGCCGTTTTCTTCATGGGCTACTGGCTTGGAAATTCGGACTTTGTTGCCAAACGGGGCGTTAGCCATTTTTTGGAAGGGATTTCCACGTTCTGTAACATGGCGCTGTTCCTAATGCTCGGGCTGCTAGCGTTTCCTCGGAATTTTGCCGCTATTTGGAAAGAAGGCTTGCTCATTGCCGCTTTGATGATTTTTATTGCAAGGCCTATCGCCATTTGGATTTTGACGATGCCCTTCCGTTACACGGCAAAAGAAAAGTTTTTCTTGAGCTGGGGAGGTATCAAGGGGGCAGTTCCCATTGTGCTTGCCACTTATCCGGCGGCTTACGGGCTCGAAAAAGGAGAAGCCGTTTTTAACATCATCTTCTTTGCTGTGTTGGTTTCTTGCCTTTTGCAAGGAAGTTCTCTCGGTAAACTGGCAAAGCGCCTTAAACTGACCTCGCCCAAGTCTCCCAGTTCCCCCTTTTCCATGGAGCTGCACGCCGTTAAACAGTCCGACATCGACATGTTTGAATACGTGATTCTCGAAAGTTCCTACTCAGCCAACAAATCGATCCAAGAACTGAAGTTCGATCCGAACGTCGTCATCACGTCCATTACCCGCAGCGGAAAGATTCTACTTCCCCGCGGCGCTGTAAAACTGCTCCCCGGTGACATTCTCTTTGTACTCGCGCCCCTTTCCAAGCACCATGAGCTGCGTGAATTTTTAAGCACAGGCTTAGAACCTGTAAAAAACGCTTAAATCCGCCATATAAAACTTTTATTTAAAACACGAAAAGTCGCTTTATAGAAAGCGACGTTTCGAGTTTCAAAATCCGAAAAAGGATTAGAGACCGAGTTCTTTCACGACGGCATAAATGCCGCGCTTTTCGATCGTACGAAGGCCAGCGGCGCTCACGCGAAGAGAAACCCAGCGATCTTCTTCCGGAACGTAGAAACGCTTCGTCTGAAGGTTCGGAAGCTGACGAATCAACTTCTTACGGTTCGAGTGAGAAACCATGTTGCCAACGAGGGCGCCTTTTCCAGAAACTTCACAAATACGGCTCATTGTATAACTCCGTGTTTTAGTGGGCACAACATTAGTTAATTTGGCGGATTTCGTCAAGATGCTAATTCCGCAGGTAAAGGGAACTTTAACTTTTCCTGCATTGTAACCCGATTTTCGACTTCAATTTGAGGGTATTTTTCACGCATCCAGGCGACGACATCTTGCACCAAGTCTTCCGGGGCGCTTGCACCGCTCGAAAGGCCTACAACGTCGATTCCGTCAAACCAAGAAGGATCCACATCCTTCACACTGTCAATCAAATGCGAAGGAATCCCATGTTCCGTGCCCAGTTCCGCCAAACGGCTGGAATTGGACGAATTTTTTGACCCGACAACGAGCAAAGCTTGCACCAGGTCGCTCAAAGACGCCACCGCACCCTGCCGGTTGCCCGTCGCATAGCAAAGATCCCCGCGGGCAGGACCCTGAATATCCGGGAACTTTTTCCGAAGGGCGTCGATAATGTCCTTCGTTTCCGAAACGGAAAGTGTGGTCTGCGTAATGTAAGCAAGGGCGGTCCCTTCGGGGAACGATAGTTTTTGAATGTCTTCTACATTGCGGATCAAAGTCATGCTGCCTTCGGGAAGCTGCCCCAAATGGCCTTCAACTTCTGTATGCCCCGCATGCCCGATCAAAATTACGTGGCGACCGGCTGCATGATGATGCTTTGCGCTCATATGCACCCGTTGTACCAGTGGGCACGTGGCATCCAGCACATGCAGATTGCGGGATTTCGCCTCTTCGTACACCGAGTCCGGGACTCCGTGGGCAGAAAAAACCACTGTTGCGCCTTCCGGGACTTCTTTCAGGTCTTCCACAAAAATTGCGCCCTGAGCCTTAAAACGGCTTACAACAAACGCATTGTGCACAATTTCATGGCGCACATAAATCGGCGCTCCGAATTTTTCGAGAGCTTTCGCAACGATGTGCAGGGCCCGGTCAACTCCTGCGCAAAAACCTCGGGGATTAGCTAGAATGAGTTTTTTCATACAGAGGCATCCGTATTGTTCTTAGATTCAAAACGATCCATTTTTAGCGTTGCGCAAATAAAATTCACAAACGCCTTATAAGAAGAAATCACCTTTTCACGTTCGTGTGCGAGGAAACTGTAAACCACTTTTACGTCGGGAGATCGACGCGTCGAATATTCCGCAGGATTTTTGATCTGGGTAATGGCCCCTTCGCGGAGGAGAGCTTCCACCGAAGCCTGCTGTCCGCGGGAATACGGACCGATAGCCGTAGAAACTCCCATTTTTAAGGATTCCCAAAAATCGTGCACGCCGAGGGTTCTCGAAAAAGAGCCTCCGATCACCGACGACTTGGAAACCTTTAAGACTTCGGTTAATTTGCCGTAAGTCGTCACCAGGGAAACCGCTCCCTTTTGAACGGCAGGCCATTCGACAGTCGGGATATTTTGACTTTTCAACCCTTCGCGGAACTTGGGCAGTTCATCTTCAAATCGCGGAGCGAGCACAACCGTTTCTTCGGCACGTACCGCATCGCCAAGCATCACGGCAAGAGCTTTCCATTCTTCCTTGTGGAACGATAAAAACGCCGTGTCTACAAGGGTATCTTTGGGAGAATCCACTTCGACGCCGGATTTTGCCCACGAAAGCAGTTTCCAGTCTCCGCCAACAATCGTCTTTGCCGAAATCGAATAATCCCCGGCAGCGACAAAACGCGTCAGGTCTGCCCCCGTCTGCATGCTCACAAATCCGATTGCACCGAATTCCGAAGTATCGATGCAACGGTAAAAACGTCCCGAAACAAGCGCCACAGAAGGCCGGCGAGAAGCTGCACGCATCGCTCCCAAAAATCCCGGCCAAAGTTCATTTTCAGCAAGAACAAGGAGAACCGGTTTTACGGCTTCCATAAAACGGCAAATCGCATGCTGCGTATCTAGCGGTGCAATGGAAACGAGAATTCCATCCTGCTCAGCAAGGGGCTGCAAATACGCTAAGACTTCCGCCTTTTGGGTCGTAACCAAAATGGGCGGAAGCGAAGGAAGATCTTCCTTTAAAATTTTAGCGAGGGAAAGGAGCATTTTGCATTCCCCAAGGCTCGCCCCATGCATCCAAAAACAAGGGCCTTCCGGAAAAGGTCCATCCAAACGGTTCTGGATTTTAAATTTTTCATTGAACGACGAAACTTTCCCTGCAGCTAATGCCACAACGCCAAAAGTTTTTCGAACCGCATTCAATCCAAACATTTCAAATCCTTGTTAAAGCGCAAACGGTACTTCCACATACCGCCGTAAAATCAGCAACAATGTACAAAAGATCAGCCAAACCCACGTCCACCGATCTG
This sequence comes from Fibrobacter sp., assembly GCA_017959225.1. Classification (GTDB taxonomy): domain Bacteria; phylum Fibrobacterota; class Fibrobacteria; order Fibrobacterales; family Fibrobacteraceae; genus Hallerella. The sequence goes on along the minus strand of JAGDBD010000036.1, from coordinate 810 downwards.
CGGCAAACGCCTTCAAAACAGAACGTTTTCCCGTTTGGCAAGTCCATTCTTCTTTCGACGTGGAAAAGCTAGATGGAAAAAACATCGGCGTGCGCTCTGCCCATTTCAAAAACAACTCGCCGAACTTTTTTTCCAAAAACGAATCTTCCGCTTTCGCAAGCGAAAAAACAAACAAAGTAACGAACATGGCAAAAGCAAAACTAACAGTCTGCCACCCCAAATGAAAAAGAATGAGAGCATAGCAAAAGCATAAATTCGAAAGATAAATCGGGTGACGGATTTTTGCGTAAATGCCCCACATCACAAGCTCCGGCGCCGATTTTTCACTTTCCCGTGTATGTTCGCCAATGACTCTGCGCGCCTCCACACGGAGCACAATTCCAAGAAGAGCGAGAAGCCCGCTAGAAGCAGGAATCCATTCCGACGCATGAGGGAATATCCAAAGGGCAACGGCAAAAAGCCCAAGAATTCCACCCCGAAAACGATAAAGAAAATTCATGAGCAACCTTCCAAAGCCGAAAAATCCAAAACATCAAAACGCGCCGTTAAATCTTGAGGCATGGGCTCATGGGTCGCCAAAAGAACCCATTTACCACGGGACGCCGCCGCATTCAAAAACGTCGATAAAATCAAGGAACGTTCTTCTTGCGCAATAAAGGCAAAGGGTTCATCCAAAAGTAAAATTTTTGCTGGCGACGAAAGCGCCCACAAAAGCGCCACTTTGGCGCGTTCACCGCCCGAAAGTCCATTCTTTTGTAGAAGTTTTTTGCCATTTACAGCTTTCATGCATTCAGCAAAAATTCCATCTTC
>JAGDBD010000035.1 GCA_017959225.1 Fibrobacter sp. | reverse complement strand
TCGCTTTCCAGTACGACCTCGAATGGCAAGAAAACGGGTTCTCCATTTCGCCGTTTTCGCTTCCTATTTCGAATAAGGTTTTTGTTTGTAATAAGCCGACTTTTGGCGGGTTGTTCGGCGTCTTTTACGACTCGCTGCCGGATGGTTGGGGCGAACTTTTGTTTAGGCGGCTCCTTGCACGGCAGGGCCTGAATGCGGATAGATTTTCGCCGCTGACCAGGCTTTCGCTTGTGGGTGAATCTGGTTTGGGCGGGCTGCAATATGAACCGAATTATGCCGAAATGACGGAGACTGAACATTTTGATTTGGATGAACTGTCTGGGGAGGCGGAAACCATTTGGAAAGATCGCGACGAAGGCGTGAATCTCGATGAAATCTACAAGTTTGGCGGCTCCAGCGGCGGTGCACGTCCGAAGGTGCATCTCAATATAAAGGGCGAACATTGGATAGTCAAGTTTCCTTGCTCTTATGATATCCCGAATATCGGTAAGCATGAATTTAATGCGAATAAACTGGCCCGTAAGGCGGGAATCTACACGAACGACTTTAAATTGTTCCCGTCAAGAAAGTACAAGGGATTCTTTGGCGCGAAACGTTTCGACTATTGCGATGGCGGGCGAGTCCACATGATTTCGCTTTCGTCCGTTCTGGAAACATCGCATCGGATTCCGAACCTCGACTACACCCACCTTTTGCAAGTCATCGAAAAAATTTGCATCGACAAGGATGACCTCTACGAAGCCTTTAGGCGAATGTGTTTCAACGTGTTCTTCGGAAACAAGGACGACCATGGCAAGAATTTTGCGTTCCTGTACGATGAACGTCTTGGTGGCTACAAGCTCTCGCCTGCGTACGACATCACGAAATCGCCCGACAAGGCGGAACATGAAATGTCTGTCAACGGGAACGGAAACCCGACCGAAAAGGATATTCTCGCTGTGGCTGAAAACTGCAAACTGAATATGGAACGCTGCCGTACGATAATGGGCGAGGTCAAGGGTGTGGTGCGTAGGTGAATTCTAAGGCTTGATGGTTATCGGAGTTCCGTCCTTGACGGCGTCGTAAATTTCTTCCATCTCGCTGTTGGTGACTGCGATGCAGCCGGCTGTCCAATCCTTCCACTTGTGCCAAAATTTAAAGAGAAATGCTGGAATCTTGTTCGGGTAGCCGTGAATCATGATGTCGCCGCCGGGATTGTAGTTGCCCTTTTGCGCGGCTTGAATTTGCGCTTCATTCGGGTATGAAATTCGGAGCGATAAATGAAACTTGCTTTTGGGATTGTGAAGGAGAATCTTGTATTCGCCTTCGGGCGTTTTATTGTCGCCGGATTTGACCTTTGCACCCACCGGATTCTTGCCCAAGGAAATCCTGTAGGTTTTGACAACTGTCTCGCCGTGGCGCAGGTGCATTTGCCGCTTCGCCTTTTCTACGAGAATGTTGTCGATGGGGGTGGGAAACATGGGGTAAAAGAAATATAAAAAACGCTCGGTTTTACCCGAGCGCTTTTCAATGTTTTCAAGTCAGATGTGAAAGCTTACAGTCCGCAGAGTTCCCGAGCCTTTGCTTCGATCGCTTTCGAAAGGGCTTCTTTGTCGCCGGCATTCGCTTTGATGATGCGCACAAAGACAGAACCTGCGATCACGGCTTCAACGGAGTTTGCAATCGCCTGGGACTGTTCGCCATTTGAAATGCCGAATCCGCCGTATACCTTGGATCCTCCGGCGCCCACTTTCGCAAGGAATTCAAGAGTATCCTGATCGATCACCGTTTTCGTTCCGGTAATGCCGACGCGGAGAGCCGCATAGATATATTTGAATCCCGCATGGGCAAGCTTTGCCAGGCGTTCTTCGCTCATGCTCGGACTTGCAACCGGAATGTTGTTCATCCCGTATTTTTTACAGGCGGCAGTGAGTCCTTCATCGTGGTCAAACGGAAGGTCCGGAATGATCATGCCGGTGACGCCCACTTCACTTGCGCGCTTGCAGAAGTTGTCGACTCCTGGCGTGTAAACCAGGGAACCGTAACTCATCAGGTAGATTTCAACTTCCGGGAACGCTTTGTGAATACGTTCGATAAAGGCAAGACCGTCTTTCACTTTGTAATCATGCGAAAGCACTTCGGTGCATGCGCCTTGAATAGCGGGGCCATCTGCAGAAGGATCGCTAAAAGCGAGCTGAATTTCGAGAATGCTTGCGCCTCCGCGGACCATAGCTTCTGCGGCAGCAAAAGAAAGCTCTTCTGTCGGATAGCCTGCGACAAGATGGCTCATCAATTTGATTTTTGACATTAGTTGCTCTCTCCCATGATCTTTGCGTTGTGAATGTCCTTGTTGTCGTTCAAACGTTCCAGTTCGCTCTCCAGGAATTCCTTCCATTTGGCCGGGCGGAATACCGGGCTCGAAATGAAGACGTCCTTGTCGCCACGGCCGCTCATGTTGATGATGATGGCTTTATCCTTTGGAATTTCTTTGGCGATTTTAATTGCGGCTGCACCGGCGTGAGCGCTTTCGAGTGCAAAGAGAACGCCTTCGTTCTTTGCGAAGAAGTTCAGGGCATCGAGAGCTTCTTTGTCGAGAACGCTTGTGAATTCAATGCGGCCTTTCATACCGAGAGCGGCGAGCTGCGGACCGATTCCCATGTAATCGAGGCCCGCAGAAATCGAACGGGTCGGCAGGGACTGCCCGTCGTCATCCAAAAGGAAGCGGCTCTTGTAACCTTGTACAATGCCTTCGCGGCTTGCGTTGCCGGTCATGCGGCTTGCGTTTTCGCCGATGTTCGGTCCGACGCCGCCCGCTTCTGCACCGATCAAACGGGGAGAATCTTCATCGATAAACGGGCTAAAGAATCCGATGGAATTGGATCCGCCGCCGACACAGGCGACCATCGCGCCGATGTCGATGCCGCGTTCTTTGCACTGGCGCTTGACTTCGTTCCCGATGATCGACTGGAAATAGTGAACGATATCTGGGAATGGTGCCGGTCCGAGAGCGGAACCGAGCACGTAGTGCGTCGTGTCCGGGTGGGCTGCCCAGTCGCGCATGGCTTCGTTTACGGCGTCTTTGAGCGTGCGTGCGCCACTGGTAACGGCGACGACTTTTGCCCCGTAAAGTTCCATGGAAGCGACGTTTGGCTGTTGACGGCGCACGTCAACTTCGCCCATGTAAACGGTGCAATCCATGCCGAGCTTTGCGCAGGCGGCTGCTGTAGCGACACCGTGCTGGCCAGCACCGGTTTCGGCGATAATGCGTTTTTTGCCCATGTGCTTTGCTAGAAGGACTTGGCCGATGGCGTTGTTGATCTTGTGGGCGCCTGTGTTTGCAAGACCTTCGAGCTTGATGTATATCTTTGCACCGCCGAGGAGTTCCGTTGCACGGGGAGCGTAAAGCAGGGGAGTCTCACGTCCGATATAGTCCCGCTGGATTTCGGCGAGTTCCTCGAGGAACTTCGAATCCTTTATGTAATGGTGGAATGCCGTTTCGAGCTCGTCGAGCGGGCGGCGGAGAACTTCTGCAACATATTTGCCGCCGAAGTTGTCAAAGAAGCCGTTGTCACTGTACATGGTGTTTTCCTTTGGATAAAAAACAAAAAAACCTTCCGGATTTGTCCGGAAGGTTATCTAAAACTCCTATTTATAACGCAAAAAACCGGACTTTATGTTAAGTCCGACGCCACCAGCGGTTGTTGTTCTTTACGTTTTTCATCGCTCCAAAAATAGACAATGCTCTTTTCATTGGCAAGGGATTTTCTAAATTTGCCTAGCAAAAAAGAAGGCTTTTTATGAGTGCAATCCAAGATCGTTTTGACGTAGTGGTAATCGGTGGTGGTCACGCAGGTATTGAAGCGGCCCATGCAGCGTGGAAAATCGGCGTAAAAACGGCAATGGTGACCATGAGCTTGGATGCAATCGGTAGAATGTCTTGTAACCCGGCTGTGGGCGGGGTGAGCAAGGGCCAGATCGTTCGCGATATCGATGCGATGGGCGGTCTCATGGGACTTTTGACGGACAAAGCGGGAATTCAATTCCGCATGTTGAATTTGAGCAAGGGCCCCGCTGTATGGGGACCGCGTGCCCAGTGCGATTTGAAGGCTTACAGCCGCATTGCCCGGGAAACCCTTGAAAATTGCAAAGGTTTGCACCTGATCCAGGGTGAACTGGCGGCTTTTGACCGCCTTCCGAACGGCAATTTGGAGCTGACTCTTCTTTCGGGCGAACGCTTTGAAACCAGAACCTTGGTGATTACGACGGGAACATTCCTTGCGTCCAAAATGTTCACCGGTCTCGAAACGAGCATCGGCGGCCGAGTGGGAGAACCGAGCGCAGATGCGCTCTCCAAGTCCATCCTTTCTAACGGTCTGCGCCTTCGCCGCTTAAAAACCGGCACCCCCAGCCGTTTGGACCCTTCGACCATCAATTTCGACGTCTGTGAACCTCAGCCGGGCGATGAAAATCCCTGGCCTATGAGCGATCGTTCCACAGATCCCATCGACAACGGCAACTGCTGCTGGATTACCCGTACAAATATCCAGACTCACGACATTTTACGTTCCGGTTTTAAGGATAGCCCCATGTTTTCGGGCCGCATCAAGGGAAAAGGACCGCGGTACTGCCCAAGCATTGAAGACAAAATCAACCGTTTTGGCGATAAAGACGGCCACCAGCTCTTTTTGGAACCGGAAACGAAGGACGTGGAGCGCATCTATTTGAACGGCTTTAGTTCGAGCCTTCCTGCCGATATCCAGCTCGCTGCCTTGCATACGATTCCGGGCCTTGAAAAAGTGCGCGTGATGCAGATCGGGTATGCGGTGGAATATGACAGCATCGATGCGACGCAGCTGTATCCGACTTTTGAATGCAAAACGATTCCAGGCCTTTATTTTGCAGGTCAGGTTTGCGGCACCAGCGGTTACGAAGAAGCTGCCGGTCAGGGCCTTGTGGCAGGCATCAACGCGGCGCTTAAAACGCAGAACGAAGAACCTTTTATTTTAGGGCGTTCCGAAAGTTACATCGGCGTCATGGCCGACGATCTTTCCCACTTTTTACTGGACGAACCTTACCGTATGTTCACGAGCCGTGCCGAGTACCGCTTATTCCTTCGATCGGACAATGCGGATTCCCGTTTAAAGGACCGCGCCCGTAAAATCGGCATGATCGATGACGCCCAGTATGCGGCGTGGGAAGCTCGCAAATCCGAAATGGCTCGGGTGCAGAAATACCTTGCGGAAACTCCGGTGACAGCTTCCGAAATCAACCCGTTCCTTGAAGCGGCTGGCCAAGCTCCTACCCGTGAATCGATCCGTTTGAATACGGTTCTCCGCCGCCCGGGCATCGATCCCGAAGCGTTCTTCCAAAAGTTCGTCCCGGATTCCAAATTGATCCGTCGGGACGTGTGGAACATTTTTGCCGAAGAATCTTATGCGGGCTTTTTTGCCCGCCAGGCGAAAGAAATCGAGCACGAAAAGAAGATGGACCGCATCAAGCTGGATGCGAACACGGATTACAGTCAAATTTCGGCACTTTCGATTGAAAGCCGCCAGCGCCTTGCCGAAGCTCGGCCGTTGACGGTGGGAAGTGCATCCCGCATTCCGGGAATCCGCCCGTCGGACATCATGGTTTTGACCCACTGGGTCGAAAATCATTAAAATTTTCGAAAAAAAGGCAATCCAAATCGATTATAAAGGGATTGTCCATAGACAACACACCGTTTTCATTTTTTGACTGAAATGTCCTTTTCGAATATATATTGTCGTTAAGGTCAAATGGGAATTATGTGTAAAAATGCCAAAAGCATGCTCAAATTGGGTGTTGTCGCATGGATGACGCTTGCGTTTTCTGTGTTCATCGCATGCTCGGAAAATAGAACGTCTCTCGGAAACAGTGCGGAATCGGGAAACCCGGAACTTGCCGGCATCATCCGGTTTGGAGACGGTTCTCACGCAGCTTTTGCGCATGTGGCCGTGGTGCCGGCTTCTTATTCGGCTTTGGACGGTGAAGCGCTTGACTCTGCGTACACAGGGGTGACGGATTCCCTTGGGCATTATTCGTTTGACAAAGTCCCTGCAGAAGGATTTTCTTTGGAAGCTTTGGATTCTGCGACGGGTCAAAAATTCTTGAAGCTCGGGATCCAAGCTCCGTCGGATTCAAATACTTTGGATGTGGACGGTGTTTTGGAAGAAGCGGGCAGTGTGCGTTTAGGCGCTCATGGATTTGCAGACGGAACTTCGGGCTTTGTCTATGTGCCGGGGACAACGATCCTTCGCCCGGTGACCGTTGTGCTGGGGAACATCTTTGTGGATTCTCTTCCGGCGGATTCCCTTTACCCGTTTATATTCGTTTCGAACGACGGCTATGAACTTTCGCTTTCCAAAGGGGTGAACGTCCTTTCGGATTCGACCGTTCAGGTGGATGCGGAAAAGGTTTCGCTAGAATTCAAAATCCCGTTGAATACGGAAAAAATCGGACTTTCGGAAGATCTCGTCCATTTTCCGCTGACATTTTACCTGGATTCCTCCGATTTCGATTTTACCGGAATGGATCGGTTAAACGGTTCCTGGACCGCAGTTCTTTGCGGGGATACGATTCCTTTGGAAGTTTCTTATTCGGATGCGAAATCCGGCAAGTTTACGTTCTGGGCGAGAATCCCAAAATTGCGGAAGGAATCTCAAGATACGCTTTTACTTTCTTTTGCAGAAGGCGCTCAGGAATCGAATAAGTACGCGGTATTTTCGGACGGTTTTATTGCGGCATGGCACTTTGATGAAGGCGCAGATACGGTTACCGATGCCACGGGAAATTTGTACGATGGCGTTCCGGAATCCCTGACGGTTGCCGAAGAAGCTGTGGCCGGAAGCGCTTTGTATTACGGTGGAACTTCCGGATCGGTTACGATTCCAGGAACTGCTCAAGGTGAATTCGATGTGAACGTGACGGATTCGATTACGTTCTCGGTCTGGGTAAAAATGGAAGGAAGCGACCGCTCCCGGGTAATATTTGCCAAAGGTGCTACCCAGTACCATTTGATGTATCTCGCTGGATCGGATTCCAAGCTCTGGCTGTACGAAGCTTATACCGATGAAATCTTCGGAACGGATTCCACGACGCAGTCGGCCCGCTATTGGTACAGGGATTCTTCGGCGGTTTCCGACGTTTGGACCTATTTGACTGTGGTGCAGGATTCTTCCGGTGCAAAATTGTATGTGAACGATTCGCTGATCGCTGCGACGGCTGCCATCGGGGCGAGTTCGGAAGCCCGTGTAACGGATAGCCTTTTCCGGATTGGAAAACTGACGTATCCGATGGACTCGGAAACAAACAGCGTGACGCATTACTTTAGCGGTATCATCGACGAATTGCATGTGAGCCGGGTATCCCGTTCGGAAGCGTGGATCAAGGCTTCCTATGCCAATCAGAACCCTGCCGTACGCTGGCCGTTACCGATGTCGGTGCGTTAAACGCTTGTTGTAAATTTTCGTAAACATTGTTTTGAAATATTTGAAGCTGTTGTCTTTGGACATCGGTTAATTTATTCGCTTTTAGCTTAGATTGATAGAAGAGATATTTTAAAGACAAAGGAGAATATTTCTATGCGGATGGAATGGTTGAAAAAGGTGTCGCTCGGTGTGTGTAGTAGCGTACTTTTGGGCGGTTTAATGACGGAGTCTTTTGCGACTTCGCTAATGGAAAAGCTTGGGCGCGGTCTTTCCGTGGCAAACAACGGAACGGGAACATTTGTTTCTTGGCGTTTGCTCGGTTCCGATGAACCGACTGCAACTTTTACCCTTTTGCGGGATGGTAAAGAAATCGCGAAAATTTCGGGAAAAGATCCGACTTTTTACGTGGATTCCGAAGGTTCGACCACCAATGTTTACACCTTAAAAGACGAAAAGGGAAACGTCTCTTCTACAGTCATCACCCTTCCTGAATATTATAAAGATAATTATGGGCATGCTGCTTGGAAACAAATCCAGCTGGATAGGCCGGCAAACGGCGTGACTCCTAGCAATCAAAGCTATGGGTATACGCCAAACGATATGAGCGTGGGAGATTTGGACGGTGACGGGGAATACGAACTGATCCTTAAATGGGATCCGACGAATTCGCAGGATAATTCCAAGAACGGTTATACGGGAAATGTTTTTATCGATGCGTATAAGCTTGACGGTACAAAGATGTGGCGAATCGATCTGGGTAGAAACATTCGTGCCGGAGCGCATTATACCCAGTTCCTCGTTTACGATTTTGATGGGGACGGTATTGCAGAAATCGCCATGAAGACAAGTGACGGAACGGTGGATGGCTTGGGAAAAGTCATCGGCGATGCGTCGGCGGATTACCGCTCCTCGTCCGGAACCATTATGACCGGCAATGAATTTTTGACGGTTTTTAACGGTAAGACGGGTGCAGCGATTACGACCATCGATTATTTGCCGGGTCGTGGCAAAATTTCGGGCGATAATTATGGAAACCGCGATAACCGTATGCTTGCGGCTGTTGCTTATCTCGACGGTGTTCATCCGAGCATGGTGTTTTGCCGAGGCTATTATACGGAAGCCTACGTGGCCGCATTTGACTTTGACGGTCAGAATTTAACGCTTCGTTGGTATAGCGAAAGTACCCAATCGGGTTCGGGACTTTATGGTGAAGGAAATCACAATTTGACGGTTGCCGATTTGGATGGTGACGGCAAAGATGAAATCGTCTACGGCTCTGCGGCTTTGAACCACGACGGATCCCTTCGCTACCGTACAGGCTATGGCCATGGCGATGCCATGCATGTTTCGGATATGGATCCGGATGTTGTTGGCCTTGAAACGTACGATGTTCACGAAGACAAGCTTGCGGTTAAATATACGGAAGAAATGCGTGATTTAAACGGAAATGTTTTGTGGGGAACTTTGCAAGCCACTTACGGCGATGGCACGGGTGTGGATAACGGACGCGGTCTTGCTGCAGACGTGGATTCCACAAGTCGAGGCTTTGAAATGTGGTCTGGAACGAGCGGTGGAATTCGCACGGCAAAAGGAGCGCTTCTTGCGGCGAAAACGCCATCGATAAATTTCCGTCTTTACTTTGACGGCGATTTGCAAGATGAATTGTTTGATGCGACAGGTTCTGGCACCGGTGGAAAAATCGAAAAATGGAATTCCAGCGCTCAATCCGTAGACCGTTTCTTGAATGTTTATAACATTAATTCTTCGACGGTCAACAATAGCACCAAGGCAAATCCCTGCCTTTCTGCGGATATTTTGGGAGACTGGCGCGAAGAAATCATCGTTCGCAGCAGTACGGATTCAAGCATTGTAAACCTGATCGTTTCAAACTATACGACGCCCCACCGCGTTTACACACTGATGCATGACCGTCAATACCGTGAAAGCATCGCTTGGCAGAATGTGGCTTACAACCAGCCGCCGCATTTGAGCTATTACTTGCCGGATAATGTTGGTGATAACTTGAAAAAACCGGATATTTCTTTTGTATCCAGTTCCGAAGACGCTCCGGCAGCTATTGAATTTGTGAAGGTTTTCGAAGCTTCGACTCCGGACTTGGCAAGTACTGGCTATGTGGAAACGGAGCACGCCGGTTTCCTTGGCAATGCTTATTGGAATTTTGGAAATGCTTCTGAATTTGTTTCGTACTATCTCACGTCAAAATCCGATACGACTGCGACCCTTGCCGTTGTTTATGCCAACGGTAGTAGCAGTGACCGCAAAATGATTGCGACTATCGGTGAAAATAGTTACACGATTAGCTTCCCGCCCACAGGTTGGGACACTTGGGACACGGCCCTTGTCACGGTGCAGATTCCTCAAGGGGATTTCACATTGACCCTTTCTTCTGCAACGACAGACGGCCCGAACATTTGCGTATTCGCATTTGATATTTCGACTGTGGGCTTGCGCGGAACCGTGTTTGACGATACGACTGCGATTGCTTCCTTTACAAAGCCGCTTTCGAGCTCGTACAATCCCATGCTTGAAATTTTACGTACGAATCAAGCGGGCGTGGCAAAGCTTTCTGTTTACGATATGCACGGTAAACGGGTGAACACGCTTACGGCGAATGTCCGTGTCGGTGAAAATAACGTTTCTCTGCACAAGGAACTTTTGCCGGCGGGAATTTACATGGTGAAGGTTTCTGTGAATTCCAAAACGGTTTCGTCCCAGAAGTTTGTAGTGAACCCGTAAAAATAAAAGCCTTGCAGGGAGGGGCCTTGCAAGGCTTTGGTTTTCTTTTCAAGGATGGTTTTGGCGTGAATTTCTTCAACAAAATTTGGCAAGCTGTGGTGATCGCGACCATGTTATTTTCTGTTGCGGTCTGGGCAAAGATTACGATCTACATGTGTGGAGATTCCACGATGCAGGACTGGAATGAAGGCTATTATCCCAAGCGGGGAATTGGCCAGGACTTTAGCCATTTCTGGAATGCGAATTTTGTGGATGTGGTCAATAAAGGCGCTGGCGGAACCTATGCGATGGGCTATTATACAAACAACTGGCCCGCTGTGCGTTCAAGCCTGAAAGCCGGAGACTTTGTCATTATCCAGTTTGGAATCAACGATCGCAATTACAGCAATGAAACGGATTTTGTGACGGCGACGACGGCCATGGCGCAGGAAACTTTGGATGCCGGCGCAATCCCCATCATTATTAATCCTGTGCGTCGTAGCGATTACAGGTGCTCCGTGACGTCGCAAAAGAATGCCACTTGTGACGGAAGCATTGTGCCGGATTCCATTTATGAATCCTATCACGGATATCCGATTCGAGCTCGTGAAATCGCTACAAGCCTTGGAGTTCCGCTGATCGATATGGATACGCTTTCCCGTAATTATTTGCTTTCGGTGGGGCAGTACTACGCTTTGCATTACGTGAACATGTATATAGATGCAGGGGAATATTCTACCTATGCCAACGGAAACGAAGACAATTTGCATTTGCAGCAGAACGGTGCGACGGTTTTTGGACGCATTACTACGGAGCAGATGCGCGTCCATTCCGATGCAAACGTGAGGGCGCTCTCCAAGTATCTCGCTCCCATGTACCAGCTGGATGTGAAGGTAAGCCCGGAAGGTTCGGATTCCCTTTCTACGATTAGCGCCTATTACCCGGCAGGAATGCCCGTAACTCTTAAAACGACACCGAAAGCGGGTAAAACTTTTGTAGGCTGGTATGACGGAAACGGTAACAAGTGCAGCAATTCTCAGACGTCTGTCAAGTCCGAATATATCTGCACTTTTACGATGGGAAGCGCTTCGACTCAGTATACGGCGGTTTATAGCGGAGGCTCTGCGGTTCTTTACACGGGAGACGGTTCTGCCCGCACTACTTTCCCCACAGGAACTCCCAAAACCATTGAAGAAGCAAAACAGGCAGATGTTGTAACGGTAGACACAAGCGTCAAGTACAACAAGGAAATTCAAAGCTGGTTTGACGCTTATCTCCCAGATTCCGGCTTCGGATTTTCGGAAAATAATCATTTGGGCTTTACCGGTGAAGGCTTCTACAACTTTGATAATTCCCTGAATTCGGATGCGTATTATCAGATGCTTTTCCCGGCTGCGGGCTATGTGACCATGGGTATTCGTTATTCTTTTGGCGGTTCTACGGACCGGGAACTCAATGTTTATCTGGATCACGATTATTATGTGACATTTAAGCCTACAGGTTGGGATTCTTGGGATACGGCTTGGGTAAATGTGGATCTTGCGGCAGGGGAAGAAACGCTAAAAATGATTTCGACCACTTATGACGGCGGTCCAAATATCGATGCCTTCGGCTTTAGTATTGCAGGTGTTCAGCGCATACTCGCTTCGGGAGAAACCATTTATGGCGAAGGAGAACCATCTTCGTCGGGAGATTCCGATAAAGAATCCATTGCGACGCTGAATGCACAAGGCGCTTTCCAGTTGGAAGGAAATAAAGTGACCCTTTCGTCGGCGGGAGAGGTGCATGTTCAAATGTTCGATATGGGAGGCCGCCTTGTGGCGAATAAAAAACTTTCCCTTTCGGCGGGAACATCGGAACTTCCATTGGAATCTTTGGCGGGACGTTCGGGCGTATACCGGATCGTGGTGAAAAATGGGCTTCAAAAAAAGAGTGGCTTTTGGGCGCTTGTTCGCTAGCTTTCAAGGAGATGGAATATGAAAAAGTGGGCGGCGACTCTTCTTTTGGCTTCTGCCATGTCTGTTGTTTCGGTAAGCGATACCACATCTTTTACGGTGCATATTGTGGGGGATTCCACCGTTTGTAACTATGCCAGTGGAGCGTATCCGCAGACCGGTTGGGGCCAGATTATCGGCAGTTTTTTTGACGGATCTCGGGTAAAAATCAACAATGCAGCGATCGGTGGGCGCAGTTCCAAAACGTTCATTCAAGACGGTCGCTTGGAATCCGTGAAAGCGAGCATGCAGGCGGGGGATTTTTTGCTCATCCAGTTCGGGCATAATGACCGTTACTTTGGAAATAGTTCAAGACAAGTCCCCTATGATTCTTTGGGCTATTGGCTGCAACAGTACGTGGATGCGGCAAAGGAAGTGGGAGCGACTCCGATTTTTGTGACGCCGATGAACATGAACATGGGAACTGACGGCAGAAACATTTTTACGGAGTATGACGTTGTCGGTAAAATGCTAGAACTTTCGAAGTCGAACGGCGTCCCCTACGTGGATTTAAATTCCAAGTCTTACAATGCTTATAGCAAAACTTGGAATGCCGCGTATGTTTCCCGTTACCAGTTTAAATATTTTCTCCCGGGAGAATACCCGAATTATTCGTCCGGTGTTTTGGATGACAATACAACACATTTTCAGGAATCAGGATCCATTGCCCATAGCCAGTGGATTGTGGAAGAACTTGAAAACGCTTTGAATGAATCTTACCTTTCGACGAATTCTAAAACAGAATTGACAAAGCTTGTGTCTGCGATCAAGCCTCGGTATGCTTTCACGGTCAAGTCCAATGTTTCGAACAGCTCCGGTTTGATTACCCACAACCAGAATCTTCCGGGAGACGCTCCCTTGACTCTTCACGTGAGCCCTGGCAGTTTTGGCAAAGCTTTCAAGGGATGGTATGACGACGACTGCAATTTACTTTCCACGGATTCGAACTATTACGGTCAAAAGACTCTTTACCGCGCAAGTACTTATACTGCCGTTTTTGATGGCGGTAGCGCTTGTACGGTAACTGCTCATGGGGAAGAAGAAATTCCAGTGAGCAGTAGCGAAGAAAGCTCTTCTAGTGAAAATGCGGAAAGTTCGAGCAGTTCTTCGATTTGTTCAAAGCTTACTGCGACTGAGGAATGGAAATCTCCCATCGATATGGTTTACCCGGAAGAGGGCATGGGAACGACCGATAAAGACCATGTCGGTTATACGGGACTCGGCTTCTACAATATTTATAACGAGCTTTCTAGCGTCGCCACGTTCAAATTGCAGTCGATCCAGTCCGCTTCCAATGCAAAACTTTTGATCCGCTATTCCAACGGGGGCACAGAATCCAGGCCGATGAAGTTGACTGTAGATTATGGTACTTATGAAGTGGATTTTCCGCCGACAGCCGACTGGGATACATGGGACACTGTTTACGTGGAAGATGTTTGGATCGATGCGGTTCCGTTCAACTTTACTATTGAATCTTTGACGGCAAATGGCGGCCCGAATATCGATATGATTGCGTTTAACATTGGCGGTGTGTCCAGAGAAGGCTGCGAACCGTGCGAAGATCCTTCCGATAAAGACGGCTTTGTTTTGCGTCAAAGTGTTGTTAATGTTTCTTTCGATATGCAGAACCTAAAAATTACGACTCCGGGAGGCCTTTTGAAAGTGACCGTTGTGGACGCTTTAGGGCAGCGGGTTATGCATGTGGAGAGGTACGTGAAGTCTGGCGAAGTCGATCTGCTTCCTCAGAAAGAGAGTATTCCCCAAGGACGTTTTTTTGCAAACGTATCCTTGAACGGAAAAATGGTAGGATTGAAACCGTTTTTGGTGAAATCTCGCTAAAAATCGCAGGTTCTGTAAGAAAACTCGGGGAATTTTTCCCGAGTTTTCTATATTTGCGCGTACAAATCCAAGGAGTAGCTAAATGCTCAAATCAACATTGCAACAGACCGATCCGGAAATTTATAACATCATCCAGAAAGAAGCGGAACGCCAGGAATATGGCATCGAACTCATCGCTTCCGAAAACTATACTTCGAAGGCTGTGATGGAAGCCATGGGCTCTGTCCTTACCAACAAGTACAGCGAAGGTTATGTGGGCAAGCGTTACTACGGTGGTAACGAAGTCATCGACGAAATGGAAACTCTCGCTATCGATCGTTGCAAAAAACTCTTTGGTTGCGATCATGTGAACATTCAGCCTCTTTCCGGTTCGCCGGCAAACGCTGCTGTGTACTTCGCCGTTCTCAAACCGGGTGACAAGGTTCTTGGCTTGAAGCTCGACCACGGTGGACACCTTTCTCACGGCCATCCGGTGAACTTCTCCGGCATGCTTTACAACTTCGTGCAGTACGAAGTCGATAAGGAAACGGGCCGCATCGACATGGACAAGGTCCGCGAAATCGCTCTTCGCGAAAAGCCGAAGATGATCCTCGCCGGTTTCTCTGCTTACAGCCGTAACCTCGACTGGAAGCGCTTCAAGGAAATCGCTGACGAAGTCGGCGCTCTCACGATGGCTGACATTTCTCACATTGCAGGTCTCATTGCCGGTAAGGCAATCGAATCTCCGGTGCCGTACTTCGACATCGTGACGACTACC
>JAGDBD010000034.1 GCA_017959225.1 Fibrobacter sp. | reverse complement strand
GCCTGTGCAGCGACTGCAGCAGTGCTTTTCGTAGACGGAGTCATTCTTTAATTTTGTATCTTTACTCCCAAATGAATACGAGGTAACCATGGATTCTTCGCGCGAGCATTGGGGTTCGAAACTTGGCGTTGTCCTAGCGGTCGCAGGTAGCGCTGTCGGACTTGGCAACTTTTTACGTTTTCCAGTGCAAGCCGCCACAAATGGCGGCGGAACGTTCATTATTCCTTATATTATCGCGTTTATCGTTCTAGGTATTCCCCTGTCTTGGATTGAATGGACCCTTGGACGTTACGCAGGTATTCTCGGCCATGGAACTTCTCCGGGAGCTTATGACAAAATCATTAGAAAGCCCTGGGGTAAATATCTCGGTTCCATCGGGCTTCTTCCACCACTTTTCATCATTTTCTACTACGTCTTTATTGAATCGTGGATTCTCGCCTTTACTTGGTATTCGTTCAACGGTCGTTTAATGGAAGTTGTCCAAGCGGGTAAAATTACCGAATTCTTTGGAAATTTCATTTCGTTAAACGAAAAAATCGGAGCTCTCCCTGCAGCCATCGTCTTTTTTGCGATTACTTTCGTCTGCAACATGGCGCTGATTTCGCTGGGCGTGCGTAAAGGCATTGAACGGGTGAACAAAATTTCCATGCCAATTCTTGTCATTATGGGAATCGCCCTTGTGATCCGAGTGCTTACGCTTCCGGGGATTAGCCACGGCCTTGCCTTTATGTGGAATCCGGACTTTTCCGCTTTGACAAATCCCCAAATGTGGCTCGCTGCAGCAGGCCAGGTATTCTTTACCATGAGCCTCGGCATGGGTATTATCTTTTGCTATGCAAGCTATACAAAGCGCAACGAAGACTTGGTGCTTTCTTCCCTTTCCGCAGGATCTGCAAATGCGTTTGCCGAAATCATTCTCGGCGGAACCATTGTGATTCCTTTGGCGATCATTGTTATCGGCGCAAATATCGAAGAATGTGCAAAGCTCGGAACCTTTGGCCTTGCCTTCCAAAGCATGCCCCTCGTATTCGGAAAAATTCCTTTTGGCAGCGCATTCATGAGCCTCTGGTTCCTCATGCTCTTTATTGCAGGAGTGACAAGTGCCATTTCGATTATTCAACCGCTGATCAGCTTCTGTGAAGACGATTTGAAATTTACCCGTAAAGGCGCAGTCGCGACCATCGGAACGATTTCCTTCATCGGAGGAATCATCGCAATCGCAGGTCTTTCCGCAGGCGCCGTGGATGAACTTGACTTCTGGGGAGGAAGCTTCCTCCTTGTGCTTCTCGGAACGATCCAAGCGATCGTATTCGCCATGGTTCTCGGCCGTAAAAAATCCGCAAACGTCCCGAACGAATCCGAAGCTTTTGCCCTTTTAAGCGAAGGTTCTGCAATCAAGCTCCCGAAAATCTTCCGAATAATCATTCAATACGTTTGTCCGGTAGCCCTTGTCGTTTTGCTTGTCTCTTGGAGCATTCACGACGGCATGGACATTTTGTTGCTTCGCCATATTGCCGATGACGCCATGGTGCAGTTCTTCGGAATTTCCATTTCGCAAAAGGCATTCATTCAAGGCTTCCGTCTGTTCCTATTGGTTACGATTCTTCTTGTGAACTTTGCCATTTGGTACGCTTGGAAAAGCGGACGCGCAACAGGCAGAAGTCCAAAAATCAAAAAAGTGCAAATCGGTATAAGCGAGGAGGATGCCTAATGGAAATGACTACCGGTGGACTCATTTTTATGATTGCCGCTTGGACAGCAATCATCGCCTTGAACGTCTTCTGCTTCCGTAAGATTTTTTCTAAAAAGAAGTAGATTCAAAACATTCTGCAAGGATCCTTTGGTTCAAATGCGACCAAAGGATTTTTTATGGGCGCTTCACAAGTTCTGCGATTACGGACATAGCATAAAACAAGGCTCCCCGCACTGGAGAGCCTTGTTTCGTGGGACCTCCGGGACTTGAACCCGGAACCCGCGGGTTATGAGTCCGCTGCTCTAACCAATTGAGCTAAAGTCCCTTAAAAGCGACTCAAATCTAATAAAAAAATCAGCTCATGCCAACCAGCGCCCCTTCTGCATACAATCATCAAAAATTCTATTTTTGTTGAACCATGGCATTTTATTCGGACGAAGTCATTCAAGAGCTCAAGCAGCAGACAAATATTGCTGACATCATTCAGCAGTTCGTCCCGATCAAACGTTCTGGCGCAGGGCGTTTCGTATGCCGTTGCCCATTCCACAACGACCATTCCCCATCCATGAACATTAACCCGCAAATGGGCATTTATAAATGCTTTGCATGCGGTGCAGGCGGCGATGTTTTCAAGTTCGTCATGGAACATGAAAAAATGGATTTCAAAGCGGCTGTGGAATGGATCGCAAACGCTACCGGCTTCCCTTTACCCGAACTGGGAAGCCCCGTCGCACCGGAAATCGCCGAAGAACGAACCCTTGTCCGCGAACTGAACGATCTTGCCGCCGACTGGTTCGTAGAACAACTTCCCAAAAGCGAAAAGGTTCTCGAATACATCGGCACGCGTCATCTTTCCGAAGAAACCCGACGTTTTTTCAAAGTCGGCTATGCGCCCGAAGGGCGCGAAGGCTTTTTAAGTTACGCAGCAAAACACGGATTTTCTCCACGGCAGCTCGTTGAAGCGGGGCTCGCCGTTGAACGAGAAAACGGTGGAATCGCAGACAAGTTCCGCGACCGCTTGATGTTTGCCATCGAAAACCTTTCCGGAAAAGTTGTAGCCTTTGGCGGACGCGTTCTCGACAAAGAAAAAAAGCCCAAATATTTGAACAGTCCAGAAACCGCCTTGTACAAAAAAGGCGAAATTCTTTACGGACTTTCCAAAGCGAAAAACGAAATTCCCAAAGCAGGCTCTGTCGTTCTCGTGGAAGGCTACTTCGACATGATCAGCCTTTACCAAGCCGGTGTCAAAAATGTGGTCGCCGTTTCGGGAACCGCTCTCACGGAAAAGCATGCCGAAATTCTTTCCCGCTACACCAAAAGCGCCTATCTGGTATTTGACGGTGACGAAGCCGGGCGCAAAGCGGCAAAACGCACCATCGAAATCGTACTGCCTGCAGGTATCGTTCCTAAAATCGTTGCTCTTTCCCGCCCAAACGGTGAAAAAATCGACCCGGATAATTTCGTCAACGAACACGGAGCATCCGCTGCCGACGATTTCCGAAGCGAACTTTCCAAAGCCGAAGACTGGATCAATTATCTTTCGCGGATTACACCGACAGAAACAATCGAAGACCGCGCAAAATTCGTCACCCATTTGAAAAAAATTTTGGTGAACATGCGCGACCGCGAACTGCAAAATCAATATTTGCGTTTAATTGCCGAACGTTACGGAACGGAAGCAAATTTCATCGGCATCCAGCCAAAAGAAGAAAAACGTTTTCACCACGAAAGCGAGTTTGAAACAGCGCAGCCCATGCCCGAAGAAGAGCAAGTTCCTTGGAACGCCCTGCCACCGATGGAACTGCGTTTTGTGAATTTAATCATCGTCACGCCTTCCCTTTGGGAACCTGCCAGCGTTTTCTTCGATCTGGATTTTGCAAGTTCCGGAGTAAGCCTTCTAGCGTCCGAAACCCTGGACGAACTTTTAAGCACCGCCCTTGCCGAGTATTCGGAATACAAACAAATTAACTTAATGCGTTTGCACGATTCCCTATCGCCGATTCCCGCCCAAGTCCTCGAATCCTTTGGGGAAGAAACATGGCAACCGGATGTTGCGCAAAAAGAATTTCTCGAATCCTTGGCAGAACTTGAAATCCGCACGGCGGAACGATTCCGCGATGAGCTTAAAGCAAAGCCAATCACCCCCGAAACCATGACCCTTCGCTTGGAACTGCACCAATTTGCAACCAAAACGATCCGTGCAAGACTTCGTTCCGAGACAGATGTTTCTAGAGATCCTACATTTTTTAAAGATCTTCTCGATTACCGAACGAAGCTCGTGGAGTACAGCGAAAAGATTTAATTTGGAGTCCCTATGCTTTCTATCAAAAACCTCAAAGCAAGCCTGCTCGACGGCACACAGATTCTCAAAGGAATCAATCTCGAAGTCAAACCCGGCGAAATTCACGCCATCATGGGAATTAACGGCTCCGGTAAAAGTACCCTCGCAAAAGTAATCAGCGGCCATCCTGCTTACCAGGTCGATGAAGGATCCGTAGAACTGGACGGTAAAAATCTTCTGGACCTTGAACCGAACGAACGTGCAAACGAAGGCTTCTTCGCAAGCACGCAGTACCCTATCGAAATTCCGGGCGTTCCTAACGTGGAATTTCTCCGCATGGCTCTGGACTCCAAGCGCGCCTATTTGAAAGAAGGCCCCATCTCGGACGAAGAATTTAACAAGCGTCTGAACGAAGCCATGGAACTCCTTGAAATGGACGATCGTTACCGCACCCGCGGACTGAACGACGGATTCTCGGGCGGTGAAAAAAAACGCAACGAAATTCTCCAGATGGCCATGCTCCTTCCAAAGTATTCCTTCCTCGACGAAACGGACTCGGGCCTCGACATCGACGCGCTCCGCATTGTTTCCAACGGAATCAACCACTTGCACAGCCAAAACCGCGCAGTCATTCTGGTGACCCATTACCAGCGCATTCTCGACATGGTAAAGCCGGATTTCGTACACGTTCTGATGCACGGGAAAATTTTGTTGAGCGGCGGTCCGGACCTTGCGCTCAAGCTTGAAAAAGAAGGTTACGATTGGATCGAGGGCGCCTAATGCAAAAAGAAGCCTTGGAAAAAATTCGGGAGCTCGGTCTTCCGGGAAAAAAAGTCGAAGACTGGTACAAATTCCCCACCGCAAAGCTCGGCGCTTACAAAAGTCTCGAGTTCATTGCAAATAAAGACATCCCCGTAGAAATCGATGATGCGGCAAATGTGGAACGCTTATCCGAAAGCGGATTCCAAATCGCCGACTTCGAAATCGAAAAAGAAAATGACATTTCGGCACTTCTCCCCCTTGCCCTCGGAGCCAAATCCTTTGTAAAAGTCGTAAAGGCAGGCGCTTCGGAAAACGGGATTTTAAAACCCCACGACGAATTTTCGCACACGGTGTTCCGCATCGAAAAAGGCGCCAAGGTTTCCCTCGAAATCCTCGAAAATAAAATCGAACGGGAACTTTCCGCAGAACGCATCGACCTTTTCGTGGAAGAAGACGCCGAAGTGGAACTGTTCTCCACCGAAGTCGGCCATGCAAACGAGCTTAAATTCCGCACGATCCGTGTGCACCAAGCAAAAGGATCCAAGGTTCACATTCTGGATTTAAACCGCAGCGATTCTTTGCGCCGAACAAGCGTCGAAGATTACCTTGAAGGCGAAGCCGCCGATTTCGGATACCGAGCACTCAACATCCTCCGCGGATCCGCTGCCGAACACGATTTTGTTCGCGTCAGTCACCAAGCGCCAAAGTGCCCGAGCCGCCAGTTTATCCGTAACCTGCTTTCCGAAACCGCATCCGTGAACTACGACGGCGGCGTCATTGCAGGCGCCAACTGCCCGGGAACGGATTCTTCGGAACTCGTCAACACGATCCTGCTTTCCGACGACGCAAGAATCCACGTGAAACCGACCCTCAAAATTTTCCACGATGACGTCGCCTGTTCCCACGGCAACACGGTGGGATCTCTCGACAGGGAATCGCTTTACTACTTGCAAAGCCGCGGCATCGATAAGAAGCACGCAGAAGAACTTCTGATCGAAGCCTTCGCAAAGGACATCATCGCCGAGCATCCCTTTGAACCGGGCAAACAGCGATTAGCCAAAGTTCTCGCCGAAACGTTCCTGCGTTAAGCTTATCCATTCAAAAGGCTGCGAAAATTCGCAGCCTTTTCTTTTTAGTGGAGATTTTTCTTTGCACCGCGAAGAAGACTTTTTAACTGTTTCGAAGAAAGGGGCGGTTCGGTAGGCGTATCGCGACGGCTCTTCGGGTAACAATCTTCGCAGTAATAATGGACGACCACACCGTAACTTGCAGCTCCGTCCTTCATATCGGCTTCGCGGGAACGGTGCGGGCGAACTAGAGCTTCCTTTTTGCACTTTTCGCAGATTCCCTTTTTCGGTTCTGCGGGTTTGCGTGCTTCTCGATGCTCGGGCTTTTTCCGGTCTTCGGTTTCTGCCCAAGCGCGGGCCGAGGCTGCATTTTTCGCATAGAATTTATCGCTAAAATCCATTTTCGGACTCCTTTTTTGTATTAAAAATTCGACGTTCCACAAACAACCCTAAAAGTGTCGTACAAAGCGATGTAGGAATATGATTCGAATCGAACAGGCTGCGTGCAAACTTGCCGCGCTGAAGCTGATCCCGTTCAAAATGTTCCACATGTGCCGCAAAGTCGAGCACATGGACGCGGTTTGCATCGTCCAATTCTCGGAGCTTTTGGTTAAATGTCAAAACTTCCGTTCCGCATTCCGGGAGAGCCTGTTCCGGAATAGTCAAAAGATAAAGGACCGATGTAGTCTTGGAAAGGATTTCGTCCACAAGGATCTTGTACGATGCAAAAACTTTTTCCCCATCGGCAACCTGGCGAAGCTCATGGAGTCCAAGCCCTAGAACGATCCGTTCCGCAAGTTTTCCAAAGATATCCCCCGGGGCCCGCGCAATCACCGTAGAAAGTGGATAGCGTACCGAAGCGGATATGGCAAACTGAACTGGACGAGTAGGATATTCACACAACAGCAGTTCGGAGAACAGGGTCGCAGCTTCGCCGCCAACACCCATCAATTCATCTCCGATAATCTGAATTCTGTGCGTCACATTGAATAAACTACTTTATTTCCCGTTTTTGCACCCGTAATTCCCAATAATTTTCTTTTTTTTCACGGAAAAGGACGTGATTTCCATCTTCGACCATGGCACGTGGCACATTTTCGATAGGTTCACCGTCATCGACATAAAGCGTTACAACTTCTCCGGAATCCATCCCTGCAAGCACAAGCCTCGCCCGAACAGAACCCATAGGACATTTCACCCCCCGCATATCGACGACCCCGTTTGAAAACGCAGAAAGATCTATTTCAGGAGGAAATCGAAATTCCTTGGATTTTTCACAAAAATGCAAAATTTCGTAAGCATGAGTTTCCGGGCGGGAAAGCCAACTTCCCATGTCCCCTGGAAATATCCCCGCAGGCAACCGCTGAGCAAAGGACAGCGCTTTTTCTGGAGAAAAAATGGAAAAATCCGGCCGATTATTTCGGAAAATGGCAACCAGGGCGTGTCCCAGCAGAAGCCTTAGGGAGTTTCCAATTTTCGGGTCATTTTTTCCCGTTTCGTACCATTTTTCTAACGGTGATATTTCTTGCTTACCTAGCGACATATTTGCCATAAAATACAAAAAGGAATATAGCAATATCGTTTTTGCATTTCTATATTTGGCGCCAAGCATAAAATGCATAAGGTTTAAAATTATGGCTCAGTATATCCTTGATATCCTCTTCGTCGTCTACGTCATCGCAGGCATCGGCCTTGTGATCTATGGATTCAACTGCTATTGGAGCATCTATCTCTTTTTGAAGAACAGCCGCCGTGTGCGTCTTGCCGACCGCAAGAGCCTTCTTCAATTCTACCGCGACCACAAAATGGACGACCTGCCACAGGTAACGACGCAGCTTCCGGTCTTCAACGAAGCGAACTGCGTTGAACGTTTGATCGATGCGGTTTGCGCAATCGACTACCCTAAGGACCGTCACGAAATTCAGGTTTTGGACGACTCCACCGATGAATGCTACGAAGTGACCAAGCGCAAAGTTGCAGAAAAGCAAGCCGAAGGTTTTGATATCAAGCTCATTCACCGTACCAACCGTAAAGATTTTAAGGCAGGCGCTCTGGCCGCCGGTATGGAAGTTGCCAAGGGTGAATATCTCGCCATTTTCGACGCCGATTTTGTACCCCAGAAGGACTTCCTCCTGAAGACGATTCCGCACCTTGTCATGAATGCAGACGTGGGCCTTGTCCAAGGCCGTTGGGGTCACTTGAACCGTGGCGAATCCGGTCTTACCCTTGCACAGTCCATCGGTATTGACGGCCACTTTGTGGTGGAACAGTCCGCCCGCAGCTGGGGCGATCTCTTCATGAACTTTAACGGTACCGCAGGCGTCTGGCGCAAACAGGCAATCGTGGACGCCGGAGGTTGGGAAGGCGATACGCTGACCGAAGACATGGACCTTTCTTACCGCAGCCAGCTGGCCGGTTGGAAAATGAAGTTCGTCTTCGACGTGATCGTTCCGGCGGAACTTCCGGACGACATCAATGCGTTCAAGGCTCAGCAGTTCCGTTGGGCAAAGGGCTCCATCCAGACCGCCATCAAGGACCTTCCTCTCGTGTTCAAGGCAAAAGGCGTTTCCTTCCGCAAAAAGCTCGGCGCATTCCTCCACACGACCCACTATTCGATTCACCCGTGCATGCTCTTTACCGCTCTTTCCGCTTACCCGCTTCTCGCTTGGTACACGCCGGTAACCCAAATGCCCGGTTGGCTCTTCACCATCGGATTCATCTTTATCTTCCTCGCAGCCATCGCTCCTTCGACGCTTTACTTTGTCGCTCAGCGCTGCTCCGGTTACACCGGTTGGAAGACCCGTATGCTTTCTCTCCCGGCTTTGATGGCCATGGGCGTCGGCATCGCTGTCAGCAATACACGCGCTTGGTTCTCCGCAGTTCTCGGCCGCAAAGGTTCCTTTGTCCGCACCCCGAAGACCGGCGGTAAAAAGCATTCCTTCTTCCGTCAAAAGTTCCCGTACCTTGCCATCATTGAACTCGCCGTGGGCGCATACTGCATCGTGGGTGTTCTCGCTTACATCGGCGCTCGCAAGTTCATCATCGGACCGTTCCTCGCCCTTTACGCAATCGGCTTCCTCGCCGTGGGCGCTTTGAGCTTTATCCAGTACTTCCAGAACTTGATCGACATGCATCGAGCACAGCGCAAGGCCGCTGCCGCAGCCACAACAAGCGAAAACTTGTAATCGAAAATAAGTCTTTGAAAAGCCCGCTACCTAGCGGGCTTTTTTCATATTGTAAGCATTTCAAAGCAACGTTCCCAAATGCAAAGCGGTATATTGTTTTTATGAGCATTGCAAACAAATCCAGTCACCGCTTTCCACGTCTGGTCCTGCAAAAGCAGGATCCTCTTGGCTATAAGCAGATCGAAATGCGAACTCTCAAAGTCGGCATCTGGATCAACATTTTAATGGGAATCTGCGGCTGGATCGGGTATTACTTCGCAAGTTCCTTTGCACTCGCTTTAGACGGAAGCCTCTGCACCATTTCCGCAGTCAGCTTCATCATTGCGCTCTACATTACACGGGAGCGCGACGTCACTAGCGATGAATATCCCTTCGGCATTTACAGCCTTGAAAACGTTTACGCCATGCTCCAAGGCATTCTGCTAATCACCATTACCGTTTTTTCCATTTTCGAAAGCATTGCTAACATCATCGGATATGTGCGAAACGGTCCCGGAACATTAGAGTCTCTAAAGCTCGCCCCGCTCCTGATTTATACAGTGGGCATGGTATTTGTCTGCGCAGGCGTATGGCTCTATTACCGCAGACAATTGCAAAAGACTGCTGGCGAAAGTCCCATTTTAAAATCCGAAACGGTGGCCGCTTACGTAGACACCTTCGTCACGGTGGGAACAGGCATTGCGCTAATTCTCATGGCAATCGTTCCAAAGGATTCCCCATTTGCCTTCTTGAATTACATCGGAGATTCCATCATCGTAATCGGCATTTCCCTATTTTTACTGCCGCCACCGATCCGCGTCGTCACCCATTCCTTCTTTTCGCTGATCGGACGAACCACCCAAAACGTCACTCTCCGCAACCGCACAGAAAGCGTCATCAAAGCGACACTTGACCCGAGTTTTAAGCTGGTCAAGGTTCTGCTTTTTCACGTGGGATCGAGTTATGAAGTCGATGTAAGCATCACGCCGCAAAATGACGCACAAATGAACCTTTCCAAATTCCGTGAAACACGCATCGCATTAGAAATCGAACTGAAAAAGCTTTATCCGAATCTCGTGCTGCAAATATTCCTGCTTTAAAACAAAAAAAGTCACTCCCCCTCGGAGCGGCTTTTTCCTTTTTACCACCAAACCTCTATTTTATTTGCTTCCCTGCTGCAGAACTTTCGTTCCGACACATCTATATTAGTAAAAATGTAAGTAATTTTAAAGTGATTCTTACATTTTTTCTGTTGTCCGGTCCGTTCAGCAACTTTTTTGCTGCCATGAGGGCTATAATTCACAAAAAGTCGTTTTTTCGCCAAAAATGTCAACTTTTCCCGATTAATTCCTCACCGAAATTCCTTTTCGAAAAACAGAAAAAAGTGACTACAGAGGAAAAAGCAGAATTATTATCTTTAGCGAAATGACTTTGATACAAAGGTTTCCTGATATATGTACAAGATTGGATTTGATAACGACGCTTATCTAAAAACGCAATCGGAAAAGATTGCAGAACGCATCGCAAAATTCGGCGGAAAACTCTACCTGGAATTCGGTGGAAAATTGTTCGACGACTTCCACGCATCCCGCGTACTTCCAGGCTTTGCACCCGACAGCAAAATCCGCATGCTGACCAAAATGAAGGACAAAGCGGAAGTCATCATCGCGATCAATGCGAACGACATCGAAAAGAACAAAGTCCGCGGTGACTTGGGCATCACTTACGACATGGACGTTCTCCGTTTGATCGACGCATTCCGCGGTTACGGTCTTTATGTGAGCAGCGTCGTGCTGACCCGCTTTGAAAATCAACCCAGTGCAGTCGCTTACCAAAAAAAGCTGGAAGACCTCGGCCTTAAAGTTTACCGGCATTATCCGATTGCAGGCTACCCGGCAAACATTCCGTTGATCGTAAGCGACGACGGCTATGGCAAAAACGAATTTGTGGAAACCACCCGTGAACTGGTCGTGGTGACGGCTCCAGGTCCGGGAAGTGGCAAAATGGCCGTTTGCCTTTCCCAGCTTTACCACGAAAACAAGCACGGAGTTAAAGCGGGCTACGCCAAATTCGAAACATTCCCGATTTGGAATCTTCCGTTAAAGCACCCGGTAAACCTCGCTTACGAAGCCGCTACAGCCGACTTGAACGACGTCAACATGATCGACCCGTTCCACTTGGAAGCCTACGGCAAAACCACCGTCAATTACAACCGTGACGTTGAAATTTTCCCGGTTTTGAACACGACTTTCAAGCAGATTCTCGGTGAATCTCCGTACAAGTCCCCCACGGATATGGGTGTGAACATGGCCGGAAACTGCATCGTCGATGACGCAGCCACTTGCGCAGCTTCCAACGAAGAAATCATCCGTCGCTATTATAATACCCTTTGCCAAGTTCGCAAAGGCCAAGCAGACCAGGATCAGGTTTACAAGTTGAAGCTTGTCATGGAACAGGCCCACATTAAGCCGGAAGACCGCAAGGTTGCCGTTGAAGCGACCAAAGTGGCCGAAGAAACCAACGGTCCGGCAGTGGCCATCGAACTCCAAGACGGTTCCATTGTCAGCGGCAAAACGACTTCCCTGCTCGGAGCCTGCGCAAGCGCACTCCTGAATGCGTTAAAACATTTGGCAGGCATTCCGGACGAAGTCCGCTTGCTTTCCCCCATGGTCATCGAACCGATCCAAACCTTAAAAACAACGCAGCTCCGTCACCAGAATCCCCGTCTGCACATGGACGAAGTCCTGATTGCGCTTTCCGTTTGCGCACTCACCGATTACAACGCAAAGATCGCACTTGAAAAGCTTTCCGAGCTGGAACATTGCGAAGTCCATGCAAGCGTCATTCTTTCGCAGGTCGATGTGGACGTATTCCGCCGTCTCCGCGTGAACCTCACCATGGAGCCGAAGTATCAAACATCCAAGCTTTATCACGAATAAGCTTGTTTTAGAGGAATTAGAAAAGGTCGGTGTTACTCACCGACCTTTTTTCAAAAGTCATTCAAGTTCTACGGTCAAACTCATGGTTGCGCTGACCTCCACGGAATCCGCAACGACGTTTTGCGGCAAAGCGGTAGAAGCGAGCACGTATTTACCCGCATTTTTACGTGCGCCCACACTTCCTAAGACAATCCTGCCGTTAAAAGATGTTTCGGAAAGCTTTACCGTTTTTCCCACCTTCATATCCAAAGCGCCAGCAAAAAGGTTCGCCTTCGCCATGGCTTTTTCGCCCGCTTTTTGAATCACCTGGGCTTCCCGCAATTCAAGGTTTTTCAACAGCGGATTTGTCCCATCACACTGCACGTCTGCATATAAAGCGAGCCTATCCACAAGGGCTGTCGCCAAGGCCTTTGATTCTGACTTAATCAGAATCCGTTGACTCGCCTTGTACCCCACAAGTTTAACGTCTTCTCCGCTGTAGTTCCATTCCTTTGCAAGCGAAATCGGTTGGGCAGAAATATTCCCGTTCGGAACTCCCATCGAAAGAATTTGGGTGATAACCTCTGCGCTTCTCTGATCCACCTTTTTATATAAAGATTTTTTATCTGTATCTTCGATTTCAATGGTAAACTGACTTAAGAATTCGTCGGCAATAAACTTTTGAGATTCTTCCGCTTGTACCGATAAATAAGCCTTTCCGTCTTCATCGGAATTAGCAAAGGCGAGAGAAAGATCCACCGTCGCACCGATCGATACAGAATCCGCAAAATTATATTCGGAAACATTCACATTTCCACTGGCCCGTAAGAATTTTCCCGCTTTTTCGCCAACGCTTTCCGCATAACGATCCGCCTTAAACAAAGCCTTTCTGCAAACTTTTTTCACGATTTCCGCCTGCAGAGAATCTCCATTTTTAAGCCTCGAATTGGACGAGACAATTTCCACGTCCGAAATCGACGACAACAAATCGTTTAAAGAATCCATCACATCTTTATTGGAAACAGAAACATTAAACATCTGTTTCGCAACGAATTGTTTGTTCTTTATATAATTCCACTGTTTGTCGATTTCTAAACTGTTCTGTTCCACGTTTTCTGCGGAAATTCCTAAAGATTTTGCCGATGCAAAAATCTGGTTTCGTCGCATTTCCAGTTCTTTATAAAGTTCATCTTTATTTTTCCCATGGAGCTCCACGACTAAGCCCAAACGATATTCGTTTGCCACAAAGTTTTTTTCTTCCGAAGCAGAAACGTCTATAGATGCAGTTTCGTCATCTCCAGAATCCACAATAAATGCGTTCCCTTTTTTACCGTCTCCCTTTTGGAACACCAGCGCAATGCAGACAACAGAAAGAGCACAAATTACAAATGCCGAAATTTTATTTCCCATACCAAAAGCTCCTTTTTAAAACGACAGCGCATACACCTATCTGTTCTTTAGCCACTTTTCGACGACAACGTCATAGGGTTCCGCTTTGCCAAAGTACCAGCCTTGAATCTGTTCGCAGCCCACTTCTTTTAAGAAGTCCACCTGCTCCTTCGTTTCTACGCCTTCACAAAGAGTGCGCACGCCAAGGGTCTTTGCCATCAGCACGATCGACGTAATGATCGCTTTCGACTTTTCATCGAAGTTCCGCATAAAGCTCATATCGATCTTGATTTCGTCGAATTCAAAATCGCGTAACGTTCCAAGCGAAGAATATCCACTTCCAAAATCATCCATCAGCACTTCAAATCCCGATTCGCGGAACAGCTGAATTTCCTTGCGCATTTTCTGCGGATCGGTCATCACGCAAGATTCCGTAATTTCCACTTTGAAATAGTTCAAAGGAATCTGATATTTGTTCAAAAGTTTTTTGATTTCAACACGGGGATTTCCTAAAACAAAATCCATTCGGGAAAGGTTGAAAGACGTGGGAACATCGTTAATTCCCATGTCAAAGGACTTGCGGAAATCCTTCGCCAGCTGTTCCACAATGTAAATATCCAGCTTGTAAGTCAAACCGAATTCTTCCAAAACCGGAATAAAATCCGCCGGAGAAATGAACCCGACAACAGGATCGATCCAACGGGCAAGCACTTCAAAGCCCACCAGTTCACCGGTAACCGTATTGACCTTCGGTTGGTAATAGGCATGTATATGTTCGGAAGCAATGGCTTTATCAATATTGAAAATCACAAAGTCACGCATTTCCAAACGTTTTTTCATCGCCTGGTCAAAGTATGTAAAGTGGGATTCGAAATCCCGATTCGAGTCGCAAGCGATTCGAGCGCGGTCCGCAGCAAGGCTTGCAAAGCTAGCATCGTCTGTATCATAAACATAAATGCCCGCACGCACCTGCAAAGAAGTCCCGTTATTGCAATGGGACATCATTTCGAACACGCGCTTCACATTTTCTTCTAACGATTCATTTGTCGTCGCCACATAAAAACGGTCTTCACCAAAACGGGAACAACAGTTTTTACCATAAACCTTCTGCAAAATTTCTGCGAAAGCGATTAAAAGTTCATCGCCTTCCTGCAATCCGAAACGGGTATTGTAATCCTTCATTCCGTTCAGGTTAAAAGCGATCATGGCCGGAGTCTTCCCCGACTTGTTAATCGGATGTTCCGGCATTTCCAATGTTTCAATAAAGTAAGACATGGTGGGCAAACTCGTCAGCGTATCGTACTGCGTTTCATACGCCGCAATGAAAGAGTCAAGCATCATCTTTTCTTCATCATTCTTGAAGAGCTTTCCATAGCCCGCCACATTCTTGAACACGCCCGATTTGGTCTTGACGCGGACGCCTGCACGGTGAGCGAACTTTTCTTTGTACATGCGGTCATCTGCCGTGCTAAAAAGTTCACCCAACGGAGAGCTCTGGAATTCACGTCTCGTTGCAAAGCCGCAAGAAACCGACAAGGATTCCACAAGCTTTCCCTTCCAAGAAGCAAAAGCGTTTTTCAAATCCTGCTTTATCTGTTCGAGGATTTCTTCGGAACACTTGAAAATGGCAAAAAATTCATCGCCGCCCACTTTGTAAACTTTTCCGTATGGTTTAATAAAGCGGTCCAAGCAATCTCCAGCGCCACGAATCAGTTCATCCCCGGCAGCATGCCCTAGCGAATCGTTCGTCTCCTTCAAAACGTCAATATCCATCACGCCAATGACAAGGTCCGGATCCAAACGTCTCTGCGAAATTTTTCCGTAATCTTCATCGAACGAAAGACGGTTGTTCAACTTCGTCACGGAATCAAAGCGCGCCAAATGATTCAGCACCTTCTGCTGCCTTCTTTGGCAAATCACAAACAACAAAGAGGACACCACCAAAACGATCAAGAAAACCAGCACGCCGAGAGACGCCTGAACATGGGACTGCACGTAGTCGCTAAACGTAAACGCGTAGGATTCTTCGGTATGACGCACCAAGGATTCCGCCACACGATCCGCACCAAAAATCGTAATGCCGCGGTCAATGATCTTCATCAATTCCGGATTTTCACGGCTAATGCCAAAAGCCCAGCGGTTATGCACCTTCAATTCTTTGCGTTTTAAAGAATAGTTCTGGCGCAAATTGACCATAGACCGGTAAATGTTTAAAAGCGTTCCGTCCGCTTCCCCATTTTCTACCGCCTGAACGCATTCAAGCCAGTTCTTGACGCGTACAGCGGTCGCTTTCGGGAAGTAATCCGAAAATACCGCTTCCTGGAGAGGCGTATCTTCCGAAATGGCAATGCGAATTTCTTTCCACTGTTCATCCGTCAACGATTCCGTATTATCCAAAAGGTTTGCCCGGCCATCATCCCTGTAAACCCAAATCAGAGGGGACGTCGAAAAGGAAGAACTTTGGAAGAAACCGTATTTTTCGGATCGGTAATCGTTGGAATAAATCGGTGTCGCAAGATCGATCCGTCCAAATACCAAGTCCGAAATCATTTGACGATAACTTGTATAAGCGTGGTACGTAATCGTCGCATGGATGCCGTAAAATTCTAACGTGTACTTGAGGACATCGTTAAAAAGGCCCTTTTCCCGAAGATCGCTGCCGGTGGATGTATACGGGGCGTAATTATCATAATAGCCGACATGGAGCTGTTCATGATTGTTCACCCAAATTTTTTCGGAAATCGGCAACAGGTTTCGAACAGCCGATTCGCTGTAGAATTTGTCTTCCAAATCCGAAAAAAGCCTCGGATTCGAAGATTTCATCACAGAGAGTGCACGACTTAATTCCGGAATTAGATAAGCGCTTCTATTGGAAACGGCAATGTAATTGTTCGAAGATCCTGTCTGAGCCACAGGCAGCATCCCGGAACTTTTTTTAACGCGATTGTCATAATCGGCAACCAGATCCACTTTACCTTCTTGGAAAGCGAGTACGCGGGCGGAATCCGCCGAAATATGGCGCACCGTATCCGGATAAAACGGGACAATCGTATAATCATAACGGGTCATCCTTTTCCATAAGGCAAGGCTCTGTTCCACAAGAGTCCCCGCGGTAACGCCGATGGTTTTTCCGTTCAACGCAGGAAGCTCTGCGTAAGAGTTCATGTCTTCGGGATGGCAGAAAATGAAATAAGATTCCATCATCATCGGCACACTGGGGAATGCCAAAAAGCTCCGGCGTTCCGGAATCGCAGAAAGCCCCGCCATAATGTCGATTTTTCCATCAAAACGCTTTAAGCTTTCAAAATGTTCGTGCCACGTTCCCGGAACATATTCCAAATTCCAATTCGCATAACGGGCCACCGCTTGAAGGACTTCGTATGCATACCCCGATTTGGGACCGTTGGCCGGCCCTTCCTGAAAGTTTTCCCGTTCAAACCATCCGACTTTTACAGTTCTCGCTTCCGCAGCATAGGCGAACACAACGGAGCATAGAATCACCCCAAGGCATTCCAAAAACTTACCGAATGTATTCAGCTTCCCCATAAAAATTCCTAAAACCTGTTCAAAATGCCTCTAGAGCACCGAAAAGCCGATGTTTCACTAAAGACTCTAGTCAAAATATATGCATTAAAACGAAAAGCGAAATGATTTTTTCTGCAAAAAACGGCTTTAATCGAGTAAAATCGTAAACGGTCCGTCGTTCACAAGGCTCACTTGCATATCGGCACCAAAGCGTCCCGTCTGCACAACGGGCAGCTGCTTTTGGCACTCCACAATAATATACTCGTAAAGATCTTTTGCCAAAGCCGGATTTCCGGCTCCGTTAAACGTTGGACGGTTACCCTTGTGGCAATCTGCATACAACGTAAACTGGGATACCAGCAGAAGCTCCCCTTTCACATCGCGAATCGAAAGGTTCGTTTTACCATTTTCATCGGCAAAAATGCGCAGGGAAAGCATTTTCCGAATCAATCGGTCTGCGATTTCCCGAGTGTCACTTTCGCCAACGCCGATGAGCACCAGATAGCCCTTCGCAATTTTTCCGACGGTTTCTCCGTCGATGTCCACCTGGGCATGGGTCACGCGCTGGATCAAGAATTTCATACGCTATTCCGCTTTCAAAAACGACTTCAGGGCGTTCATTTTGCGGCAGGCATAATCCTTGCCGTGGAAGTACGAAGCGTTGAGCTTGTCCAGATCCGTTTCAAAAAGATCGCAAAGATCGATTTCCGGACGCATCAAAAAGACTTTTCCTTCTTTTTCAAGCTTTTCCAGATCTTCGAACATTTTCTGGTAACGCCTAAAACGTACCATCAAAGCGCGGAAAAGGTCCGGATACTTCCGTTTGAACATCGGATTCAAAACGACACTGAATTTGCGGAAGTCCGAAACCGACTCCCCGGGATAATGCGTCGAAATGGCCACCACTTTGTCACAGCCCATGGCAAAAGCCCTGCGATAGGGAATCGGATCCGTAACGCAACCGTCCACATAATGCTTACCACCAATTTCTGCCACAGGGAAAAGCATCGGTACAGAACAGCTTGCATTCACAATGTCCAGCAAACGTTTTTGATCCTGATGTTCCGACATATATTCCGGACGGCCCGTTTCGCAGCAGGTCAACGTAAATTCGCATTCGACAGAAGATTGAAAGAACGTGTCAAAATCAAAAGGAACATGTCCATAAGCCGCTTCGTAATGCAGCGCATGGGATTCTTTGTGGATACCGTCCAAGATGCGATTCGCCTTCTTTTTTCCACGTTGCAGTTTCGTCGGCATAATGATGTGGCGAAGTCTTCCCTTCTGCTTTGTCACGTAATTCATCGCCGCATGACCGCCTGCAGAAACACCACCGACATACGGAAACTCTAATTTCTCGTCAAGCATGGTGTCCAAGACACCTGCCGAAAAGATCGTTTGGCGGGAACCGCCTTCTAGCACAAGCCCGATTTTCAATTTGCCACCTCTTCTGCAGGGGTATTTTCCGCAGTCGGAAGATCTGTCTGCGGCAAATTCAGCGCCTGTCGCTTTAACGCCCAGATTTTCTGTCTAAAGTGTTCGCTCCGTTCGGTCAAATGCACCGACGAAGGAATGCCTTTTACACGTTCTATTTTTTCAAGTTCGCCAACGACGACTTGAGTTCTATGTCCAAACTTGTAAATACCGTCCAAGGCTACCGAAAGCACAGAAGCGCCCGTGCTGCGGGCCAAAAAAGCAAAACCCGTTTTGAACTCGTTTAGCAATCCGTCATAACGGCACTTGCCTTCCGGGAAAATGATAACCGAGTTTCCCTTTTCAAGTTCCCTTTTTGCAAGCAAAGCCCATTCGGTGTCCAAATTAAAGCGATCGCAAGGAATCACACAATTTACACGGGTAAGCGCCCAGCTAAAATGCGGATCTTCGATCTGGTCCTTGGCCACGACAATGCTCCGATGATGAAAGAATATAGCGAGCATCATCAAAGGATCCAACATACTTGTATGGTTCACAATAATCACCGCAGGACTTTTAAGCCGCGGGGACTTCACAGAATTCCCCGTAAAAGTCACCTTGGGACGATAAGCCACGAACAAGAAAATGCGCACGGTGTATATCACAATCACCATGAAGCATCTCATGAACCATTCAAAAATAACGTTTTTCTTCTTGCTATTTTCTGGCATATTCTGCTTTCAATTTTTACTGCCTAACAGGCACCCTCCCAAAAGGCATTCCGTGCGGCTTACTTTCCGATGGAATCTTTCGGAATCGTCGTAAAGGTCAGATCGCCTTTGGCATGCACTGCGCCATTGACCTTCACCACACAGTTAAAGCCCACAAGGACTCCACCGCCTTTGGTCTTTGTCACGGTCATTTCCAGTTGATCGCCCGGAATCACCGGCTTTACAAACTTGAACCCGTCGATTTTGAGAAGCACATAAAGCTTATCGTTCAAATCTTCCGGAGTCTTTTCAATGACCAAAGAACAAAGCTGGGCACAGCTTTCCACAATCAAAACGCCCGGCATAATCGGCGTTCCCGGAAAGTGTCCCATAAAATAAGGTTCGTTCACGCTCACGTTTTTGATGCCGGTGGCAGATTCCCCCGGGACAAGTTCCGTCACCTTTTCCACCATCTGGAAAGGAGGGCGTTGAGCGATCTTTTCACTGATTTCAAAAATATTCATGGTCACAGGGAAAGGCCTCCGTCCAAAACAAACACCTGACCCGTCACATAGGCGAACTGATCCGAAACCAATGCGGACACCATGTTCGCCACTTCATCTGCAGTACCAAAGCGTTTTAACGGAATCTGTTCCACGTAGGCTTTGCGCTTTTCTTCCGGAATCGCATCGATCATTTCGGTAGCGATAAAACCCGGAGCAACGGCGTTCACACGAATTCCGTAACCGCCCAGTTCCTTGGCAAGGGTCTGGGTAAGGGAATTCACAGCACCCTTCGTTGCACTGTAAACGCTCTGACCGGCAAGGGCAAATTTAGAGCTCACCGAGCTCATGTTGATAATCACGCCAGACTTCTGCTTGAACATTTTCAAAGCGACCTGCTGAGCGCAGTAAACGTAACCCTTCACGTTCAGATCAAAGCACTTGTCTAACGTATCCGGATTGATCATCAACAGATATTCGTCACGGACAATGCCCGCATTGTTCACAAGCACGTCAATACGACCGTAAGCCTTGAAGACTTCGCGGATCATCAGCTTCACCTGATCCAGTTTCGAAACGTCGGCTTTATAAACCATGCCTTCGCCACCAGCAGCCTGGATCTGCGAAAGGGTTTCCTGTGCAGCAGCGTCAGAACTTGAATAGTTGACAACGACCGTATAGCCATCTTTTGCCAAACGAAGAGCGCAAGCCTTGCCAATGCCCTTCGAAGCGCCAGTAACCAAAGCAACCTTCATCCTGTCTCCTTCCGCCTTACTTGCCAAACACCACTGCGCTGTAAGAACCGCCAGCAGCAAAAGAGATGACCAAAATTTTGTTTAAACCGGCAGCATCCACGGACTTTGCCGAAACGGATCCGTCCTTAGAAACGAAATAAGCCTTTTCGCTCTTCAACTCTCCGCTAAGGAGAAGTGCAGCTTCCGCAGCAGCGAGGGTCGCCGATGCAGCACGGCCTTCACCGACACGTTCCTTCACTTCAAAAACCGGAACGGAAGAAACCTTGTCGCCAAAGACGCGAATCAAGGAATCCTTTTCAATCTGGTCGATCTTTTTAAAGCCATCTGCAAAACCGCAGACCGCGTCGATATCTTCAACGGAAACACCGGCATCCTGCAAAGCTTGCAAAATGGCACAGTCCAAAGCTTCGCCCGAGCCTTCGATTTTACCGAACTTCACATTTTTACGGCCATTACCGTAGCCGAGAGCGTAGCAATAAATCTTTGCGTCACGCGCTTTGGCAGCATCTTCCGTTTCCATCAAAATGGAAACGCTACCGTCGCCGACCACGAAGCCTTCGGAATCGGAATACGGCGTCACCACTTGATTTGCTGCGACATTCAGCTTTTCGGCAAATTCCGTAATGATCGGAAGGTTTTCATCCGTACCCGTCGCCATCATGGCCTTTTCCTGACCATCGTGAATCACGTTCATGGCATATCCGATACTGTCGAGGCCGGAAACCGGGCCTGTCGTAATCGTTACACCGTAGCCTTTGATGCCCGAGCAAATGGAAAGGTATCCGCCAGCAGCGTTATAAACCGTGTGAGGGAACTTGAAAGCGCTTCCCTGGGCATTGCCCAAGTTCGTAATCAATTCTTCAAAATCATAGGTAGCGCCAAGACCGCCTTCAGAAGTTCCTACGATAATGCCAATGTCCTTCGCATTTTCGTCTGTCACTTTGAAGTTCGCATCCTGCAAAGCGCGCATGCCCGATACCGTCTGAAGCTGGCCTAAATTGTCGAGCTTGCGGTAGAAGGCCATTTTAATGCCCAGTTCCTTGTAATCGTCAAGGGCAATGGTCGAGTGTATCGAAGGGCTTTCCGGCTTGGAATCCTGTTCCACGGATGCGATGTAAGCCGCTTTGCTGTTGCCTAAAGGGCTCACAATTCCAAGGCCCGTCACCGCAATCTTTTCATTTTTTGCAGTTTGGCAAGAAACGTTTCCCGCTTCCTTGGAGAAGATGATGCTCGCATTAGTCCCGCCAAAAGCCACGTTGTTGCTCATCACGCACTTGAGAGCTTTAGCATGAGGAACGTTCTGCACAAAGTCCATCTGTCCGACCTTGGCACGGAGCGCTTCGGAATCTTCTGCGGTATAATGGAGAGTCGGAAGAACAGTATCCGTCGTCAAAGCCTTGATGCTAAAGACCGCTTCGATAGCGCCGGCAGCACCGAGGCAATGGCCCGTCATCACTTTGGTCGAGCTCACGCTCACCGTCGGATTTTCTTCACCAAAGAACTTGGTGAATGCGGTAATTTCCGCATTGTCGTTTTTACCCGTACCCGTACCGTGGGCATTCACATAGCCGATATCGGACTTCTGGATGCCAGAATTTTTCACAGCACGCGTCATGGCTTCCGTTAAACAAAGGGCGTCTTCACGGGGAGCCGTAATATGGTGGGCATCGCTTGTGACGCCCGAGCCGAGAACTTCGCAATACGTCTTTGCGCCACGCTTTTGAGCATGCTCGTAGGATTCCACAACGACAATGCCTGCCCCTTCACCCAGCGTAATACCGTTGCAATGATTGAAAGGAGAACAGCCGTTTTCGTCCAAAGCATGGAGAGAAAGGAATCCGGAATATGGGACAGCAGCAAAGGAATCCGCACCGCCAGCGATCACCACGTCCGCCCGGCCAGCGCGAATCAAATCGCAAGCCAGAGCAATGGAAATCGTGCCGGCGGCACAGGCGTTTGCCACATTCGTCACAATGCCGCCGGCGCCACAGGTTTCTGCCACCTGAGACGCAATCGCGGCAATCGGCATTTTGGGAATATCATTTGCATTCTTACCGTGCTGGTGATAGTGTTCAACGCTGATCACTCCACCGACACAGCTTCCGATAATGACGCTGACTCGTTGGTCGTCTGCAAAATGTCCAAGACCTGCATCTTGCAAGGCTTCGTTAGCCGCTTTGATGCAAAGTTTCGAAGCGCGATCCTTTTCTTCCGGGAAGTCCATTGCGTCTAAAGTTTCGCAATGCACTTCTGCTGCCAAATCCGCATAGCACTTGTCCGTATCCACGGAAGTGGTTTTGTGGATGCCAGAAACAGAATTCAACGCATTCTTCCAAGTTTCTTCAACATTATTACCGACAGCGCAAATCACGCCCAACCCGGTAACTACACAGCGACTATCGTTCGAAGTCATGATACCCTATCCAAAAACAGAAAAGAAGCAAAAAAGGCGATTAAGCCTGGTGTTTTGCAATGAAATCAGCAATCGTGTCGATGCTCTGGAACGGTTCCTTGCCGGCACCGGTCATGGAAACGCCAAAGTTGCTATCCACAAAGGAAATGATTTCCAAAGAGTCCACCGAGTCAAGTCCGATTTCTTCGCCAAAAAGCGGAGTATCGTAATTCAAAACGTCTCCGTCCACGCCGAGATCGGACATAAAGAATGCCTTAAGCTTACTTTTTACTTCTTCGTTATTCATTTTTACCTCATTTTAGAATTTTTGAAAGAATAGAAAAAAATTACAGATCCTTGTCGATAATCCGCTATTTTACACGACAAGAGGACAAAATTCCCGAACAAAATTCCATTTTTCGCCTATTTTGTCGGAAAAAATAGATCCACTTGCGGAGGAAGCTCTGCTGTCGGTTTTCCGTCCTTTAAAAAGCAGTGGAGGGAGTACCCTTCCGCACACAAAGTCCCTTTCACAAACAAGCGATAGTGGAATTTAAAATGCAAACGGCCACGGCGCATCAGAGTCGTTTCAATATCGACAACATCCCCGTAATGGGTCGGGTAGCGGTAACGCACATTCAGTTCTAAAACCGGGCAAAGAAAACCCTGTTTTTCCACGTCCGCATAAGTAGAACCCACCGTTTTAAAAAAATCGGTACGGGCTTGTTCAAACCAAACGGCGTACACGGAATGATGTACAACCCCCATTTGGTCTGTTTCCGCATAGCGAACTTCTATATGACTTGTATGCTTATACTCACAAACTTCCATCGTCACACTTCCCGTTTAAAACGCCTGCCTCACGTAAAAAGAAAGGCCCACGTGATCAAAATCCACCCAAGAAACATCCGCCCGTGCAAACAGGCGTTCTTTTACGTTCAACCCGAGCAAAGCCCCGACCCCCACAGACCTATGCCATTTGTTCCGCCAAAGTTCGCTAAAGTGATCCCCCACTTTTCCGCCTTCAAAGAACACGTGGCTTCCAAGTCTCCAGCCAAAGAATTTCCGGACTTCCATCTGTAAAGTCAACGCTTGATTGTCGTTAAAATAAAGACTTTCCACCCCGCGAAAACGCTGAACGCCATCCGGGCCTGCGAGCATGTCAAAGGGAACATCCCCTTCGGAACGTTGCCACAAAGCCCCGGTCGCCATGGTGAATGCAAAGGGAAGCACCGTGTAAGCCCTCATATCCAGACTTTCCACGTCAAAGGAATAATCCCCAATCGCTTCTGTATAAAAAAGCTGTTTCCATTCCACCAGAACGCCGTGTTCCGTCCAGTTCCCATTGTCGCGGGTATCCAATCCGAGGATATAACCTACGCCGTTTCTCCATCCCGATTGCGGATCCGGAATTTTCATATCGCTATTTCGGAATTGGATATTCGTGTGTTCCATGTGAAGTTCCACACCGTACTTGAATCCATTAGGGACAAAAGCCTTGGATTCCCATTTAGAACCGAAGTAGAACTTTTGCTTGTCGTAATTTACAAAGCGATCGACATCCGGATTATTTCCGTTGCCGTAATAGCTTGTTATCCAATCCTGGTACTTGAGATTAAACCAGACATGGATCAAGTCGTGATAGAAGTAGTAATACGGTTCCAAAACAAACTGGATCTGCCCTCGGGAAGATCCGTAAGCGGTGAGTCCGATTTCGGGAACTTTGCCACCCTGTTCTTCCGGTTTTAAAAAGAAAAGGACCATGGCGCCGAATAAAAGCTTGGTTTCTTCCGTATAGCCGAGCACAGGCACAAGGGAATATCGCTGAAAAGAATCTTCTTGATGCGGATCGTTTGCTTCATATGCCGATGCATAGGAAGCGAGTACAAATACCGTCAAAAAGATTTTCCACCAAACTCTCATTTCGGAGCGAGAATATAGAAATCCTTACTTTTTTCATACAGATTTTTTATGAATTCTCTAGAGAAATTGTCCCTTTTTTCGCTTATTCTCTGGTAACATATTCCAAGTTGTACTATGAAAAAAGCCATGTTCCCCATTTTTTTCTTGGCATTTTAAACCGCTGAAATGATTTTATGGAAAAAGGATTTTGAAACATGAAAAAACTCTCCATTGCAGCAATTCTCTTCGGCGCCACTTTTTTCACCGCTTGCGCTGGCACACACACACCTCAAGTTGCTGCAACTCCGGACAAAGCTCCAGTTGTCGCCTCTCCGGCAACTTCTACAGCCACTTTTAACTGCACCGACGGTACAGTCGTTCAAGATGAAAATCTTTGCCCGATTATTATCGACGAAATTTCTGGGGAAGAAATCTTGGGCGTTGCAGCGGTTACGCAGGTTTCCTTGCTCTAAAAAATTTCCTTCTGTTCTTGAACAGAGCCTCTCCGCCACGGAGAGGTTTTTATTTTTTTAGGCAAGATTCAAAATGGTGAATTTCCGCACTTAAATCCAATCCGCGGACTTCGGATTCAAGCCGTTTGGCCGTTAAAATTGCCCCTTCGGCAAATGTGCGGAGCTTTGCAGATTCCATGTCTACAATCCGATGTTCCGCAGATTTCAAAAAAGCGTTCAACTTGGGCAAGTGCTGCTGCACCGTCAAATCAAAATAAGCAGCGCCCATTTTTTCAAATATATAGTCTTCTGCAACCGAAGAAAGATGCACCATGTCGGCGGCATAAAACCTGTAATCCCGAAGTTCATCCACCACGATTTCATAGCTTGGAAAATACTCCACATTTGAAAAACGTTTTACGATCTGGTGCACCGCTAAAAGGAGAGTCGCTTTGGAAATTTGATTCTCGTGCAGTCCATCTTTTAAATGGCGAAGCGGTGAAACGGTCAGCACGATGCGCACTTGGGGATTCAAGTTTTGCAGATGGCGCACGGCACTTTCCAAGGCTTGAACGGTTTGTTCTACAGAAATGAGTTCTCGGTAAAAAAGATCTGCACTTTGACGGTGGCAATTGGAAACTACCGTTCCGGATTCCTTGTGAAAATAGCAGCGGGCCGTTCCGAGGGTTACAAAGACGACTTTTGCACTTTGCAAAAAATGGTGGGCCTTTTTAACAGCTTCATTCATCTGTTGCAAGCAAACTTCCAATGTTTTCGCCGAAAAATCTCCGTGAAAATCCCAACAGTGAAAACTTTCCCCGTCAAAAAAAACTTCACTGGGTAAGTAAAGATTTTCTTTCGCAACCCGGCAAAGCATTCTTTCTAGAGAAAGCGGATTGTACAC
Organism: Fibrobacter sp.; assembly: GCA_017959225.1. GTDB lineage: Bacteria > Fibrobacterota > Fibrobacteria > Fibrobacterales > Fibrobacteraceae > Hallerella. The sequence continues at coordinate 5,402 of JAGDBD010000034.1, read as the reverse complement.
GACCCCAAATGGATTTTCAAGGGTGTGGAACTTGAACCGGGAAAAACGCCTGGCCATATTTTCGGCAAAGCACGATCCGATGAAGGCAAGATCCGTTTCCCAATCGATGCGGATGTGGGATTTTGAAACTTCGACTTCGGTCGTCCAATTCATTGCCGAAAACACCGTTCGCCTAGTTTTTAAACGAGTGCACCGGAGCAGGGATTCTTCCGCCACGGTTCACAAAAGCATCGCAAGAGAATCGATTGACAGGCATAATCGGAGCGTAACCCAGCAGTCCGCCGAATTCCACCTTATCGCCCACATTCTTGCCAGGGCAAGGAATTAAGCGACATGCGGTTGTTTTTTGGTTGATCATGCCCAAAGCCATTTCGTCTGCAATGATGCCCGCAATGGTCGTATCCTTGGTATCGCCTGGGATTGCGATCATGTCTAGCCCCACAGAGCAGACACAGGTCATCGCTTCGAGTTTTTCGAGAGTCAAAGCTCCGGCTTCTGCTGCATGGATCATGCCCTGGTCTTCGGAAACCGGAATGAATGCGCCCGAAAGTCCTCCCACGTAAGAAGATGCCATGAGACCGCCTTTTTTCACCTGGTCGTTCAGCATGGCAAGGGCCGCCGTAGTTCCCGGTGCACCGGCATATTCAAGTCCCATTTCGCAAAGGATATCTGCCACGGAATCCCCGATGGCGGGTGTTGGCGCAAGGGAAAGATCCACAATGCCAAAGGGATATCCGAGGCGTTTGGAAGCTTCTTTTGCAACGAGCTGCCCCACCCGCGTCACCTTGAACGCCGTTTTCTTAATGGTTTCGGAAAGAGTTTCGAAATCGGTTCCGCGTACTGATTCCAACGCCTTTTTTACCACTCCCGGACCGGAAACGCCCACGTTCAAAACCACATCGCCTTCGGTAACGCCGTGGAAAGCTCCCGCCATAAACGGGTTGTCGTCCGGAGCGTTACAGAACACAACCAGCTTTGCGCAGCCGTTCAAAACGCCTTTCTTTTCGGAAAGTTCTGCAGTTTCCCGGATGATCGTTCCCATGAGGCGCACAGCAGTCATATCGATGCCCGTTTTGGTCGATCCCAAATTGACCGATGAACAAAGCACATCGGTTTCCGTCAAAGCTTCCGGAATGGAACGGATTAAAAGTTCATCCGCCGGAGTCATTCCTTTGCTCACAAGTGCCGAGTATCCGCCTAAAAAGTTTACACCCACTTCCTTGGCAACGGAATCCAGCGTTTTAGCAACTTTCACAAAATCCGCAGTCGTTTTGCAGGCAGAAGCTCCCACAAGAGCAATGGGCGTCACCGAAATTCTCTTGTTCACCACCGGAATTCCGAAGTCTTTCGAAATTTCATTTCCGGTTTTAACGAGATCCTTGGCGCAACGGTAAATTTTATCGTGAATGTTTTTACAAAGCTTTTCGACATTCGAATCGACGCAATCGAGAAGGTTCAGTCCCATCGTAATGGTGCGGACATCCAGATTTTCCTTTTCGATCATGGCGTTGGTTTCTTCGACTTCGCGAAGGTTGATCATATAAACCTCTCGTTAAAGATCTGATTAAAGGCGGTGCATCGCGTCAAAGATGGCTTCTTTCTGGGTTTTGATCTGCACGCCGATTTTTTCTTCGCCGAGTTTCGTCAGTTCGTTTTGAATGTCGCCGAAAGCCTTTTGGATGGCGGAAATATCGACGATCATCATCATGTTAAAGTACCCTTGAACGATCGTCTGGGAAATATCGAGAATGTTGATGTTGTTTTCGGCGAGATAAGTGCAGACCGTGGCGATAATTCCCACTGTATCCTTGCCGACTACCGTGATAATAGCTCTTTCTTGTGCCATTCCAAAACTCCTCAAAGATTATTTTTCATTGCAAATATAGCCTAAAACGCTCCACCATTCACGACTTGTATATTCTTGTTCCACCACAAGTCCCGCTTCTTGAAACCACTGGAGAACGGTTTCTTTTTCGGTCAAAAGAAGCCCGGCAAGAATCAAGCGGCCTCCTGGAGCAAGGAGTTTCACCACATCCTTTCGCATGGGTAAAAATTCCCGAAGGAACATGTTACAAACAATGACGTCAAATTGTACGCCTGGACGGAACACGTTCAAATAGCCAAGGACGCAGTCACTTTTTGCAAATCCGTTCCGTTCAAAATTTTCAACGATGCAGGGAAGAGTCACCGGGTCGATTTCTGTACCGACGGCCCGTTCTGCACCTCGGCGACGGGCGAACATGGAAAGAATCCCCGTTCCAGTTCCAATGTCGAGAAGCGTTTTTCCCTGCCAATGGATGTATTCCATCAGATTCGCTGCGCAGCGTGTAGAATCATGCTCCCCGGTTCCAAAAGCGGTTTTCGCTTCCAGTTCAAGGACAACCGCATCCGGATCTTCGGGAGAAAATTCAACCCATGGCGGACGTACCCATAAATGCGAACTTACATGCACAGGTTTCGCATTTTCGCGAAAAGCTTGAACCCAGTCCGTGCCCGGCTCTTCGGAAACGGTAAAATGGAACTGCGGAAATTCTTCCACGATACGGTCCCGTTCCAAACGGTCTTCCGTGTAAAAGCAAAAGTCCGTACGGCCTTCGGCCAAAGGCTCCAATTCTTCTAGCGATGCGACGCCCGCTTCAAAAAGCAAATAGCTTGCCAGTTCAAATTCTTCGGCAGGGCAATGGCCTTCCGCTTTATACCAAGTTTCCGGATTTTCCATTGCCCAAATTTAAGTTACTTCACAAACACCTTCTGGGAAACGCTTCCAATTTTCACGATATAAGCACCGGCTTTAGACATCGGAATTAAATAACGAGAATTTCCGATTTTCCCAGATAAGACCGTTTTCCCAAGCAAATCGAGTACCACATAGGAAGAACCAATGCGCGCATTCAAAACGTAAAGATTCAAGCCTTCAACCTGAACGCTGAACGAGGCTGCCATTTTATTGAAAGGTTGGAGCGGAACGGAAAGTTTTCCTTTGTACTTTTCAAGCTTCACTTCCATGTCAGCGATAATCGGGTACGGGTAAAGTTTGGTCAGTGTCCACACCTTTGAATCTGTATTCGTCGAATCGACATAGTTCAAATCTTTCACAAATGTCTTGGACTGCATGTAATCGGTCGTGAGAGCGTTATCCCGATTCCGGATGACGGATCGATCAAAATGCGTTCCATAATAAACATTCCAATCATAAAAGGTCTGTTTGAACATCAACGCAAATATATTTTTGTATCGCGTGATATTATTCGCAAATGGGTGCCCTTCCGCAACAGAATCCGGAGAGATGACTTTTTCAACCTTAGCCGCATTGTATGAGTTCAAAAAATGGCTAGTCGATTCTCCGGCAAGACCTCCAATGCTTAGACTTGAATAATCTGCAGAGACACGTCCCAAATTTGCGAGATTTGCCTGATGGATAGAATCGTTGCATCGATATCCATATGTCGACTGGCTGCACGATCCATACTGGAGTCCCATCACGCCGCCAATACTGCTTACCCCGCTACCTTTCACGGCCCCAAAATTCATGAGTTTATCGGCTTCCGCTGAATATAACAGCCCGCCTACACCGCCCAAATATCCGACGTTTGTTCCTTCAACGGTTCCAAAATTGAACGCGCGATGGATCGAAAAACCGACACGGCCCGCAATACCCCCTACAATAGGCGCATCATCCGGTTTCTCATATTTACTTTCATAGGATACTTGGACGCTTCCTAAATTCGCCACATCCGACAAATACCCCGTACCTCCGACTACCCCACCGATGTAGTTGCGAATCGCCATTTGCGGCACGAACGTTCCCACTTGGACATGGATGTTCCCTTCATTGACAGCATCTTCAAAAGGGGCATTCGAGCGAGCAAAGCAGCCGCCTAAATAGCTATCATAGCCATTCCCAACCTTGCTCGTAATCAATTCTATATTTCCCTTATTGACAGCCCTCGCATATTTGTAGGTGACAAAACTTAACCCGGAAGAATCAAACGTCTCTAACAAGTTCGAAATTCCAGCCACATAAAATCTCGATGACACAGAACCGGTCTTGACCGAAATATTCCCCTCATTATAAACATTCGGAGACGAGTGTCCCTTAAAATTCCCCACTCCGGCTATGGCCAAAGTTCCTACGCCTCCTGAAATATCCACGGATATATTTCCGTAGTTCGAAAGTTTGTAAAAATTTTCGTTAAGTTGGCACTCGCCATTATTTAGCGACGAGCCAACAAAGAGCGAATAAAAGTCAGTTGGGCATACTCCATAGACAGCAACATCGCCAAGATCCAGTTTAATGGAAATATCGGCGTAGTTGACCGCTTCTCGCACAAGGGAAGAATCAATGCCAAGATACCCCGGCCTAAGATTGCCAAAAACATTGAGATTTCCAACTTTCCCATCCACCGTAATAGACGTTCTGTTTTCAAGCACGCCATCGACAAAACTTCCCCCGTGGACGGAATATTTCAAGGTATCACCGGTAACTTTAATGGCTCCTTCGGCAACGACATTTCCTTCAGCAGGGCATCCATCTAACATAAAAGCCGATATATAACGTCCATATTCAGTTCGCCAGGTGGTATCTTTCGCATGGATTTCAAAATTTTTGAAACTGATGTTTTTAAAATGAGCGCTCAACTGAAATTGCGGCACACATCGGATAAATGCACTTTTTTCAGAATAAGCCCCATAAACCGAGAAACCGTTGAAATCAAGATCTATATATTCGCGAAACAGCATCCCGACAGGATGTTCCCGGTTTACCGTTTTTTTGTCTTTACCAAAGACAATGTCAGAAACCAGTTTAAAGCAATGATCATTCTGGATGCTATGTGCTGCAATCCAAACATATTCCTCAGGAGAACTGATTTGATAACAGCCGTCCACCTTTTTAGGCGCAAGAGTATCACCTGTCCACTCCGCAAAGACAAACGAAGAAATTGCGAAAATACAGATTACAAGCTTCTTTACCCAACAATTTTGCTTTACCATCATTTCTCCATTCCAATGAATTTAAAATATAAGTATTTGTAGCGTATTTTACCCCCAAAACGTAAAAATGGAGAAGCAATCCACCCCATGTCATTGCGCAGGACGATGTCCCGAAGCAACCATCTACTTCAACAGGAATTGGGTTCCGCTTTCAAGCCTCAGTATCGCCGGTAACCTTGTTGATTCTACCGTCCCTCCGTTCTTCACCATTCCCGAATTCAAAACCTTGCCGTTCAAATCAAAAAGTCGGAAAGACGTTTCGGAATCAAGACCGGAAATCGAATATTGAGACGGCGAAATTTTAGAGACTTGAATCGAAGGGATGACATTTATTTTTGGTGTCGAATCGAAAGACCCGTCACAGCTTCCATACGACCCGAACTTGGTCAACTTAAAACTACCCGTAGCTG
>JAGDBD010000033.1 GCA_017959225.1 Fibrobacter sp. | reverse complement strand
TGAACCCCACCGGCAAGTTCGTGGTGGGCGGTCCCCACGGCGACTGCGGTCTCACCGGCCGTAAGATCATCGTGGACACCTCTGGCGGTAGGGGCCGTCACGGCGGTGGCGCTTTCAGCGGAAAGGACCCTTCCAAGGTGGACCGCAGCGCAGCTTATGCAGCCCGCTACGTGGCAACGAACATCTTGGCAGCAGGCCTTGCACACCGTTGCGAAGTCCAGCACGCTTACGCCATCGGCTATTCAAAGCCTGTCTCCATTCTCGTGAACACCTTCGGAACCGGCAAGGTCGATGACCGTAAGATCGAAGAAGTGGTTAAGAAGAACTTTGACCTTTCTCCGGCAGGCATCGTGAAGATGCTCGACCTGAAGAAGCCGGGTTACCAAGCAACCGCCGCTCTCGGTCACTTTGGCCGTACCGGTGCGCGCTTCACTTGGGAAAAGACCGACAAGGCCGCAGCTCTGAAGAAGGCTCTCAAGGTTTAATTCCTTTCGTTTTACAGACAAACCCCCGTTGGAATCCAACGGGGGTTTCTGTTTTAAAGGCTTTCAAAGATTAGCTGTGCATGGGATTTGTCGAAACGTTGTGAGAACGGATAAAGTTCAGGAAGGCAGAAGAATCCAGCGGTTTCGAGAAATAAAAGCCTTGAATCTTGTTCGCACCGGCCTTCAGAACCAAGTCCAACTGTTCCTTCGTTTCCACGCCTTCTTGGATCACGTCCAAACGGAACTTGCGGATCAAGTTGATCGTTTCTACAAGGAACTTGTGGGAATTGGGATTCTTCGTATCCCAGAGAAGTCCCTTGTCCGACTTGATATTTTTGAACTCGTTGTGAATCACCTGAATCAAATTCGAATAGCCAGTTCCGAAATCGTCCAAGGAGAACGTAAAACCTAACCGGCGCAGGTTTTCATAATGCGCCCGAACGATTTCATTGTCCAACAAAGAAGCGGATTCCGTAACTTCCAAATTGATCTGCTTGGAAGTCACCCCGTACTTTTCCATAATATTGCGGAAAAGAATATCCGTATCGTCCACATAAAGCTGGAAAATGCTCAAATTCACTTCGATTTCTTTCAGTCCGAACCGTTCCGGCTGGGTCTCGTGAATAAATCGGCAAACCTTTTCAAAAACGATTCGACCAATGTCGTTGATCATACCGTTCTGTTCCGCAATCGGAATGAATTCCATCGGCGGAATGTTTCCAAAATTCGGATCGTTCAAACGCACAAGCGCTTCGGCACAGTCAAAAAGCGAAGTGTCCGCATTCCAAATCGGCTGAAAATGCACGTCAAAGCTTTTATCCTGAATGGCCTTTTGCAGCACCTGCTCCAAATCCACGCGGCGTTTCACTTTTTCGATATCTTCTTCACGATGAACGGTCAATCCCGGTTTAATCGTGTCCCTGATGTCGTCACCGAGTTCCGCTAGGATTTCGGGCTTTTGAATTTCTTCCGGCACACGTACAATGTCGATACTTGCCGAAAGAGGCAAAGAAACATTGTTGAACTTGTTCAAATGCAGTTCGTTACTGTGCATGTATTCTTTAAAAAGCGTCGAAAATTCATCGCATTCCATGCGGTCCGCGGTGGTAATGATTGCAATTTTATCTTGAGCGATTCGGTAAACAGTGCCTCTGGAATTTTTAATAACCCAAAGGACAATGTTTTTAATCATTTCTTCCAGGTCTTCATTTTTGAACATGCGGAAATAGCTTTTGAAATTCAAAAGAGAAATCACCACAACCATATATTTGCGCTTGGAACGGATATAGCGCTCATTATCGGCAATGAACATATGGCGGTTGTAAACGCCCGTCATCGCATCGGTGTGGGAATCTTCCATTTCAATTAACAACATGATGCCCATCAGGGAAAGGGCTTCGCAGAAGAGTTCTAGCTTAAACCACTGGAACACGAATTGCACCATCACGCCCATCAAGCAGCAGCCGATAAAAATCCAAAGAGCCGTCGCCGCGTTCTTTAAAAGAACGGACCTGTAAAGCCAAAGCTGCTGCACCGTAAACGCCATATATCCGGCAGCTTCCGCATAGATCAAAAGCTCCATGGGACCGCGGGTAAAAAGCACGTTATCTTGGTAATAGAAGATGAGCCCCGTGAACGGATTCGTCAGAACAAAGATTTCTAGCAAAAAAGCCGGCGAAAGGAAAATCAAGCATCCCCGACGGGAATGGGTATCGCCCCAATTGTTGACCAAAACCACATAAAGGGCAAAAAGCGGAGCTAAAAGGGTGTGCAAAGCAAAATAGATGGTCTGGCAGAACTGCTGAATATAATTGTACACGTTCATCGCCGGGGACGTCAGCGGATCCATGAGAGTGGAAACGAACGCCGAAATGGACGTAAACAGCATGTTGAACATGATGAGTTCAAAAACCTTGCTGCGATCTTTTTGCGGAGTTTTGTGACTATAGTAATAGATTATGCAGCCAAGCATAACCATCGTTGTGCAAAGATAAAAGCATAAATCAGTCGATAAAAATCTCATAAACCTGACCCAAACGCGCGATATACATAAAGGACGTCCTCTCCTTTTTTGATATATAAATAAAAAATTTACACATATCAACCGTTTCGAGGGATTTATCCGAAAAAATCAAAGGTCAAATTTATATTTTTTCACCGATTTTTAGCAAAGGACGCCACATGAGAATTTCCGAACAGGATGCTTTGGACCTATTCCTCAAAACGCCTCTCCACGAGCTCTGCGCCATGGCGAACGCCGAAAAAGAAGCCCGCCATGGGAAAAAAGTCTTTTGGGTGAACAACCGCCAGATCAATTATACGAATGTCTGTGTGCTGCATTGTTCCTTCTGCGCCTTTTCAAAAATCAAAAAGACAGATGCAAACGCTTACGATTGGAGCCTTGAAGAAATCCGGTCGAAAGCCCGTGCTGCGGTCCTTGCCGGTGCAAAAGAGCTGCATATAGTCGGCGGTCTTCACCCCGACCATCCCTTTGAATATTACTTGAACATGCTTTCGACCCTGCGCAAGGATTTTCCCCAGGTGAACCTCAAAGCCTTTACCGCTGTCGAAATCTGCCACTTTGCAAAGCTTTCCGGACGCCATGTGCGGGAAGTTTTAAAAGATTTGAAGTCCGCCGGGCTAGACGCCTTGCCGGGAGGCGGTGCAGAACTTTTGGGCGAAGAGATCCGCCACCGGATTTGCGGCAAAAAGGAAACCGGTGCCGAATGGCTAGAAGTGCACAAGGAAGCCCATCTGCTTGGCATTCCCACAAACGCGACCATGCTTTTCGGCCATATCGAAAAAATCGAAGACCGCATTGAACACATGTCGCTATTGCGAAAGCTCCAGGACGAAGCTCCGGGCTTTTTCGCATTCATTCCTCTCGTCTACCATCCGGATAAAAACGCTCTGGGCCATAAGGTCATCCACAAGACATCCGAAGAAGACATTCTTCGAACGATCGCCGTGGCACGTCTATTCCTCGACAACTTCCCCCACATCAAAGCTTATTGGATTCAGACAGGTATTCCCACAGCCATGAAAGCGATCCATGCAGGCGCTTCCGATTTGGACGGAACCATCATGGAAGAAAAGATTACCCATGCAGCAGGTGCTGATACTTGGACAGGCATGAGCCCCGAAAGAATGCGTTCCTTGATTCAAGGGGAAGGGCTTTTCCCCGTGGAACGTGACGCTCTGTACGATGTCATTTCCGATTTTTCGCCTATTTAAAACGAAAAACCGACCGCATTGCAAGCAACACGGTCGGTTTTCGTGAACTAAGAAGGGCTCGAACCTTCGACCCACGCCTTAAAAGGGCGTTGCTCTACCAACTGAGCTATTAGTCCGACACCCCAAATTTAATAAACTTTCTGATTTTTGTAAATTATTACCATGTTTTTTTTGAAAAAAATTTCGATTCTGACTTTGGCGACCCTTTTTGCGGCCACCACCACCCACGCCTATTTCAAAAAAAACGATACAGGTAAAGAAGCTTTCTCCTTTCTGGGTTCATTTTATAGTGCAAAAAGCGCTGCCATGGAAAACGCCAACGCAGCCATGCCCTCTTCGAATCCAGGATCCGTACTTCAAAACCCTGCCGCTATCGTTTTAGATTCCAACCAGAATAACGCAATCGCATTCTCCTGGCAAACCGGCGAATTCGCAGAAAACCAAGGCTACCTTGCTTATGCACGGCAGGTCGGTTCCATGGTCGCAGAAATCAGCTATGGATGGATTCGTTACGGAGATGTAGACGGTTACGACGAAGCCGGCAACGAAACGGGTAAAACGTACAGTCCCCAGAGTTCTGTAACGGCGTTGACGCTTTCTTTACCGCTTCCCCATTTTCAATTTGGATCTACGGTCAAATTCGCCACGGACCTTTTGGCAGACGACGTAGGCGACCAGACCGCAATGGCTATCGCATTTGACTGGGGCATCCTTTGGCAGTCTTCTTCCCGCAAGTATGGTATCGGTTTTGCCGCCCGAAACTTTGGAAAAATGATCCGGGCCTATGTGGATAACGGCGATACCGATTACGGTCTCGAAGAAGAATTTGCCCTGTCCGGCTTTTACATTCCGGGAGCGCTTCCACGCCTGACACTTTACTCGGAACTTTCGTTTCCGCGCTATGCAGAACCGGCCATCGCATTAGGTACTGAATATGCAATCGGAACGAACCTTTTTGTTCGCGCCGGTTTCTCTAGAACGTGGCTTGATCTTTCCCGCGACTTCAAGGAACTTTTTTCTTCGGCAAGCCGCCCGGACGAAACCAACGACGCCCGTCTTTTTAGCCTCGGCCTCGGATATGCGGGAACCCGCTTTTCGTTGGACTACGCTTTTTCGTATTTATCCCAAGGTCTCGGAACGGAACACCGTATCGGTCTTGGACTTCGATTCTAATGCAAAAACAGTTTGATATTATTGTTCTTTCTAAAGAACAGCTCCATCCTCAAATCGAGGATCGGGCTTTAGGTTGGTTCTTCGCCGAAAATTTTTCGGACGTTGTCCGCGATCTGGATGCGGAATGGACGATCCTTGTGAAGCCGGACATTCGGCTGACCCGTTCTTTTTTGAATGCGGTGGCAGATGCTTGCCTGGATTTTCCTTATGCAGACGCCTTCGCACCGCGTATTTTTAAAGCCGAAAGCAAAGAAGTTTTTTCTTCCGGATTCTTGATCGATTTAAAACATGGTGTTGAAGAAGAATTCCGTACAAATGAAAATTCAGAAATTCGCCCTGTTGCAAGTATTTCTCCGGAATGCGGAATCTACTCCACACGACTTCTTCAAGCGCTACACGGCTTTGATCCGGAACTTTCGAGCGACTCCCGGTTCTTTGACCTGGGACTTCGGGCGCTGCATTTAGGCGCGCACCTTTTCGCTTTGCCAAGAATCCAGGTAGAATCGGTGACATCCGTTTCCACGGATTTCAAAAAAGATTCCACCTTTATGAAGGAACTGGGACGGGTCTATTACAAGGACTTGGACATTATCCGCTATTTTAAATTCGCATTCCGCCATCCATTAGCCTTCAACGCCCTTTTCAAAAACAGAAAGGAGCTCAACGCAAAATCTTTGAAGGTGACGGAACTTTCCAAATTTTCCGAAGAAACCTTTCGGCAGGTTTCCACGTAAAATTTACCGATCGAGAATCGAGTAGAAGAAAGCGCTTAATTTGTCCGCAACCGTTTTGATACTGTAGCGGGCAAGGAGCTTTGAAACTTTTTCCGGATCATATTCATAAGTTCCGTCCAAAACGGAATCGAGAACTTTCAAATAGCCCTGTACATTGTTCGCCGGAGAAACGGTGGGGCAAATGTCGCTGAAAATTTCATCGAGAGCAGTTGTCTTTGCGCAGACCACAGGCGTTCCGCAAGCAATGGCTTCAAGGGGAGGCAGTCCAAAGCCTTCGTAATAAGAGGGCATCACAAAAAGGTCCGCATTGCGATAGAATTCTCGCAGATTCGTTGCCGAAAGGCTTGTAAAATGAAAAACGTTTTTCAGATGACGTTCTTCGATTTTCATAAGTACCTGTCGGTTGATTTTACCGATGCGGACAAAAGCCACATCCGGGCGCGCCTTTGCCATATCGAAAAAGGTTTCGAGATTTTTGCGGGGTTCCGGAAGGCTCACGTTTAAAACCATGGCCTTAAAGCCTTTGATTCCCAAATCCGCACGGAAGGTTTCCCGTTTGGAGCGGTAACGCACATAATTTTCGTTTTGATTGTAATAAAGGGAATTCAGCGGAAGGCCCGTCACCGCATTTGGACGGCCTGCAATCCCGTAATATTTTTCCGCTTCCTTTTTGGAATAGCGGGAATTGTACACAAAACCGTCTGCACCAGCGGTAGGCTTTGCATAAAAGCGGGAAATCAGTCGGAACTTGATACTGAAAGGATACAGAGTTTCAGCGAAGGTGTCGTGAATCAACACCACCGTTTTTGACTGAGGACAGGCCTGTTTTGCAATGGGAACAAGGAACCCGAGTTCCGGACGAATGAAAAAAACGATCGTCGGATCCTGCTTTTTCAGGTATTCCGTAAAAGGGACGCGGAACTTGAAAAAACCGGCGTGCAAAGAATTGGCCCAGATGGAATCGCTTTTCGTACCCCGCTCTTCCGGAAGGGTCTTTGCATCATCCGGAAAATACCGGGGAGTTTTTAGCCAGAGAATGGAAACATCGAAATCCGCATACAAAGTTCGTTCCAAATCGAGCGTTAAACGCCCGAAGCTGGTTCTAGCGTTCTTATCACAGACAATGATGACTTTCTTCTTCGGTACCATATACCCCTAATTTATACTATTTTATAGCAAATTATGTCTAAAATTTTCGTCGCACTGGCTACTTATAACGGAGAAAGGTTCCTTGCAGAGATGCTCGATTCGCTTGCAAAGCAAAATCGACCTGCCGACCAGATCTTTGCCGTTGACGATGCTTCTAGCGATTCTTCCGTCAGCATTCTAGAACAATACACATCGAAGCTTCCCATGCAGATTTCCGTGCGTAAAAAGAACGGCGGTCACCGAGCAGCTTTTTCGGATGCCTTTGTGGAAATTCAAAAGGTGGCAGGCGACGACGATTGGATTGCCATTGCGGACCAAGACGACATATGGCTTCCGGAAAAGTTGGAACTTTTAGAAAAAGCCCTCCAAGGCGCTTCAGAAAGCTTTGCCTTTGGAGATGCCCACGTTATCGATGCGAATGGCAAAAGAATTGCGGATTCCTGGCGAAGCCTTGCCGGAATTTGCCCGGAGATCCCTTTCCGTTCGCGCCTGTGCGGTACCAATAACGCCAACGGTTGTCTTTCGCTTTTTAGCGCATCCCTTCTAAAAACCATCCTTCCGATTCCGGAATGGATTCCCGTTTACGACGAGTGGATTGCCCTTTGCGCCGCAAAAAGCGGTGGTATTTTGGCTATTCCGGATGCGATTTTAGACTACCGCATTCACGATCAAAATTCGGTAGGCATTAAACCGGACATCCGCATGTCGGATGTTTTAAAAATCAACCGTCACGTAGCGGAAGGGCTTCTTGCAACCGCCGAACGGTTGAACCTTTCCAGTGCAGACATCATTTTTGTGGAACGCTACCGCAAATTTTTGAAGACAAGCCTTGAACACTCTCCCAATTTTTCAAGTATTCCCTGGCTTTTCGAAAATAGGAACGCCCTTTTCCCGGGCTGTAGCACCGTGAAACTGCTGAAAAAAATCTTCGGAAGCTCCCTCGGATTCCCCTTCTGCAAGCACTTTCTAGGAAAAAACTGATGCGAATTGGAATTGACGTCAAATTGCTCCGATCGAATTCCGCTGGGATCAAGGTGTATCTAGAAAGTCTTCTTGACGAATTGCAAAAAATCGATTCGCAGAACGAGTACATTCTTTTTTCACCGGCACCGGTTTCTTATCCGCTAAGCGCTCCGAATTTTTCGTATGCGATTTCCCGCACACGCCTTCCCGGCATTTTGTGGCAGCAGTATGAGCTTCCAAAACTTGCAAAATCAAAAGCCGTAGACGTTTTCTGGGGACCGGAGCAAACGCTTTTTTTGCGAAAGCCCAAAGGCATTCGCAAAGTTTTGACCGTCCACGATTTTGTATACCGCAGATATCCAAAGACCATGCAGCGGAGCGTCCGCGCAATCACCGCCTATTATGGAACACGCTCCCTTGCAAAATCCGACGTCATTGTTTGCATTTCGAATTTTACAGCACAAGAGCTCAAAAAATTTTACCCGTCCATTGCGGATTCCAAAATTCAGATAATTCCCAACGGCATTTCTCAAGCAGCAACCGTACAGGATCCTCTGCCCAAAGAAGACTTTTTGTTCTTTTCGGGAAGCATGGAACCTCGTAAAAACCTGCGCCGTCTTCTCAAGGCGTTAGAAATTCTTGCGCAAAAAGGAGTTTCTGCAAAGCTTAAAATTGCAGGCCCTACCGGATGGCGAAACAAAGCTTTCCGCGAGCTTCTTGAAAATTCTCCCATTAAAGATTCCGTTGAAATCCTCGGTTTTGTCAGTAAAGACGAACTGCAAAACCTATACAAAACCTGCAAAGGCTTTGTATTCCCGACTCTTTATGAAGGCTTTGGACTCCCTGCTCTTGAAGCTTTGCAAAACGGGGCCCGCGTTCTTGTTTCAAAAGACTCCCCCATGCAGGAATTTTTGGGAAGTCTCGGCATCTATTTTGATCCGCAAGATCCCGAAAGCATGGCTTCGGCCATTGAATCGCTGTACCGGAATCCGGATAAGTTAATTTATTCGCAAAAAGAAAACACAAAACGTTTAGATATTCTGAAGCAGTACACATGGGAACATGCCGCTAAAAAACTGAAATTGGTTTTTGAAAATCTCCATGGGGAGGCCAAATGAAAACGCTCATCATCCTCGTCACCTTTAACGGTTACAAGATGACAAAGGATTGCCTTGACGTTCTTGTAAAGCTTCCTCACGACCAGTGGAAAATCGCCGTTGCAGACAACGCAAGCTCCGATGGAACTCCGCAAAAAATCGCTGAAGATTTTCCGCAGGTAACCGTTTACCCGCTTGCACAAAACAAAGGCTTTGGCTTTGCCAATAACGAAGCTTTTCGACAAAGCCTTCAAAACGAAGAATTCGATTACGTCTGTTTTTTAAATAACGATACGATTCCAAGCGTGAACGCCTTGGAAACTCTCCGGACCGAAGCCAAAAACTCTAAAGCCATTTTTGCGCCTCTCGTCAAAAATCCAGACGGGAGCGTTCAGCGCACAGATTACCGGTTTCTTTCCCACGGGGAATTTTTCTTGAACGCCTTTCGAACGGTCCGTGGCGCAGACAAGCATTTGCATGGAACGGCAAAAGCTGTAGACAATTCCCATTTTCTTTTGAACGATTGGATCAATGCTGTATGCTGGTTCATGCCCGCTCAAACATTCAAGGAAGTGGGAATGTTCGACGAACACATTTTTATGTATTACGAAGATCAGGATTTTGCTTACAGGGCTTCCCAACTCGGATACCGTTTTTTGCTAAACTCCCATGCGCAAATCGTTCACCTGGGGGGCGGTTCCGCTAAAAACGTTTTGTCCCGCAGTTTGCAACACGATTCTTCCCAGCTTTATTTTTATCGTAAACATTTCGGATTCTTCGGTGCGCTGCTTTCCCGTTCATTCCGTTTTGTCCGGAGCCTTTTACGGATCGGGATGCTTTTGCCGTTTTGCATTTTGAAGAAATCGGCCCGGGATAACGCGAAGATCCATGCCGCACTTTTGCTATTTTCTTTAGGGTTTAAAGGATTCAAAAAATGAATCACATTTTGATTGCTTTGCTTTTTACGCTTTCCGCAGTTTCTGCTTTTGCTACAGAACCTGGGCATATTGGCTTCGGAGATTCTACAGCCTACTTTAAGATCCGCGGGACTTTGGGCGATTCCACGTCAGTTTCCCGTTTTACAAATTCCGAAGACGACGATAAGCATATCGAAAACAGTCTCTTTGTGAATTTGTACATAAACGGCGCGATCACCCGAAACTTCACATTCCACGCCAGTGCAAGCGTCATGAGCGATCGCACAACGCGCACCTATGAAGACAAGGCGTACAATCCGTATAACGGGCTTCCTTACAACGTACAAAGCCCCAGTTCCAGAACCTGGGATAGTTTTACAGCTTCCAGCGAATACCGTTTTAACGAATATGCGCGGATCATGGGCGGAGTCGATTACCTTTCGTGGGGACCGGCTCGCCGAAACAAACTGGTTTTGCGGGGGAACGAACACGTTTATCGACCTTGGATGGATTCCACCGACCGCATTGCAACGCCAGCCCCGACGCCTTACATCGGCTATGAATTCGACATTGGCCCAGTGACTTACACGCAATACGCTGGCAAACTTTACCACGACAAGCACAAAGCCAAGTATTTTCATGCACACCGCCTAAACCTTTCGCTTCCTTTTGACATCGACTTTGCTTTTAGCGAAACCATCGTATACGGTTCTACCGTCGAAAATAACGGATCCAATCCGAATGCAGATGCCGATAGCACAAGCCGGGACTTTGAATGGATTTATGCAGCTCCCTTTATACCCTATATTTTTGCCGAGCACTATACCGGCGATTTGGAAAACACCAGTTTAAGTTTTGATTTGAGCATCAAAACGATTCCAAATTGGGAAATCTACGGCGAACTTCTGTGGGACGACATGAAAAAAGTCACCAGCATGTTCGACGATTCCTGGTGGGGAAACAAATGGGCGGCGAGCCTTGGACTTGGAACGGACAACCGCAAAATCGGTCCCATTCTCTTTTCTTACTTTTCGGAATTTACGTGGATCGAGCCTTGGGTCTATACCCATCACAAGGGAGCCGGTTATTCTTACACGCATTACGGTCAAAGCTTCGGGTCGAATCTGGGTCCGAACTCCCGCGAATTTTACACCGAAGTCCGCGGCGCATACCAAGATTTCGAAGTCAAAATATTTGCGTCGAGCGTTGCAAAAGATACCGCATTCGGAGGGAACCTGCACGACATCCATACGCCTTACGACGCCACGGATAGAACCTTCCTAGCCGATAAAACCACGCTTCGGTACCGCGAATACGGCTTCGGATTGAAGTTCAACCCCTTTGAATGGCTTTGGGCAAATTATACCCAAAGCTTTTACGTCGGCGATTATAAAGGCTACCGCATGAGCGGTAGCCTGGGAGTTACTTGGTAAAAGATTGGCCGCCCATTTCTTCGCAAGTCTTGCCTCGCGTATTCAAAATGGTGATGGCATCCCCGCTTGCAACAGGACGCACTATAGTCAGCGAGAAGGCGCCGAAGCGAATATTTTCATGGTAATTGGCGACGGCGTTTCCACCTCTCTTACGCACCGTTTTTTCAATCGCTGGGCGCAAGGATTTCGGATCGGCATAAACCATCTTCGAAGCTTTAACGGCGTGGACATATTTGAACGGGACATCTTTCGGGAAATCTTCGAAAGCACAGAATTCGGTCGGAGCGACCTCTTCTTCCCCTTCGGCGAGAGGGATTTCCGTATAGGGTCTGCGAGTGTAATTTGAGCAGCCGATCAGAGTCATCGCTGCAAGAGACGTTACTGCAAAAATCAGTTTTTTATTCATTTTTCCTCCAACTATTTGATTCGTAAAAGGCGTACCGCCGCGAAATGTAAAAAAAAACATACATTTTCCAATTGATTTCTTCTAAAAAACGATTGAAAAAAAATGTTTGAGACAAGGGAGTCCCGAAACGAAACTTTTCTTCCCCAAAAAAGAATTCTCCCTCTCGAAAGCGAACGTTTTCACAAGTCGTCAGAAAAACAGGACATTCTTTTTGGAGTAAAAACGCGGTGCTTAAAAATTGCTAATTTGCCGATATGACTTTAGAAGAAATCCAAGAATATGCTTTGAATCTTGCCCAAAAGGCCAGATCCGCTTCTGCACGCATTCGCACGGTCAATGCGGACATCCGAAACAAAGTTCTCTTTGAAGTAGCTAAATCTTTGCGCGAAAACGAGAAAATGATTCTCGAAGAAAATGCCAAGGACCTCGCCGCATTCAAAGACAAGCTGACTCCGGCTAAATATGACCGTCTAACGTTAAATCACGAACGTTTGGAAGGCATTGCAACTGGCGTGGAACAAATCGCAACGTTCCCGGATCCTCTTGGTAAAATTCTCGAAAAGCGCAAGCTTGATAACGGCGTAGACATTTCCCGAGTAACCGTTCCCCTTGGATGCGTTTTCTTTATTTACGAAAGCCGTCCCAACGTGACGATCGACGGTGCAGCGCTTTGTTTTAAAGCCGGAAACGCAGTCGTTCTCAGAGGCGGTAAGGAATCCCTTTATTCTTCGAAAATCCTCGCCAAAATTTTCCGCGATGCACTGCAAAAATTTGACGTAGATCCGGATGCGGTTCAACTGGTGGAATATGCGGACCACGACATTGTGGGTGCGCTGCTCAAAATGCGCGACTATCTGGATCTCGTGATTCCTCGTGGCGGTGAAAACCTGATCCGCGCGGTAACCGATCAAAGCTCCATTCCGGTTATCAAACACTTTAACGGCATTTGCCATATTTACGTTGACAAGTCCGCAGACATAGACATGGCGAAAACCATCGTGGAAAACGCGAAGACGCAGCGCTGCGGCACGTGCAATACGATGGAAACGCTGCTTTTGAACAGCGAACTTTCTGACGCCGACGTGAATAAAATTCTTGACCCTCTCCGTGCAAAGAAGGTGGAATTTTTTGGCGACAAAGAAACGCAGGTCCGCCTTGCGGATGTCAAGGACTTCGAAGAAGACGACGGATACCATCACGAGTATCTCGCATTCAAACTCAGCATTCGCTTTGTCAAGGATGTCAAAGAAGCCTGCGACCATATCGAAAAGTACTCCAGCCGTCACACGGAATCCGTCATTGCGGCAGACAAAGCCGTGCAGGAATTCTTCCTTGCCAACGTGGATTCTTCGAGCGTGATGGTCAACGCCAGTACACGCCTTGCAGACGGCGGTGTTTACGGTCTTGGCGCAGAAGTCGGAATTTCTACAGACAAAATTCACGCCCGCGGTCCCATGGGCGTTGAAAGCCTCTGCACCTATAAATGGATTTTAATTGGCGAAGGCCAAGTACGCTCTTAGGATATCATCATGAAATTTGAAGATCTGATCAAAGAAGTCAAATTCGAAGTGGAATTCGGTGGAAAAAAACTGGCCCCGGCAATTGTCCAGGATGCAGACAAACATGACGTTTTGATGATGGCCTGGATGGATGAAGAAGCTCTTCGCCGTACAAACGAATGTGGTGAAATGGTCTTCTGGAGCCGCAGCCGAAAGGAATACTGGCACAAGGGCGACACCAGCGGAAACGTGATGACCGTCGTCAATTGGTACGCCGACTGCGATAGCGATGCGCTCCTTTTTGAAGTGCGAATGCAGGGTCCCCAGGTGGCATGCCACACCGGAGCACGTTCCTGCTTCTTCAAGAAGTGTGAATAAGGCTTCGGGGCTATTCGCCCTTGATTCACTTGGTTTGCAAATTGTTTGATTTTGTCGTAGAAAAAATTCGGAGGCGCGGTTGGAAACGGATACTTTTGGCTGTATCCGGTGGTGTTGATTCCGTCTGCCTAGCGCATTACTTTGTAAGGAATCAAACCGCTCTTGGAATTGAATGGATCGCACTTGCCCATGTTCACCACGGGCTTCGAAAAGAAACCGCAGACCGGGACGAAGCATTTGTCAAAGAACTTGCTCATCAGTTGAAAGTTCCGCTATATGTTCGGCATTTAGATGGTGAAGCCTTAAAAAGTTCCGGCTCAGTTGAAGAGAACGCCCGCAAAGCCCGTTACAAAGCGCTATTTGAAATTGCCGGCAGCCCAAACGCAAGGGCCCAAGTCATTTTCACGGCCCATCATGCCAATGACCAGGCAGAAACCCTTTTGATGCGCATACGGCGCGGATCCCGTTTAAGGGGGCTCTCCGGAATTCAGGAGTTCCGTGAAGACGGCGTCTTTCGCCCATTTTTAAGCGTGACAAAGGCAGATATCGAAGCCTATGCCGCCAAGAATCAACTTAGCTGGTGCGAAGACGAAACCAACGCCGACACATCCTTTTCAAGAAATTCCATCCGCCACGGACTTTTACCACAGATCGAGTCCGCAAACCCTGGGGCACTTGAACAGCTTTGCCGTATCGCGGAACTCGGAAAATCCGCTTACGAAAAAATTCTCCACTGCGCAGAACGCACCTTGGATCCTTACATTGTGCCCTCCAATTTGTGGCCCTTTCCCGCAGAGATTTCGCCTTACAAGTTCACCCTTGCCCTGCACGACAGCGCATGGGAAAAACTTCGGCAAAAAAGTCCAGCAGGCGCTGCAGAAATTCTTCGCATGTGGCTGCAAAGCCTCGGGTTCGAATTTCCGGTAGGATTCCATTTTGATTCGAATTTTACGGCCTACGGCAAAGCCCTGATTTTTGAAAAATCACGCCATATCCTTTGGTTTTGCCATACAAAGCAAGACTCCGAAGCCCACAATTTGTATCTTATTTCCCAAAAAGATTCCCTTTTGGGAACTTGGCGTATGCGTCAAAAAGGAGACATTTATACTCCTTCGAAGGCAATGTCCAAAAGTCTCAAAAAGTGGTTTGAAGAAAATGGCGTTCCGCAGTTTGCAAGAGATTCCCTACCGGTCCTAGCCGATGGGAATCAGGTTTTGCAGATTTACGGGATTCCACCTAGGAAAAAGGAAACTTATGAGTAATAAGCCTAAAGCCCCATCGGCGTTCCACAACAGGAACTTTTTCCTGATTGCGACAATGCTCTTGATGGTGCTTTTCTTTATGCGCCTTTACAGCGACGAAACTTCCTTGGATTTGACAAGGACGGATTTCTTCGCCATGATGAACGATTCCACGACGGAAATCAAGAGTTTAAAACTCCAGCGGACCCTCGACGGGATTATGGTCGAAGGTACCCGTGCCATGACCGAAGAAGAAATCGCTCAGGAGCAACAGCAGCAGGGATTTCTTTCAAAGCTCGCCCGTAGAAAGCCGAATTCCAATCAGACAGTCGCTTTCTCGAGCCACGTCCTAGACTTGACCAGCGCCCAAATCGACGCTTGGGAAGCTCACAAGGGAATTAAGGTACGCGTGCAGCACGAAACCACAAGCTGGATCGACCGCATTTTTGCATTCCTCCCGGCCATCCTTTTGATCGCCTTCTTCTGGTACATGATGGCCCGTCAAACGGGCGGTAGCAAAGGCGGCATGGGAATGTTCTCGTTCGGCAAAAGCAAAGCTCGTCAGCTGAACGAAAGCGGCAAAACCAAAACGACGTTCAAGGATGTGGCAGGCTGCGACGAAGCTAAAGCGGACTTGGAAGAAATCGTCCAATTCTTGAAGGACCCGAAAAAGTTCTCGACTCTTGGCGGACGCATTCCAAAGGGAGCTTTGCTCGTCGGTCCCCCGGGTACGGGTAAAACCCTTCTTGCCCGTGCAGTGGCCGGGGAAGCTGGAGTGCCTTTCTTTAGCATGTCGGGTTCGGACTTTGTTGAAATGTTCGTCGGTGTGGGTGCAGCACGTGTCCGCGATCTCTTTGACATGGGTAAAAAGAGTGCCCCTTGCATCCTTTTCATCGATGAAATCGATGCCGTGGGACGCCAGCGTGGTGCAGGTCTTGGAGGCGGCCATGAAGAACGTGACCAGACGTTGAACCAGATGCTCGTTGAAATGGACGGTTTTACGGCAAACGAAGGCGTGATTTTGATCGCGGCGACGAACCGTCCGGACGTTCTCGACAAAGCTCTGCTTCGCCCGGGACGCTTTGACCGCCAGATTACCGTGGGACTTCCGGACTTGAAAGGCCGTGAAGAAATTTTGCGCGTCCACTTGAAAAAGCGCAAAGTCCCTTTAGCTGACGACGTGAACGTGAAGGACATCGCCCGCGGAACTCCGGGCCTTGCCGGTGCGGACCTCGAAAACTTGATCAACGAAGCTGCCCTTCTCGCCGCTCGTTTCGATAACAAGAAGGTGACCAAGGAAGACTTTGAAGAAGCCCGTGACAAGCTCGCTATGGGTGCGGAACGCCGCACGCTTCTCATGTCCGACGAAGAAAAGCGCCATACCGCATTCCACGAAGCGGGCCACGCTTTGATGACCCTTCTTTGCAAACATGCGGATCCACTACACAAGATCACGATCATTCCGCGTGGACGCGCTCTAGGCGTGACTATGTCCCTTCCGGAAATGGACCGCGTATCCATGTCCAAGGAAGCCGCAGAAGAAAACATCATGATTTTGATGTCGGGAAGACTTGCAGAACTCATCTGCTTTAACCATCAAAGCACGGGAGCTTCTAACGACATTGCAAGAGCGACGGAGCTCGCACGCCGCATGGTTACGGAATTGGGTTTCGACGAAACCATTGGGCCTCTCTGCTACACCCGCAATGACGGAGAAATTTTCCTTGGCCGCGAAATCAGCAAGCCAAAAGAAATGTCCGAAAAGATGGCGGAAGCGATCGACGGAGCGATCAACAGCCTGGTGAAGGGCCTTGCCGAAAAAGCAAAGCAGCTTTTGATCGAAAACCGCGACAAGCTCGATCTCCTTGGCAACGCCCTCTTTGAAAACGAAGTTCTTGACCGCGAAGAAATCGATCGCGTCCTCGCTGGAGAAAAGCTCGAAGGTTCCAAAAAGAGCCGTTCTTACCTTTTCCAAGAAAAAATGGCGAAGAAGCGGGAAGAAGAAAAGAAGGCGGAAGAACCTCCTCCTGATCCGGGTCGTCCGACCCCCGCTCCAACGCAAATCATTCCCGAGACTCCAATCGCAGATAAAGGCGAAGGAGAAAAAGCTTAATGTTCCTTGATTCTTTGACAAAGTCCCATTCCAATGCTTGGAAAATCGGAAACGATCTGATTTCCGGAACGCCCACGACAAAAGTCATGGGAATTGTCAATGTCACACCGGATAGTTTCTTTGACGGCGGAAAGCATAACACGTTAGAAGCCGCCTATGCACATGCCATTAAACTTCTTGACGAAGGCGCAGAAATTCTCGACATCGGAGGAGAAAGTTCCCGTCCGGGAGCCGCATCCGTTTCCGCAGCCGAAGAAATCGACCGGGTGATTCCCCTTGTGAAAAAACTTGTTCCTCTGCTTTCTACGCGAAAGTTCTGGATTTCTATCGATACGATCAAATCCGAAGTCGCGAAAGAGAGCATGAAGGCGGGTGCGCACATTATTAACGATATCAGCGCACTTGCCGCCGACCCGAACATGGCAAAGACCATTGCCGAAACCGGAGCCGCCAGCGTTTTGAACCACATGCGCGGAAACTTTGGAACTATGCAGCAAGACTTCAAACCGTACACGAACGTCGTGGATGAAGTCAAAGAAGAGCTTCTCTTGGCTGCACGAAAGTTGACAGATCTAGGAGTCGATGCCAAAACCATCTGCCTGGATCCGGGCATCGGATTTGGAAAAGATTTGCAAAACAATCTCGACTTGATTTCCCACGTGGAAACCTTTGTCGATACAGGCTTCCCCGTTCTTTACGGAATGTCCCGCAAATCCTATATCGGAAAAATTCAGGGCCTTGAAACCAGTGACCGTTTAATTCCGACTGTCGTTTCCGGAATTTTCACAGCTCTCGGCGGAGCTACAGTGATCCGCGTCCACGATGTAAAGGAAGCGGTGGAATCCCTTCAACTCTTAAAGGCGTTCCGAAATGAATCTGTTTAAGTTGTTTGGAGTCATCGACGTTCGTTTTGCCGACATTCTCGACATTTTCCTCGTGTCGATTGTGGCGTATTACGTTTTTCTGCTGTTCCGCGGAACACGGGCCGTGCAGATGTTTGTGGGCGGTGGGCTTTTGCTCATCGGATGGTTCCTTGCGCAGTGGTGGGAACTCCACACAGTCGTATGGCTTCTGAGCAACTTGGCAACTCTTGGAATTATCGCAATTGTGATTCTTTTCCAGCCGGAAATCCGCGGAGCGCTTACGCGTATCGGCCAGTCGGTGGGAAGGATGAATTTAAAGAACCTTTTCTTTCATCAAAGCGGTCTGGAACTGGTTGCTGAAGAAATCGGTGCAGCCGTACAGGACTTGGCAAAAAACCAGTTCGGTGCGCTGATTGTTCTTGAAAACCGTGTGGGACTTCGCAATTATGCGGACACGGGTGAACTTTTGAACGCCCGCATCAGTTCGCGCCTTTTGCGTGCGTTGTTTTTCCCCAATTCCGCTCTCCACGACGGTGCTGTAATTTTGAACAGCCATAGTATTGTGGCTGCGGGCTGTATTCTTCCTTTGCCTGCGATTACTTCGGAACAGGATTCCGGATACGGCATGCGACACCGCGCCGCTAAAGCCCTTGCTGCCGAAAGCGACGCCATGGTGATCGTCGTTTCCGAAGCAACCGGTTACATTTCCATCGCCTACCGAACTTCCTTGCGTCGTAAATTAAGCGTGAAAGAAGTCGAAGAAGAAATCAAACGCCATTGGCATGACCTTTTTGAAGGCGACACCAGCAAAAAATAAAATTCCCTTTTGAAAATTTTTGAACGAGAGACTTATGACTGACAACGAAAAAAAAGTATCCGAACGGGATCGCAAACGCAGAAGAAAATATCGGCTGACCATATCCATTCTCATGGTCCTGCTGCTTGTTACGCTTTTTATCGTCCAATGTCAGCTTTCCAATTTAAAATCCGAAATGCTTGCGGAACGCGAAGCTATGCTGGATAGCATTTCTGCTTACGACAATCACCGTCTCGACAGTCTAAAGCATTACATGGATAGCCTCGAAGCTCTGCGTGCCGATAGCCTTCAGCGTTATAACGATAGCATTGCAAATATCGAGCCTCCGAAAGAACTTTCTCCCGAAGAAAAGGCGCGCCTCGATAGCATCGCAAAGCGCAGACAGGAAATCCGCGATAGTCTTGCCCGCGAAAAAAAAGCCTTGGAAGACAGTTTGAAACTCGCCCGCAAAGCCTTCGCCGATAGCGTCGCCCGGGCAGACAGTTTAAGAAAAGCCGACAGCATCGCCTATGCAAACAGGGATTCGATTCCCCCCGAAGCGACAGTCGTTCCTCCGGAAGGCCGCTATTACGAACCGATCCAGCTCAAGGTCAAATGCGATGAATACAAGTGCAAAACTTTCTATTCCGTAGGAGACACAAACCACATCGAAGAATTGACCAAAGCGGTGGAATACAACAAAACCGGTGACGTATACTACCTGGCCGAAGACTCCGCAGGGAACCGTTCTCCATGGCAAAAAGTCCATTACGATATGGCAAGCGATAACGTGTGCGGAAAAAACGCTTACCCGGTACCTGTTAACGGTAAGACCGTCTGCGTAGACGCCTATGAATATCCAAACCAAGCCGATGCAGTCGTCAAAGACATGGTTTCTCACGACCAGGCAAAAGCCCTTTGTGAACAAGCTGGAAAAAGACTTTGCCGTTTTGACGAATGGACTGCCGCTTGCAAGGGAAAAGATGGATTCCGCTATTCCTACGGGTCAACTTACAAGCCATCCAAGTGCAACACGAACACGTCCAAAGCCCGTCGTGCAGGCCGAAAGGAACAATGCCGCAGCTGGTATGGCATGTACGATATGAACGGAAATCTTTGGGAATGGACCGATACTCCGGCTAAAGATGTATCCAACCGTTTTCTTGTGGCAGGCGGCGCTTGGGATACGCAAAATCAGAGCCAGTGCACCGATTCCAAATACAGCTTCTATCCCCAGAACCAGTATGCCTTTGTGGGCTTCCGCTGCTGTGCCGACGCCAAATAGTCTATTCCGAAGGCCGGAACTCTATATGCAGATGTTCATTTAAGGTTCCGGCATCTTCCCAAAGAACAAGGAAGCGCTCGCCCAGCGCTTTTTTTATGGCTAAAACCAGTTCCGAACGTTTGTGAAACGGAACGTCCCGAATGCGAAAATCCAATGCCAAATTCAGGTAATGTTTGGAAAATCTCCCATGCCAGCTGAAATCGTTTGCACTGGTAATGGTCGGGCGGTAAGAATCCCCCATCGCTTTGTGATATTCGGCAACCACAACGAGGCCAGCCGTGTCCATCACCGGTTCCAATTTGGCAGTATATACCCCGTCTTTTTGATTCGTCCTCTTGAGCAGTAAACGGTGTACATCTTTTTGTCCCCATTCCGCATTGACAAAAGTACAAAGCAATAGCAAAAAGAGAATAAACTTTTGCATACAAAAAAGATAAAATTTTTTAGAAGAGTTTTTATTATTTTAAGGAGACCAATGGAGAACTCTATGAAAAAACTTTTATGGATTATTGCACTTACCGCTCTTGCTTACTTAGCTTCTTGCTCCAAGGAAAAGCCTGTCTTTACCGGTTACTGGCAAGGCGAAGAAGATATGATTTTTGAAGTTTTCCAGACGAAACCTGGCGAAAACAATTACACGATCCGCAATATCAACGGGGATCTTTTTGCAAGCATCGAAGGTGACTCCGTTTTAACCGGAAAGAATTCTCTTGATATGCCGTTCTACATGCGCGTCAAAGGCGATTCCGCATTCTACCAGTTCGGCACCATTATTTCCAAGTACAAGAGAATCGACGCTTCCAAGTACCAGAGCCTCTTTTCGAAGCTCCAACCGGCCAATCATTAAAGCATCGAAATCAAAGTTCCCACGACGACGATGGAAAGCATCGTGTTGAGGAACATCATAGTACGGCGCAAAATTTTTAGGAAGGATTCCTGAAGCAGGGATCCTTTTTTTCCTGTATATTCCTTTACACCGAGCACAACCGTAATAAGCCCAGTCACAACGAGCATCAACGCTCCCACGTAATAGCCTTCTCTCCACACGAGAAAGCTGATCCATGCACCGAGTATCACCGAAATGACACCGATTGCAATTTCCACAAGATAACGCTTTTGATGCATAAATCCTCAAATCCTTAAAGGGAAAGCAAAGCGATCAAGCCGACTCGCGGCTTCGCAGAAACAAGGGGGCCGTTCAACGGCCAGCTAAAATTCAAATGATTCACAAGTCCGGACACCGATTTGGTCATGGCAAACCGAATTCCAAAACCGGCGACATAGGTCAAGTCTCGGGGTTCAAATTCATGAATGCTTGCGGTCGTTTCACCGGCCTTAAAAAATACAGCAAAAACAGGGGCTACCGTTCCGATTTCAAAATGAGGGAAAAAACGTTCTTCGATTTGACCGTAAAAACGGGCCTGCCCCGTGTAAAGGTACGAAGGGAAGCCGTAGAATTCCTGCCCGGAATATCCTCCTAGCGAAAGTTGCCTTCCGTAGGCGGAACGTTTATACGTATCCATGTAACTGCCTAGCTGTGTCGAAAACCATTCATTGGAACGCCAAATATATTCCAGGGAAGCGTATTCATAAATATCCCGTCTTGTATCGGAATTGAAGTAGAAATGGGACTTGGCATTCAACATCAAATGGTGCATCCGGGATCCCAGCGCAAGGTAAATTTTATAATCCAAACGGGCGTCATCATCCATCGCCCCAAGGGCTTTCCAGTTCTTGGAAATTCCCACATTCACGCTGTAACCCTTATCAATGTCTTCAGTCCACTTGGCGTGTTTAAAATTCGTTAAACGGTCATAACGGATACGTGAAAATGTAATGTTCGCTCCAAATCGGGAATCCAGCTGTTCCGGAATCCAGTCTTCAATGGCAGAGGAATCAAGCGCATAAACCGTACTGTCGTCCACAAACCGAAAAGGCGTCACCGACTGGTAGGAGCGTCCAAGTCGGTGGTAATCATAACTCAGTCCCAAATAAATTTTCAGTTCTTCGCTGCCAAAAGAATGCCCGATCCGAAAAGAAGCGGAATCTTCTTCCATCCCGTTTACGCGGAGAACGGCGTTTCCATGTTTGCGGTTGTAATTCGGCAACGATTCTTTAACGCTATCGGTGACCGCATAGGAAGTTTTTTTCGAAGGCAACTTGCCTGTCCAATAGTACTTGGTATCTTGCTTATCGGTATAGCCTGCAATCGTATAAGCCCACTCGTTTTTTTGGCGGGAAAGATAAGGCAAGTACATTGTCGCATAATGAGTATAACCGTCGGTATTGTCTGAAACGGAAACTTCAAATCGGTTGTTGCGGAACAAGAAATTGCTGTTGTTGTAAAGCCCCATGATGCGATCGCGGTAGTCATCGTGGGAATAGTAAAAGCCAATGGTCTGTCCAAAACCTAAGAAGTTATTTTCCCAAATTCCGATGCCATATTCAAGACCTCCATCTCCAGGGCGCCCTACGGAAATCGCCGGGGAAAGCGTCCATGTATCGCTCGTTTTCACATAGAGAATATTTTTTCCATCGACAGAAATTTCACGGGTGATTTTTGCATCGGCGATATACGCCTGGGAACGCAAATTTTTTTCGCTTTCAATCAATTCATACAAATTCACCTGGTCGCCCACGTCAAAAAGCAGCAGTTTTTTTACCACGGACTTCCGCGTTTCAAAGTGAATTCCATTACCGATATCGTAAACTAGACTATCCACCCACGAATAAGCTTTAGAATCGTCAAAAGCATCACCATTGATCACCACAATGGAATCGACACGGAAATACGCCAAAGAATCCGCTGTGGGACGGCTAAAAGCCGCTTCGGGCAAAGTACTCGCCCCCGCAAAAACGGCAAGCAACAAAACAAAAAGAATGATCACGGAAGTTCCACCATCATACGGAATAAGGATTTTTTACCGATCGAAGCACGTTCGGCAGGCGTTGCCATGCGCACTTTCAAATTCTTTGAAGTGACTCCCGGCTGAGCGCTCAACGCTTTCAAAAGTTTGGCGTTTCGGGCTTCGGCAAGAGAATTCAGCTGCAAAGTCAAAGCGTCGTCCGAAGGACGTTGCCACGTGGCAGCAAACTGCTTAAATCCTTCGTCTTCTTTTGCTTCTAATGCGGACTTCATATCGACAGGGGTCAGATTCGTTTTCCCGGTTACCGATTTATAATATGCAATTTTCTGTTCGCCAAGAGCAAAGGCTTCCAACTGTTTTTTGGGATTGTATACCTGAAGAACCGTTAGCTTTGAGCCCGGTTTAGACGTTAAAACTTTTGTCCACTCCTGAGCTATGCCGTACTGTTCGCTCGTAAAATCATCTGCGGCAATTTCAAAAGCAAAATCGCTGGGGGTGGAAGATCCAAGGAGAAGCTTTGCCGGAGAAAGGGCGACCTTGATCATCAAATTCATCACGGTCTGCCAAATGATCCTTCCATAAGAGAATTCCGGATCTTGCAAGTTTCCCTTCACCGGAACGTCAAAAGAGATCTTTCCATCTTTATCTTTCAAAATGTAAAGAGCCACTTTCATGGGAACCATGTATTCCGGATTCGCCGAAGAAGGCTTATCGCCCACCGTCAAATTGTAAATATCGATGATATTTTTGCTATCGACGTTATAATGGTCGATCACATTGTCCGATGCAAAACCGAAAGAGCCTGCGGTCAACGGATATCCCGTGTAATGTTCGGAATACTTGGAAAAATCCGCCATGTTGACATTCTTCACCGAAATGTTCGCCTTGAGGGAAGTCTGGTCCGCAGGAACGAGTTTTGCAAAAACCTTGGCAGAACCTCCTCGGGGAAGGACAGCATTCACGTTCACCTGCGCTTCACGGTCAAAGGCCACGTTCGAAGCTTGAACCGAAATGCCCGAAACCGTGTACGAAAAGCCGCCCGGAATCGTATTGTCGTTCAGCGTAAAACGCGTGTTGGAGACGGAAAGTTTTTTTAACAGAGCATCGATTTGAACCGGAGATTTTGACGCAGTCACTTCCGCAGGCTTTTTTGCTGTCGAATCTTTTTCCGAAGGATTTTTCTTCGCCGCTAAAAGGACTTCAATATTATTCGAATTTTTATTCAGATCAAAGTGCCCATAAGCCCCTTGCACATCGACGGAATCGATGACAAAGCGATTTTTGGCAAGATTCGCTTCTGCAATGCCTACACCGATATGAGAAACTCCGATGGTCTTTCCCGAAGTTTCCGTCAGCACAACGTCTTCTACAACCACAGTTCCTTTTGCCGTAGAAGCAAGTACATCCGACACATTGCCCGTAGCATAAAGGTTCACGCTCACAAGTCCCGACAGGTCGCTAAAATTCAAAGCGCTTTCAAGATAAGGCTTCACGGTTCCAATGGCGAAACGGGAAAGGATCACGTTCACCGCAAAATCCCCTTTCTCCATGTTGTAATCCGCATTGACGCCAAGGGATCCGCCGCTTGCAAATTCCAAATTCACACCAGCCGATGTATTCTGGTTCGAAAAATAGACCTCCGGGACTTTCACCGAAAAATCGTTGATTTCAATATTCGATTTCACTTCTTGATCGGTAAAAATCACATCTCCCGAAAGGATGGCAATCTTTTGAATGGAAATTCCAAAAGGAAGAGCGTTCACTTGAGTCATCACCGAATCGGCGACGTTCACCTGGGAAGAATCAGGGGCTTTTACCTGTGTCATCGAAGAATCTGCGGCATTCAAATGATCCAGAATATCGCTAAAGTTGAAGGCGTTTCCATTTTTGATGACCCTAGCGTAAGGAGAATCAATTTTGACTTCGGAAAGGCAAATGTCTCCGATCAAAAGGCACGCCGGATCTGCATTCACATAGAACTGTTTGAATGCGACAAACCGTGTGGAATCGTCCGGTTCAAAAAGGGCGAAGTCTTCAATGGAAAAGTAAAACGGAACGGGTTAAAGGAAATGTCTCCGATTTGCATTCGACGGCCAAGGAGTTCCTTTGCGTGATCTTCGACATACCCCTTAGCAATCTTAGGAGCGATAAAACACGCAGCAATCCCCAAAAAAATCAGAACCGCTACCACAATTCCAATAATACGTAACGCTTTTTTCATATTTAAAAGGATAGAAAATTATGCTACATTTGAAGTGGGACGACGGATGGCCGCTCTCGTGAATACGAGGGAGGAAAGTCCGGGCACCGCAAGGCAGGATGCTGGATAACGTCCAGGCGTAGAAATACGACGGATAGCGCAGCAGAAAACAAACCGCCTCGCAAGAGGTAAGGGTGAAATGGCGAGGCAAGAGCTCACCGCGTTTCTGGTGACAGAAACGGCATGGCAAGCCCCATCCGGTGCAAGACCAAGCAGAATTCCGCACTTTTCGGAGTGCCTGGGTAGCCTTTTCCAGCCGGAATTCGGGTAGGTTGCTTGAGGCCGTTAGTAATAGCGGATCCAGATAGATGGTCATCGCCGACCTTTGGCCGGCACAAAACCCGGCTTATAGTCGTCCCTTTTATGAGAGCCCCTTCAAAGCGGAGGGGTTCTCGCTTTTTAAACTTTCTGGGCATCCGACCCTTGACTTAGAGTTAACTCAAAATCGTATATTGAAAAGAGAAGAATTCGCAAGGAGATTCCATGTTTTTAGTCATCCTTTCCATTGTAGGCGTTGTAGGCATTGCAGGTATCGGCATTTTAAATCAGCCCCAATTCGGAAAAATTCCAAGCGGAGAACGTTTGGAACGCATTGAAAAATCCCCCAATTACAAAGACGGGCATTTTCAAAACGAAACCCAAACCACCATGATGGCAAAGAACAAAGGAATGCTCAGCATCTGGTGGGACTTTCTCTTTAAGGAACACCCGAACACCGTGCCCGATTCCGGACAAATTAAGGTTATCAAAACAGACCTTTCAAAGCTCGACAAAAACAAGGATTTGATCATCTGGTTTGGACATTCCTCCTACATGATCCAAGCCGCAGGAAAACGCATTCTTGTAGATCCTGTATTTTTTGCAGGAGCTCCCTTCCAATTCATCAACAAAGCTTTTCCGGGAACTCAAATCTATACTCCCGAAGACATTCCGGACATCGACTTTCTGATCATTACACACGATCATTACGACCATTTGGATTACGAAACCGTTCCCAAAATCAAGGACCGCGTAAACCACGTGGTAACGGGACTCGGTGTAGGCTCTCACTTGGAATATTGGGGATACCCTGCAAACAAATTAACCGAGCTGGACTGGGACGAATCCGAAAGTTTTGCAGACGGATTCAAAATCTACTGCTTACCGGCCAGACACTTCTCCGGTAGAAGCCTTTTCCAGACCAAAACCCTTTGGGCATCCTTTGTTTTAGAAACTCCCTCCGGTAAAATCTACATCGGGGGCGACTCCGGATATGGTCCGCATTACGCCCGCATCGGAAAGCAATTCCCCGACTTAGACCTTGCGATTCTTGAAAATGGTCAGTACGACGAAAACTGGGCAAATATCCACACCCTGCCACAAGAACTGCCTTTAATCGCTAAAGATCTAAATGCCAAACGTTACATGACCGTGCACAATTCCAAATTCAAACTGGCAAATCACAGTTGGGACGCACCGCTAAAAAATGCAGAAGCTCTGCGCCAAAAAGGTTTTGACGTGATGACGCCCACCATCGGTGAAATCCTTGAATGGAAAAAAGCTATCGTTGCGCCGGAATCAAAACCAGCAAAAACGGTCGAAAATTAAATGAAACGTCTATTTGTGATTGCTACCGGCAATCCCGGAAAAATTCGGGATTTTGCCTTTATCCTTGGAACAGAACACAACGAATTCAAAACCTTGAAAGATATTGGTTTTGACGGTGACATCGACGAAAATGGAGATTCCTTTGCAGCCAATGCGATTATCAAATCCAATACCACCGCAGAATGGCTTGCCCAAAAAGGTATCGAAGCGACCGTTCTCGCCGACGATTCCGGTCTTGAAGTCTTCGCCCTGAATGGTGAACCTGGAATCTACAGTGCACGGTACTGCGGTCATCACGGAGACGACGAAGCGAATAACGTTAAGCTCATGAAAAAACTCGAAGGCGTCACGGATCGCAGCGCCCGTTACTTCTGTGCCCTTTCATACCAAACCGTCACCCGAAATGCAGACGGCAAATACGAAATTTCCAAACCGAAAATTTACGAAGGCGAATGCCGCGGACAAATCAACTTTGCTCCCGTCGGCGATAAAGGTTTCGGATACGATCCCCTTTTTGTTCCTAGTGGTGAAACTCGTACTTTTGCCCAAATGGAACTTGCCGAAAAAAAGCCTATCAGCCACCGCGGAAACGCTATCCGAGCGTTGCACAAGGATCTTTCTTAATCCGAAACGGTCCTTCCACCCCATTCTTTAGAATGGGCTTTTTCATGTTCAAGCGTTTTTTCGAAATCAGCTAACGGTGAACAGTTCCGTTCTACCGCTAACTGCGTTTTGTGCAAACGATTCAAGCATTCCATTTTATCGCGATCCCCGAGCTTCGCCTTTTCAATGGAATCTCCCAGAATCCGAATGGATTCGTCATAAATGCGAGTCGGCACAGGAAAAGGATGACCGTCTTTTCCACCGTGAGCAAAGGAGAACCTGGCCGGGTCCTTAAAACGCGAAGGGGTTCCATTGATAACTTCACTTACAAGCGTAAGGGATTGCAATGTGCGAGGTCCAAGCCCCGGCGTAAGCAATAAGCTTTCAAAGTCTTTTGGCTCGGATTCGTACGCGGTAGCAAGGACTCCTCCCAAGCGTTTCAAATCTACGTCTTCAGGGCGAACTTCATGGTGGGAAGGCATTGTGCAATTGCGGTTCGTGCTTAAAACAATCGGATCGGGCGTCGGTAAAAACAGGTCGGTCTGAGCTGGAACGATGATGGATGTATTCGGCTGAACAATCTGCGAAATTTCTCGCATCATCCGTGTTGGATCTTCACGGGAAAGTTCAAGGATCGATGACCGCGTACTTTTCGCCTGTTGGGCTGTCAGGTTTAGAATCTGCCCGCGATTTTCTCCGATTACAGCCGTATGAGGCTCTTCCACAAAAGATCTCAAATTCGAAGAGCACCAGTGATAACGTCTAGCAGCCCTTGCACCGGAATTCATTCCCTGCTGCACCACGGCCCAGTCCCCTTCATCGGTCACAATAAAATTGTGCTGATAAAGCTGGAATCCGTCTTGTACCGCGGTATTGTCCACTTTCGCACAAAGCCGACTGGTGCGTTCCAAAGCAAAACCATCTAAACCTGTGGCTTCTGCAATTTCCAAAAGCTCCTGCGGCGTCTCCCGGGAATATTTTCCACGCCCACCGCACACACGAATTCCCAGATCTTTCGCAATGGGATTCAAACCCCGTTTAAGCGCATACATAACGCTTGTGGTGATTCCCGAAGAATGCCAATCCATGCCGAGGACAGCCCCAAAGGACTGAAACCAAAGAGGATCGCTCAGCCGAATCAAAAATTCTTTTTTGCCATAATTTTCAACGATGGATTCTGCAATCAAACGTCCCATGTCCCGCATACGATCCGCAAGCCACCGAGGAACCGTCCCCGAATGCAAAGGCAAATCCGCAACACCAGTCCGTTTGGGCATTTTACTTCAAAAAGAATTGAACCAATTTTTTCTTCGCATCCGTAAAAGGCGGATAGCGGAAATCCAGATCGAGCCAAGTTCCCCGTTCAAGGACACTTTCTTCATGTGAGAAAGTTTTGAACCCAGCTTCTCCGTGATAACGGCCCATGCCACTGTTACCGACTCCGCCAAACGGAAGCTCCGAAGAAGCGATATGCATCAGCGTATCGTTCACGCACATGCCGCCAAAGTGAAGTTCCTTTTGTACCCGGCGAATCCACCGTTTATTTCCGCTAAAAATGTAAAAGGCCAAGGGTCGCGGCAAACGGTTCAAGCGTTTCAACAGTTCTTCTTCCGAATCATAAGAAAGCACCGGAAGAATCGGCCCAAAAATTTCTTCCTGCATCACGGGAGAATCCCAAGAGACATCCGAAAGGACTGTAGGAGCGAACTTCTTTCCAAAAGAGCTTCCCCCCAGCAAAACCTCTCCACTCGGCAAAAAATTTTGCAGCCGATTTAAATGGGCATCATCCACAATGCTTGGCAAGGATTCCGTTTCTGCGCCCTGAGGTGCAAAAGTTTTAAACGCCTTCACAAGAAATTCTTCGAATCGCCGCTGAACCTTTTTTTGCACTAAAACAAAATCGGGAGCCACACAGGTCTGACCCGCATTGATCAGCTTGCCAAAAGCAATTCGCTTGGCAGAAAGTTCAAGGTCCGCCGATTCATCCACAACACAAGGGCTTTTTCCGCCCAGTTCAAGAACCACCGGAGTCAAATTTTTGGAAGCGATTTCCATCACGTGATGACCGATCCGAGGACTTCCTGTAAAGAAAATGAACTGGAAGGGTTCCGCCATCAAAGCGTCGGCAAGAGCGTGATCTCCCAGCGCCACTTGAACTTCTGCGTCCGGAAAAACTTCCAAAGCAAGTTTCAAAAGCAGATCCGCAACGTGGGGCGTTTTAAGAGACGGTTTGACAACCGCCGTATTCCCAGCTGCAATCGCCGAAACGAGAGGTTCTACCGCCAATAAAAACGGATAATTCCACGGCGAAAGAATAAGCACCGGACCATAGGGCCTGTACAACTTATAACTCTTCGCCGGGAACAGCGAAATGGGAGTTTTGACCTTTTCTTTTTGAACCCATTTTTTCAAATGCTTTTTCACATGAGAAATTTCGGAAAGGGCGATGCCGATTTCCGTCATGAAAGCTTCAAAACCCGACTTGGAAAGATCCTGAAATAAAGCCTTTTCAATTTCCGACTGATGAGTTTGAATCCATGCGTAAAGCGATTCCAGCATCTGTAAACGGAAATCCACGTCGAGTGTCTTACCGGTTTCAAAAAACGCCTGAGCTTTTTCAAAAAATAAAGACACTTTTATCTCCGTCGAATGGTGAGAATAAAGGATCCGTGGGCATTCGAAAGCATTTCTACCGTATCCCCGTCCGAAAGTTTTTCAAAGAAAATCCGAACAAATTTTCCCTGCTCAGGCGAAGCAAGGACCGCTGCAATTTCACGGTCGGAAATATGCGCCTGAACTGTCCAATCCTTGTTGTACCAGTGCCAAATTTGCCAATTAAAAAGTCCTCGGGTGCTCGCAATAAACGCTTGGATCATTAACGAATATTCATATGCGTAAAAATCTCTACGGGTTTGAATTTCCGCCTGTTTTTGATGCTCCGGCAGCTGAGTAAAATGGAATATGGGAGAAAGAGCCTGAGCGTCCGGCTTAAAGTAAGAAAACTGGATTTCATTTTCCCGCACAGTCACCTGCAAATTGGTATCATCCAAATGAACAAAATGCCCTTGCAAAGTTTCGCGGTAGTCGCGAAAAACTTTCTTCGGATCTAAGGGTTCCGAAAGTTTCAGGGGAACCTTTTTCGTGGTGAATTTAGGGACGTCGTAAAACGTCAAAGTTTCGCCCGAGCCTTTTTTGCGAAGCACGGCGAATTTCGATTTTTCGGGAAGGCCTAAATACCAGCCGTGTTCCACGTCCTGCCGAAGATTTCCCTTTGAATCACTCACCAAAGATCGGATTTCCGGATCGAGAACGCCATCCGCATCCCACTCCATCCAAGTCGCACCACGACCAATCGAATCCAACTTTCCAAAAAGAGCTTCCGAAGAAAAAGCCTTGGCAGAATAAAATTCCACAGGAGTCGCCGCAAAAATAGCGGAAACCGCCACCGCAGAAAAAACAAAGAAATAACGGGAAATGTTTTTTAAGAACTTCATCCTGCATAAAATAGAAAAGCAAAACTCGAAATGCTATTTTTTAACCATGGCACAAGAAAATTCCGCAGATTTTTCACGGTACCGCGAACTTCAAAAGCAATTAAAAGAAGCAAGCGAAGCATATTACAAAGACGGTTTCTCTCCGATGAGCGACCAGGACTTCGACTTTGGCATCAAAGAACTGGAAGCCCTCGAAACTCTCCACCCGGAATGGAAAAATCCGGATTCGCTCACAAGCAAAGTGGGTAGCGACCTTCTGAACGATTTTGCTAAAGTCGAACATGCAATCCCCATGCTTTCGATTTCCAACGCCTACAGCAAAGAAGAAGTCGCCGATTTTATACGGCAAGCCTTGGACCGTGTTCCAAACGCCAAAGAATGGATCTGCGAACGAAAAATCGACGGCATCAGCATGGCGCTGACTTATCGAAACGGAATTCTTGTCCGAGCAGCGACCCGTGGCAACGGCACGGTCGGCGATGACGTTACCGCAAACGTCAAAACCATCGAAGATGTACCCCATAAACTTTTAGGCGCTCCCGACGGAGACATCGAAGTCCGTGGCGAAGTCTACATGGAATTCAAAACATTTGAATTTCTAAACGACGAGCTTGAAGCCCGCGGTCTTAAAGGATTCCAAAATCCGCGCAATACCGCATCGGGTACTCTTAAACTCAAAGATCCAAAAGAATGCGCAAAGCGCAAACTCCGCTTTATCGCATACCACATTCCGGGCGACATCGGAAACAAAAAACATTCCGAAAATTTGAAAACCCTCGAATATTACGGGTTCCACACCAACAATTTCTGGATTGCCCATAGCGTCGAAGAAATCATGCAGATTTCGGACCAGATCCTTGCAGGCCGAGATTCCCTTCCCTATCCCATCGACGGAATGGTCATTAAGCAGAACGATCTGGAATTGCAGCAGGAACTCGGTTCCACAGCCAAAAGTCCCCGGTGGGCGCTAGCGTACAAATTCAAAGCGGAACGCGCATACACACAGGTGCATTCCATCGATTTCCAAGTGGGACGCACAGGGCGCATTACACCGGTTGCAAACTTTGAACCGGTCTGGCTTGCCGGTACAACGGTCAAGCGAGCCACGTTGCACAACTTTGACGAAATTGAACGTTTGGGAATTCGCGTCGGCGATACCGTCGGCGTCGAAAAAGGCGGCGAGATCATTCCCAAGATCATCGAAGTGGACCTTTCCAAACGCCCCGAAGGAACTCATCCCATCGAGCCGCCCGAATGCTGCCCGGTCTGCGGAATGCCCATTGCAAAAAAAGAAGGTCTTGTCGATTTGCACTGCGAAAATTTGCATTGCCCAGCCACCAAACAATGCCTTTTTGAACACTTCGTCTCCCGCGAAGCAATGAACATCGAAAATCTCGGACCGGCCCTCATCGCAGAACTGATCGAAGCCAAAAAGATTTCGAAAATTTCGGACATTTACAAACTTCGAAAAGAAGATTTGCTAAGCCTTGACCGTGTCGGCGAAAAAAGCGCCCAGAACGTCATCGACGCCATCGAAAAAAGCAAATCCCTTAGCCTCGAAAATTTCCTTTTCGGAATCGGCATCCGTTTTGTCGGCCGCACCAAAGCCCGAATTTTTGCACGTCATTTCCGCACTCTCGAAAAAATCCAGTCGGCAACCCTTGAAGAATTGACCGACATTCCAGACATCGGAGCTCGCATCGCCCAAAGCGTATACGACTTTTTCCGCGACCCGAATTTTAAGGAAGAAGTGGACACTCTCGTTTCGGAAGGTCTTCCCACAGAATTCAAGGGAGAAGTCAAGGACCATTTCGCAGGCCAAACCGCCGTGCTTACGGGCACTCTCCCGACTCTTGACCGCAACACTGCGCGCAAAATGATCGAAGACAACGGCGGAAAAGTTTCCGGTTCGGTCAGCAAAAAAACAAGTTGGGTTCTCGCCGGGGAAGAAGCCGGTTCAAAGCTTACCAAAGCTCAGGAACTTGGCATCCCCATTCACGACGAAGCGTGGCTTTTACAAGAATTATCTAATTTGGAAGCATGATGAAAAGATCTTTTATTCCAGCCGATTTTA
Organism: Fibrobacter sp.; assembly: GCA_017959225.1. Classification (GTDB taxonomy): domain Bacteria; phylum Fibrobacterota; class Fibrobacteria; order Fibrobacterales; family Fibrobacteraceae; genus Hallerella. Next base: position 8,973 of record JAGDBD010000033.1, on the reverse strand, counting down.
AAGCGGACGATCCAAAACAAGTTACCGCTTATTACGAAAAACTTTTGGCCGAACACATTCCGGAAACCGGAAGCGCATTGCGCACATGGCTTCTCCAGTGGAACGAGCTCACTACAGTTCTTTCCGAAGTAAGCTGCCGCCGCTACGTGGACATGACATCCCACACGCAAGACGAAGCGATCGCCAAAGCCTACATGGATTTTGTCGAAAACATCGACCCCATTTGTGAAGAATACAACAACAAGCTGGAACGTAAACTGATCGAACATCCAAACGTATACGAACTGGAAAGCGAATTCGGCGTATATCTGCGGGATGTCCGCACAAGTCTTGAACTTTTCCGCAAAGAAAACATTCCTCTTTTCACAAAAGAAGCTACGGAAATTCAGGATTATCAAAAGATCACGAGCACAATGAGCGTCGAACACGAAGGAGAAACCAAAACGCTCCAGCAAATGGCTTCCCTTCTCACCTCCGTGGACCGCAACGTCCGCGAAGACGCTTGGCGAAAAATCGCAACTCGGCGTTTGCAAGACAAGGAACGTTTGGACGAAGCTTTTGACAAACTCTTCAAGCTTCGCATCCAGATCGCAAAGAATTCCGGATATAACGATTACCTGGATTACATTTTCAAAGCAAAATCCCGGTTCGACTATTCACCGGCGGACTGCCGTACATTCCATGAAAGCATTGAAAAAATCATTCTTCCCTACCTGAAAGACATTTACAAGTCCAAAGCCCGGAAGATGAACTTGGAAAAACTCCGCCCGTGGGATACCAAAGTGGACGCTCTTTCCCGTCCGCCTTTGAAGCCTTTTAAAACAGGCTCGGAACTCATCGAAAAAGTCGGCCAGATTTTTGACAAGCTTTCGCCCAAAACTTCCGCCTGGTTCCGCACCATGCAAAACGAACATCTCATCGATCCGGACAGCCGCATGGGCAAAGCCCCGGGCGGATACCAGATCGGCTTCGAAGAAAGCGAACGTCCGTTCATCTTCATGAACGCTGCCGGTACCGATGGAGACATTTACACGCTGCTTCACGAAAGCGGTCATTCCTTCCAACAGTTCGGCGTTTCAGCACTTCCGCTGACCGCTTACCACGACGTTCCTTCGGAATTCGCCGAAGTCTCCAGCATGAGCATGGAACTCATCGGTTCCTCAGATCTTTCTCCATTCTACACAAATGAAGAAGACGCTAAGCGCAGCCGTGCAAACGAACTGGAAGAAATCATCTGGCTATTCCCATGGGTCGCTTCTATCGATTCCTTCCAACATTTGATGTATTCCCATCCGAATCACACCGCCGAAGATCGCAAAGAAATGTGGCTTTCCGTCATGGACCGTTACGACTCCGGCATCGATTACTCGGGCCTTGACAATGAAAGAGCTTACCTGTGGCAGAAACAGCTTCATCTCTTTGAAGTGCCCTTCTACTACATTGAATATGGTATTGCTCAGCTCGGTGCACTGCAAGTCTGGGAAAACTTCAAAAAGAACCCCCAAAAGGGCCTCGACGACCTTTTTGCTGCTGAAGCTTTGGGCTCAAGCCGTCCCTTGCCGGAACTTTTTGCCAAGGCGAACATCCGATTTGACTTTTCCGCAGCGACCATCGAACCTCTCGTCCGGGATGTCTGCGACGAATTGAGCCGTTTGGAGCGCTAAAAGTCAAATTTTTTAGTTTTTTTTCAAAAAAAATCACTTTTTTAGGCATTTCGTCTTGACGAAATGCCTATTTTAGTTATATTTGGCACGCATCCTTTGGAGGGATGGCCGAGTGGTTGAAGGCGCACGCTTGGAAAGCGTGTTTACTTAATTGTAACGAGGGTTCGAATCCCTCTCCCTCTTCTAAAAAACCTTAAAGGTGGCTTATGTCTAATCATCGCGTTTACCTTGACGACATCTACGCTAGTGAAGCTTGCAAGGGTTCCACTTTCCGTGCGGTGGTCATGATGGCTCAGGAAGCTCGTTTCATCAACGATCAAGCTCGTGAAGGTTACATCACTCTTACGATGAAGCCGACCACTATCGCGATGGATAAGTTCAAGGGCGATAAGCTCACCATCCTTTCCAAGGAAGAAGCAGAAGCTCGCAAATTGGAAAAGGAAGCTGAAATCCAGAAGGTCAATGCAGAAGCAAAGCCGGCACAGGACAGCGCAAGCGCTCTTGATGCAGCTAACGATGCTTTCGGCATTTAAGCCTGGTAAAACGTTTCAAAAAAAGGCGACTCTTTCGGGTCGCCTTTTTGTTTGAGAGGAATCTATGAGTCGAGACATTCTTGCCGAAATCGTTGCCAAACGCAAAGCCGACATCGAACGTCTGGGAATCTGCTTTGGATTTGAACGTCCCAAGCGCACTCGCCCGCTGCACCCCTTTATTGCCAAACCGGGTACGATCCTCGAAGTCAAACGATCTTCCCCGTCCAAAGGGAACATTGCCATGGGCCTTGACCCGGTAGAAACCGCCCGCAAATATGCAGAAGCTGGTACAAGCGCCATTTCCGTTCTCACGGAAACCAATTATTTCAACGGCACTCTCTCCGACATTTTAAAAGTCGCGGAAGCTGCTCCAAACTGCGCCATTCTGCGAAAGGACTTTTTACTTTACCCGGAAGAAGTCGATGTGGCATACGATTTTGGAGCGGACGCAGTTCTTTTGATCGCCCGAATCCTGGACGATTCCACATTGTGCGCCATGGCGAACCGCGCAAGGGAACTGGGAATGACGCCATTTGTGGAAGTCCGAACCGAAGACGACATTCGCAAGCTGAAGCTCGTGCAAAAAGACGGGGAATGCGTCGCCGGCGTGAACGCCCGCGACTTAAGAAACTTCCACATCGATCCGCTGATCCCGGCAGCATTCCGCAAAGAGCTGGGACCTCGCGCCGTTTTCGAAAGCGGCGTCAAAGAACCGAGCGACGCCGCTTTCGCCCGCCGCTTGGGCTTTGAAGGCATCTTAATCGGTGAAGCGGCGGCAAAATCGCCAGATTCCGCAAAGAATCTCGTCAGCGCTTTCCTCGGCGCATCCCAAGACGGCTACGGAAAATTTTGGAAGACTTTCGCAGAAAAGCGTGAAGAAGTCCGGAAGAACTTCCCAGGCAAGCCCCTCGTTAAAATTTGCGGCATCACCAACGAAGAAGATGCTGTCCTTGCCACGGAACTCGGAGCAGACATGTTGGGATTCATGTTTTACAATCCCAGTCCGCGGAAAACAAACGAAGCGGACACCCGTCGCATCGTGAGCCGTTTAAAAGAACAGTTCAAAGACAAAGCGCCTCTCTGCGTAGGCGTTGTCGCTGACCGCGGTACAGCCGAAGAAAAGACTGCATTCGCTCTTGCAAAGGAAGGCGTTTTAGACGCTATCCAGTTCCACGGAGTATCGATTCCTTCCGAAATGGAAAATGCAAACTTCGGTTACTATGCAGCAGTCCGGTTAAAATCACAAGCCGAAGCGGAATCGTTGATTGCAAATTCCAAACACAGCCTTCCCCGAACACTCGTGGACGCCTACGTGCCCGATGTCGTCGGCGGAACCGGTAAACGCATCGACGACTCCCTTTTAGACGCTGTACGTGCCAAAGAACCGCTTTGGATGGCCGGCGGAATTTCAAGCGAAAACATTTCCGAAATCGTTGCCCGCTTTGAACCGGAACTGGTGGACCTTTCCACTTCTCTCGAAGCTTCCCACGGCAAAAAAAGCGCCGAAAAACTCCGCGCATTCTTTAAAGCCGTCCGTTAAATGTCCGTTTAATATGCGAAACGGTCGCTCCATTGAGCGACCGTTTTGAAGATGGAGGTGAGGAGAGTCGAACTCCTGTCCAAAACCACGTCCCCGTTCATTCCTACGTGCGTTCCCTTCGTATTTAAGATCTCGCCGGTCCTCACGCCCAAGAAGGTCGGCGCAAGTTCCAGCCAGTCCTGTAAAATTTCGGACATCACCCCAGAACATGATGACATCCTATCCCACATTGCGACTGGAGATCTCAAGCCCGTGGGAGGGACTTAAGTTCCAGCGTTGCTATAAATTAAGCAGCGAGTGCGTAATCTTCGTTAGCACTTATTGTTTTCCGGCTTTTTTACGAGGCCAGCCAGACCCTCGGCACGCAACTCACGCTTCAGCAGCCCTGTCGAAACCAGAGCACCCCCGCAGAATTACACGCCTAATTTATGAAATTTTTGAAAAGACTTCAAGCCCCCCGCTTTATTCCAACATGGAACGTCCACGGGGTTCGAACCGTCTATTTTGCAAATCGTACGCTCTGGATTCCTACAGGAGACTTCACCATCAAAATGTAGTTCCCCTTCGCAAAGCCATGCAGGTTCACATTCGCTTCACGAGCGGCCACCGATTTTACATAAAGCACCTTACCGTGCACATCTAGCACGTACAGCTGATTCACCGCATTCGGAACCTTCACGTAAAGATTTTCACCGACTTTTGCCACGGAAAGTTTTTCCGCAACCGAAGGAATCTTCTTCAAATCCACCTTGTCTTCGATTTCATACCATGTGGCATTTTCAATGCTCGCCGTGGCTTCCGTCATCGCTTCCGTACGATTTGCACCGTAATTTTCGTTACTTAGCATTCCGTCATCGACCATGCCGTAAAATACGCCCTTGGAAATCGTCTGCGTAAAGTTATTTTCCAAATCGCCTCGCAACTGTGCCGTTCCGGTCACCGTTTTGTCGGCAACAGCCCACATTACACCATAAATTTCAGCGCTTCCGCTAATGGTACTGTTCACAATAATCGAAAGCGCTCCCACTTTCGCATTGTCGGAAATTTTTCCGCTGACAAGCCACGCATCTTCTTCAAGGATTGCATTGTCGCTGATGGTGCCATTCGTTACCAAAGCACGTCCACGAAGAATCGCGTTACCGCTGATCGTTCCGCCATTTACCACAGCAAAGTCTTCGATCCGCACGTCTCCGCTGACCGTTCCGCCGTTCACCACGGCATTCGGACCTACGTAAACCGAAGATGCGACGCTTGCGCTTTTGCTTACCCAACCGCCACCGTTTGCATGCCTAGAATAATTGGCAGTATTGCTCGGAGTCCATGCGTTTTCTTCAAAGCCTTCCGGTTTACCGTTCACCACTTCAATCATATAAGGGTAACGGTAAATGCTGTAATAGAACTGATCCCAAAGAATCGTGTGCATTTCCGAAGGCGCAGCCGTTACAGCAAGCCAAAGAGCCTTGTCCGTACTTTGCATATTGATGGAAATATTTCCGGCGGTATCAAGCAGCATTTCGCTATAGCGGGGAGTGCCGTCCGAACCTTCGGCAACAAGTCCAAAAGCCCACTGGCTAGCCGCCTCCGGAATGGTATCCGGCGAATAGTTGCACCACTTGTAAACCTTATCGTAATAATCCGTGTTGTCTCCAAAGCAGGTGTAACCGTTCACCACTTTTTCATGCTGCACAATGCCGCGGAATTTGACGGTCACCTTCCCCGCCGAATCCGGGTAAATGCGTACCAGGTTATAGCCAAAACGCTGCGGTGCCCAATAGCTCGGCGAAATGTAACGGTTATTTGCCGAATCCAGCACGTTCAACATGGTCACCCGCGGATGTCTGCGGTAAATATCGCCCCATCCTGTAGATCGGCGAGTTTCGAATTCATAATCGCCCCAGGTTTGCTTGTAAAGAACCTTCTTCTTCGATTCATATTCCAAAGTCGCATTTTTCATGGCGAACTTTCCGAACTGCTTATTCAAAGAATCGAGACTCCAGTCAAAAACCATCATCATTGCGGTAAACGGCGTCTGCGTCATACGGGCAGAAGTCCCATCGTCTCCGACGGATTCCGTCCAAATCCGGTTGAATTCCATAGCACCAGCAAATCCACCGCCGAATTCTTCCTTCAAATGTTCCATGAACTGCCAGTTGCAATAACGATCTCTCGTGGATCCGTAATACAGATATGGGAAATTAATCAGAGCTTCGGAGCAATAATGCGCATCTGTCGAATAGACCTGGTGCGCCATCCAGTTCGCATGGGATTCCGCAATCCAGCCGGTATGGGAATTGTTGCCAAGCCATCCTGCGATTCCCTGCATCCCGTGGGCATATTCATGCGCAAGTCCCCATGTATCCGACAAGGATCCGTTACCAAGCCAAAGTCCCGGGGAGCATTCCCCATTCATGCAGGCTTCCGCATTCGATCCGCCGTAAAGGGCTGCCATTTTTGAATTTTCGAAAATATAGGCGACACTTTTGTATTTAACATCTGCCGAACTCGGCTGCGGAAGCATCCATTTTAAGGAATCGTGGTAAACGATAAAGATGTTTTCGAGAGTTTGAAGAGCCGCTTCCGCATCGCTTGCAGAAACACTTACGTTATTTGCAGAACCGTCGTCAAAAGTCGCCTTTTTACAGATTTCAAAATGATCCGAAGACGCGATCAACGTATGACCTTTCGACGTGCAAACCGGATTCCAAGTTACCGCCGAAGCAGAGCCGACACCCAAAGTGACTAAAGCCGTAGACAACAAGAGCTTATTCACAACCCATCTCCTTTTTGAACTAAAATATTCTGGAATGGGCGTAAAAATTCAGATCGCTCACAAAAAAATGTGTTGAAAACGTGTTAAACGGCTTTAGGCCTAGCCGATTTCACGTTTTACTTGAAAAAGTTCGAAACGGCATTAGCCGCTTTAGTCAGGCCTTTTTCGGTACCTTCCGCAGCTTTGGTAATGCCTTTTTCAGCTCCGGCAGCACCTTTTTTAATACCCTTTTCGGCTCCAGCAGCGCCCTTTTTCACGCCTTTTTCTGTACCGGCAGCGCCTTTTTTAATGCCCTTTTCCGTACCGGCAGCCGCTTTGTCCACCGTTTCGCTTGCCGTTGCCCCATAGCTTACCGAACCGAGGGCAAGTAAAAGGGTCGCTCCCAAAAGAATCTTGCGCAATTTCATTTTCACCTCTTTTTTCAAACGTTCTCTGCAAAAATCGTAAACTAAACGAGCTTTTACGTTTTCACCGGCGCATTTTCAAATCCACCGTTAAATATAAACTAAATTTGCGGTAGAACCCCTTAAACAAATCGAAACAGATGATCCGGAACACACTTCTACTGATTTCAACCTTGGTACTTTCCCTTGCGCTGACCGCTTGCGAAAGTCAAGATTCCGTCCTCGAAAACCGCGTATTTTCCATTCAGGACCTAGGACATAAAAAAGTCGGAGTCCAAATCGGCAACACCGCAGACATTTACGCTTCGGAATACGGCGGAGACACCGCAAAAATTGAAGTGGAACGTTACACCAAGCTCGCTGATGCTATCCAGGCCCTTCTCCAGGGAAAAATCGACGCCGTCATGAGCGACGACAAACCGGCAAGCGCCTTTGTGCAGCAAAACCCTTCTCTCCGCATCCTCGATGAAGTTTTTGTAGAAGAAGCTTATGCAGGAGTCATCGCCAAAGGCAACCAAAGCCTTCTCGATAGCGTCAATCTCGCCATCCGCGAAATGAAGGCAAACGGTATTTACGACTCGATTTTTAACCGTTACATCTACCGCACAAGCGACTTCCAGTACACCCAAAAAGTCAAAGACGCCCCCAAAATCGTCCTTGCGACCAATGCACAGTTTCCGCCATACGAATACCACGAAGGTGATCAAATCGTAGGACTCGACATCGACATTTGCAAGTATATCGCCGATTATCTTGGTCGCACTCTTGAAATTCAAGACATCGAATTTGACGCCATCATCAACGCCGTGGCATCGGGCAAAGCCGACATGGGATTTGCCGGATTTTCCGTTACCGAAGAACGCAAAAAATCCATCCATTTTACAGACAACTACACCCTTTCTAAAGTCGTCGTAGTTGTCCGCGGTGGCACAAACGAAGAACTCGACGAAAGTTTTGCCGAACATTTCTATAAAAACTTCATTAAAGATGCCCGTTGGAAATTCATCTTGCAGGGCCTCGGCAACACGCTTCTCATTTCTTTCTTCGCAGCGATCCTCGGTATTTTCATCGGATTTTTGATCGCCATGTTCCGCATCAACAACGAGTTCAACGGCAGTTATAAAATCCCGAACGCCATCGGCAAAGCCTATCTGGCTGTGATCCGCGGAACCCCGATGATGGTCCAACTTTTGATCATCTATTACGTTGTATTTTCTTCGGTGAACATCAACAAAATCCTGGTGGCGATCATCGCATTCGGACTGAACTCCGGCGCTTACGTTTCAGAAATCATCCGCAGCGGTATCAAAGGCGTCGATCCTGGACAAATCGAAGCGGGCCGAAGCCTTGGACTCCGCTTCCGCACGGTGCTTCTCTACGTAGTCTACCCTCAGGCTTTTAAAAATTCCATGCCAGCCCTTACAAACGAATTCATTTCGCTCATCAAGGAAACTTCCATCGTCGGTTACATCGGTCTTACCGACTTAACCCGCGGAGGTGACATCATCCGCAGCATGACATACGAAGCCATGCTCCCCCTCCTTGCCGTCGCCGCGATCTACTTTGTACTGGTGGCAGGACTTTCCACCGTCGTTTCCAAGCTTGAAAAGAGGATGAAGAAGAATGAACGCTAATGGTGAAATTTTGATTCAGGTCAAGAACCTTTGCAAATCATACGGCGAAAAGCAGATCCTCAAAAATATTTCCTTGGACGTTCATAAGGGAGACGTCATCGCGATCATCGGGCCTTCGGGCTGCGGAAAATCCACATTTCTTCGGCAGCTAAACCTTCTTGAAAAGCCCACCAGTGGAGACATTTTTCTCGACGGGGAAAGCATTCTTCAAAAGAAAGTTTCTAAGCCCGACGTTCGCAAGCGCGTGGGAATGGTATTTCAACAGTTCAACCTGTTCAAGAACATGACCGCCATCAAAAACATCATGTTCGCACCGGCAAAACTTGGACTATTCACCAAATCCGAAGCCGAAGAAAAAGCAAAAGAGCTTCTGAAGCGCGTCGGGCTTTCCGACAGAGCCGATCATTACCCGGCACAGCTCTCCGGTG
>JAGDBD010000032.1 GCA_017959225.1 Fibrobacter sp. | reverse complement strand
GACGGTCTCGGAAAGAGCGCTTTTGCCGACGACATCGCGGGCCTTGAAGCTCAGGGAAAGGTTCACCCTTTCCGCGATCCGAAGTATGCGAAGGGCACTATCCTCGTTTCGAACCGTAACTTCGGTTGCGGATCGAGCCGTGAACACGCTCCGCAGGCTCTCAAGCGTTGGGGCGTTCGCGCGATCATCGCTGAAAGCTATTCCGAAATTTTCTTCGGCAACTGCGTCGCAATCGGCGTTCCGTGCTTCCGAGTTTCTCACGAAGTCGCAGACAAGATCCTTGCCTGGATTGAAGAACATCCGTCGGAAGAAATCGTGACGAGCACTCAGGACCGTACTTTGACGATGGGTGGGGAAGTGATTCCTCTCGAACTCGCTGATGGTCCTCGTGGCCAGTTCCTCGACGGTTCTTGGCATGCGCGTGCGGTTCTTATGTCCCATGCACAGGACGTGGATGCCCTCGCAAGCAAACTTCCTTATATGAAGTTCCTTGCTCGTTAATAGGATCTAAAGTCTTAAAAACAAAAACCGGACTCTTGCGAGCCCGGTTTTTTCTTTGGGAGGGGACTATGAAATCTTGCGATTTCAATAATTGGATGCGTATGCAGGGGACGTGGTTGCATCTTTTTCACTTTTTCTTGGGAAAAATTTTTAAGTGATACAAAAACTCCCACACGAAACGAAAAGTTTCGCGTAATGATGAAAATAAAACATTCTTGAGTAACGAAACGTTTCGTTCTGACCTTAAAAAAGGGATATTAAAAGAAAAAGGACGGGCATTCATGAAAAAAATATCCCAATTCGCTATGATTTTGACCGGCTGCTTTTTGACGGCAGCATGTTCGGTTTCTACGGAGAGCTCAACGGCTCCCATTTTGGATGATTCTTCTGTAACCACGACTCTTTCATCGGTGAGTCTTTCTGGAACGTCGTCTTCTTCGGTGACATCGCAGCCGACAAGTTCTGCTGTGGTTTACACGGAATCGGATGAAAATTTATTGATGGAATTTTCGACTTCGGGTTTAACGGTGAAAAACGATGTGAACTCTTGCGTGACGGTTGACGGCAACCTTGCGACCATTGCTTGTGCGGGTAATTATTACTTGTCCGGTTCTTCGGATGATTTTCAGGTTCTGGTGGATGCGGATACCGCTGCCAAGGTATACCTTTACTTGAATGGACTTTCCTTAACGAGTGCAAGCGATGCTCCGATTTATGCCCGTTCCGCGGACAAGATCTTTTTGATGCTTGTGGACGGAACGACGAATTCTTTGACGGATGCAAAGACCCGTACCAAATTCTGGAGTTACACCGATGAAAACGGCGAAGCGAAAGTCGATACGACTGGAGCCGTTATCTACGGAAAAAAGGATATCACGTTCAAAGGCAACGGAACTTTGACGGTTACAGGCAATTACAATAACGGCATTCACACGACTAAAGATTTAAAAATCAAGGATGTTCCGACTTTAATCGTTACCGCGGAAAATAACGGTATCAAAGGAAAAAATTCGGTTGAAATCGAAGGCGGTTATTTGACGATTACCGCCGGAGGAGATGCTATCAAATCGGATGAAGACGACAGGGAAGATCTTGCCGAAGGAAAGGGTTACGTACAAATTACCGGTGGGGAATTCAACATTCAATCGGGTGACGACGGCATCCATGCGGCTAATTATGTGTTAATCGACGATAGCGTAAGCACTCCGCAAATCGCGATTCGGGCAAGCGGTGACGGAATCAAAGTTTCTGACGAAACAGGCACTGTCGCTTCTACTGCATATATGAATGCGGGCGTGATAACGATTGCGGCCGGTTCTCAAAGCGATGGAATCGATGTGGATTCCGTACTGAATTTAAATGGTGCGACGATCGCTGTGACATCTTCTTACGAAGGTTTTGAAGCATCGATCATCCGAGCGAATGCAGGCGTTACCAGCGTGTATGCTTCGGATGACGGTTGGAACGCCACCAAAGGTTCTCCAGCGATTCATGTCAATGGCGGATATCATTATGTGAAAACAGGCTCTGGCGACACGGACGGTATCGATTCCAATGGCGATATTTATATGGAGGGTGGAGTACTTGTGATTGAAGCCGGTGGGAACACGATCGATGTGGGAGACCGTGGATCTATGTATTATACCGGTGGAATTTTGATGGGCTTCGGTTCAAGGAATGAAGGTCTTCCGTCGGGCGGCGTTTCTGTGTGTGCAGGTTCAAGCTCGGGAATGAGTGGGCCCGGACGTTCGTCCCAGATGACTTCTACGGGATCTTTCAGCGCGGGAACTCGCATTTCTGCATTGGACGAGTCTACTGTTCTTTCGACATTTACGCTTACACAATCTGCATCGCAATTTGTCTATATTTGGTCCGCCTCTGCAACGATCTATTCCGGTGGAACTTATACGGCAGGAACGGAAATCAGTTTCGGTTACGGTGAAGGAGGCTCTCTTGCGGATGGAACTGTTATTTCGACAAACGCCTGTTCCACGAGCATGATGTAATTTGAATTTCCCTTCTGTGGGATCTTTTGTGAGAAGCTCCCAAGACAAGAAGTCTCGCTTGATGCGGGACTTTTTGATTATAAAAAAGACCTCACTTGTGTGAGGTCTTTAAGAATTTAGAGCGGAAAAAGGGGATCGAACCCTCGACATTCAGCTTGGGAAGCTGACGCTCTACCAACTGAGCTACTTCCGCGGGTGTTTCAAATGTAATAAAGAATTGGAAAATTGGACGGGGTAAGTAAAAATTTTTATTGTTGTAACATGAAGTTCAGAAAAGGAATCTTGTTAATTTCCACATTATCCGTCCTTGTTTCCGCATCTTTTGCGGCGGAATCCACTAAAAAGAAGTCTCTTTGGGATTCCATTTCGGAATTTTTTAGTCCTCGGGTCCAAGCGGAAAAGGAAGGCCCGCTGTACAAGGAACTTGCCGATATCGACAACGAAATTCAGGACGTGCAGTGGCGTTATGGCCGAGAAAGGCGAGCCGTAAAAAAGAATCGGTACAAAATAAGATTGCAGGAACTCCACGTGTCGAGGGATTCCTTAGCGGACCTTATTGAAAAGTACGAAACGGGGAAGCTTTCTTCTGCCGTGCAACCGGTGTCAAGTTCCGTGGTTCAGGTCCCGTCCAGTTCTTCGGTGCAGGCCAAGTCCAGTTCTTCCGCTCTTTCGAGTTCGCAAGAACTTTCTTCGAGCTCAGCAGATTCTGTAGCCGCCAGTTCAAGTTCCCTTGAAACCGTGGCTGTGGAAGTTCCTGCGTGTCCGCAGCGCGTGGATTCCGTTGTCGTCACCACGACCATTACCAAATTTGTCCGTGATACCGTATTTGTTCACGATACGCTCGTTGTCCGTGATACGGTGTACGTCCCAGAGGCTAAGTAAAATGCTTCAAGAATTCGCTCCCGCTAAAGTCAACCTTTTTCTCGATATTCTTTCCAAACGTCCGGATGGTTACCACGATTTGGGTACGCTTTTCCAGACGATCAACGCAGGCGATACCCTTATGGGTGAACTGGACTTGTCAGGGAAAATTTCTTTGCGTTACAATGCACCGCAGGAATATCCCGTGGAATCGGATCTGGTTTACAAGGCCGCTTTGCTTTTGCAGAAAACTTACGAAGTGAAGCAAGGCGCAAGCTTTTATTTAGAAAAGAAGATGCCTTTGGGTGCGGGCCTTGGCGGTGGAAGCGCCGATGCTGCCGCGGCACTTCGCCTGCTGAACAAACTTTGGGGGTTGAATGTTCCTGCCGAAGATTTGGAAAAGCTCGGTGCAAAGCTCGGGGCCGATGTGCCATTCCTTGTGCAAGGCGGCTCTGCGATGGCGGAAGGCATCGGTGATAAACTTTCACGAATTGAACCCTTAAAACTCCCGCGGGGAGCAGCTCTTCTGGTGGCGACTCCGCAATGTGCCGTTCCGACGAAAGCCGCTTATGCAGGCTGTGTGCCTTCGGGAAGCGAACGTTGGGAAGCGTATAAACACTCGAATTATCGTGATTTTTGGGAAAATTTGGACTTCTCAGGTCTTATGGCTAATGCTTTCAATAAGTTTGAAGAATCGGTTCTTCCTCAGTTTCCGCTGATCGCGCAGATGGAGGTGGACTTTTTGGATTGTGATGCGGCATTTGCTTTGATGTCGGGGTCGGGTGCTTCGGTCTTTGGCGCGTTTTCGTCTACGTCTTTGGCGAAAGAAGCGGTGAAAAAGCTGGGAAATACGGCCCGGTATGCAGTGATCACGGATTTCTTTGAAGGTTTTTGAACTTAATTGAAGTTTGACCTTGGGAAATTCGAAAGATTTTGCTATCTTTTCGCCACCCTTTGGGGTATCGTCAAGTGGTAAGACAGCAGATTTTGATTCTGCTATTCGTTGGTTCGAATCCAGCTACCCCAATAGGATTTTTTTTTCACCTAAATGGAGAAATAAACAATGCAGCTTACAACGCTCAAAGCAACCTCGAGAGTATCGGGCTCTTCTCGCGCAACGGCTCGCCTTCGCAAGGCTGGTCAGATTCCGGGAGTCTATTATGGTAAGGGTCAGGAAGCAGTAAGTATTACCGTTGATGCTCGTGATATCGCGAAAGTTCTCGCTCCGGGCAAGCGTTATACCCTTCTTGATCTCGAAATTGATGGCAAGGCTGGCAATCCGGCCGTCATCTACAGCTATCAGAAGGACTCCATTTCTGGTACGATCGATCACATCGACTTCCTCAAGATCGAAGAAAATTCTCCGCTTACCGTTCGCGTTCCGGTTGTCCTCACGGGTCTCCCGGTTGGCGTGAAGAACGAAGGCGGTCTCTTCTCCCAGATCACCCGTTTCGTCAAGCTCAGCGCTCTTCCGGAAAAGATTCCGACAAACGTGACTCTCGATATCTCTAACTGCCATGCTGGTGTCACTTACTACGCTAAGATGCTCCCGCTGGAAGGTGTCGAACTCGCTTCCCCGGCTCGTACGGTTATCTTCACGATCACCACGAAGTCTCGCGCTGCTAAGATTGAAGCTGCTGAAGAAGCTATCGTTGCTGCTGCCGCTCCGGCTGCTGCTGCTCCGGCTGCAGACGCTGCTCCGGCTGCTAAGTAATCCATATTCGGATTTTATAAAAAGGTCCTTCTTCGGAAGGGCCTTTTTTGTTTGCTTCGCCTACGGCTCGCAATGTTGCTGCACTCCGTTCGCAGTGACAATGTTGCTTCGCGTGAAAATGTCATTGCGAGGAGGGTTGTGTGCATGTCATTGCGAGGAGGGTTGTGTGCATGTCATTGCGAGGAGGGTTGTATGTATGTCATTGCGAGGAGGGAAACGACGAAGCAATCTGTGCGTACTTGCTCTTTTTTATGAAAAAACATAGATTGGTTGATGTAGAGTAAACTAGGAGGGACTGATGAAGTATTTGGTGCAAGCCATTGGTTTTTTTGCATTGGCGACTTTTTTTATAGCCTGTAGCAGCGATGGAAGTTCTAGCGGTCCGGACGAAAATTCAGACTTGTCGAGTAGTTCTCAGGATCTTAGCGGTTCTTCCGGTGACTGGAGTTGGAATGTTTCGAAAGAATCGTTCTTGAATCCGGATGTGGATTACGGCTCAATGACCGACAGCCGCGATGGAAAGATTTATAAAACGGTGCAGATTGGTGATCAGGTGTGGATGGCGGAGAACCTGAATTATGATCCTGGACAAGGAGGCTCGGGTGAAAATAAATACGATTGGACTTGGTGCTATAATCAGGATTCGGCTAATTGTGAGGTGACGGGTCGTTTTTATACGTGGGCGGCGGCTGTAGACTCCGTCACTACAGGCTGTGGTTATGGCAAAACTTGCGAACTTTCCGGTAATGTTCAAGGAGTTTGTCCAAAAGGTTGGCATTTACCTAGCCCAACGGAATGGGCACTTCTATTTGACGCAGTCGGAGGACAGTCTACGGCGGGTAAGGTTTTCAAGACACAGTCCGGTTGGAGTGAATATTATGGCAGTAACGGTACGAACGACTTTGGCTTCTCTGTGCTGCCAGCTGGAGGCAGAGATGTTGATGGCACCTTTGCTTACGTTGGCTACAACTCGTATTTCTGGAGTTCTACGGAGAACTATAAGAACTTTGCGGATTACTTATACTTGGATTGTGCTTACGAAGATGCGTACATAATCAGCAATACCAAGTCTGTTGGATTTTCTGTCCGTTGCCTAAAGGACTAATCGCAGAGCAAGCATGGTCAAATCGTCAAACTGGGGCGCTCCGCCGACGAATTTATCGACAGCGGTTTTTGTGTTTGACAGAAGCTCTTTCGGGGCTGCATCTTTATTTTGATTCAGAACTTCTAGCAAGCGGCTTGTGCCGAATTGCTCGTTGTCCGCATTCGTTGCCTCAGCGATTCCGTCAGTGTACAAGAAAAGGGTTCCGCCTTTTTCAAGCGTGAATTCGTACTCCTTGTAATGTACAGATTCCATGCCACCGACGACAAAGCCATGTTTGTCTTTAAGAAGTTCAAATTCTCCACGGGCATTCATGATGATGGGGTATTCGTGACCTGCGTTGGCTGCGGTTACTTTTCCGGTTGAAATCTCGAGCACACCGAACCAGACGGTCACGAACATGTTTTCACGGTTGTGCATGCAAATCTGAGTGTTGACTTGCTCTAAGACTTTCGCCGGACTACCCCCCATCATCGCATAGTTGTTGATAAGAATCTTAGAGACCATCATGAATAGTGCGGCAGGTACGCCCTTTCCGCTAACATCTGCGATGGCAATGCCAAGATGGTCATCGTCAATAAGGAAGAAATCGTAGAAATCGCCGCCAACTTCCTTTGCTGGAGTCATGGATGCGAATATGTCAAATTCGGGGCGTTCGGGAAATGCCGGGAAAATGTTGGGAAGCATGTTTCCTTGGATGTTTCTGGCGAGTTCCAGTTCCGCTCCGATACGTTCTTTTTCCGCAGAAAGCTTGATGTTTTCGGAAGTCTTCCTTTTGATTTCCGTCATCATGGAGATAAAATCTCTTGAAAGATCTCCAATTTCGTTTTTCTGTGGGATGCTTTGCAGGTCCTTGGTAGCGACATCGACATCCATATTCGTGTGATAGTGCCGGACTCCTTTTCGAAGATTCACGATGGGCTGCACAACCTGTTTTTTGAATACGAGATACAGTACCACCATAAAGACGGCTATAACAAAAATCACACTGATGATTATTGAAATGAGAAAACGGAGCAGGGTGGAGCGAATCCCGTTCATGGACAAATCCGCTCCGGCAATGGCCACGGGTTCACCCTTACTGTTGAAAATAGGGTAGTAGGCGGAAGCTAAATATCCTTGAACTTCGTAGTGGGCGTAGTACAACTTTTCTTCCGGATTTTTCCGGAACGCACTGAATGCGGCCTCCTTGCCGCCTTTCATGTAGGCTTCTTTTTCGCCTAGTTCGCAGGAACCTTCTACGTTGTTGGCATCCCAGATGTAAATAAGTCCGTCTTCGGTGGGAATGCTGATGTAATAGTACTTGAGGTTCGTCTCCCGCTGAGCTGTGTTGAAGTATTCCTGAATTTCTTTGTAGTAATCGTCTTTTTCAAGCGTTTTGGCGTAGTGGGCGATTCTATCGCCATCGACGTATTGCGCGGCGGACCGAGCGTAACCGAAAGCCTGTTGTCGTATTTGTTCGTTGTATTCGCGGACGAACTGGAATCCGACATTGAGACTCGTGACAATAATTAACGCAGCTCCGATAATGAGTTGCCATTTTAGAACCATAGTGCTTAGTTTGTGCTTGTGCTTCATATCAGAAATTACGGTTAGTGGAATGGATTGATGTTTTAAAAGATTAGTTCCATAGTCGTCTTTTGCACCTGCATGCCCATATTTTGGTAGAAGGCGTATGCAGCGTCGTTGCCGTTCCATACGTTCAGCGTGATGTTGTGGCAGCCGATGGACTGGGCGTACTTCTTTACGTGGGCGAATAGGGCCGTTCCGACATGCTTGCCCCGAGCATTTTCGTCAACACAAATGTCGTCGATGTAAAATGTTTTGCCGTCTTGAAGTAAAATGTCACCCTTGGTTTTCGTGATTTGGCAGAAGGCGTAGCCGAGAACCCCGCCTTCGTCGTAAACGAATATGGGCTTATTTTCGTCGCCCAGCAATTCGCAGAGTTCCTGCTCGTTGTACTTTGTGGTATTCGGCTTGAACAGGTCCGGTCGAATCCGGTGGTGGACCATGTCTACCTGAAGCAAAAGTTTGATGATCGCTTTGATGTCGTTTTTTGCAGCTTTTCGGATCATTGCTTATTCCCTGATTCTCTACTAGAAATATATGAAATCATAGAACATGAAAATAAACTGTATGGCCTACGGATAAACTTTATTTTGGGGCATTTATGAAGATGTTTTTGCTTCGACAGTTTGGCTTTCTAGTTCGTTGTGTAAAGGACTAGCTTGAGTAATCGTATACCAGACCGTATTTTTCGTGCAATTTACGGAGTGTCCCGTCGGCTTTTATTTGTCGGATAATGTCGTTCATTTCGATTTCGCCACGGGTAAAGGGCTTGTTCAGGAGCGGTGCCGCAAGCCGTTTGTCTGTTTGGACGTAGTAGGGGGCCTCTGTTATTTCTGTAATCATGATGTCCGCTTCGCCCTTTGCAATAAGCGATGGGATTTCCTCATTTTTTGGATGGACTATGATTTTTGCATGTGTAATGTTGGCATTTGCGAATTTTTCGTTGAGTCCTCCCGGGTTTACCATGATGCTTAACTACGCTCCTTCGGGAAATCGCTACCTCAACAATGGTGTTACGCTGATTAAGGTCCTGGATTCAAATAACGATAGTTATACGGACGAGGTTGGGGGTGGTTCGCCGTACTACAGT
>JAGDBD010000031.1 GCA_017959225.1 Fibrobacter sp. | reverse complement strand
CCCGATGGCATGTTGTACATATTCCCTTCGGATTTGACGAAGATCCATGGGCGGGACCTGCTTTGCATCGAGCATCAATGCGGTTCTTTTGAATTTTCCCGATTTATCCTGTTGACTTAGCCCCCAACGGAGCATCTTGTCTACAGCCGTCCGAGCTTCTTCCGTTGAAATCACAGGGTCCAAAGTTCGTGCAAGCTGCATCATGTCACCGTCAAAATCCGGTTGCACCACCAATTCTCGAAGAATCGGATAATACCATTTGGAAAAGAATTCCTTCTGGTCATGGGAAACATGGGTAAATTCATTTTGGGAACGAATCTGGATGATTTCGTCCCAAGCGCTTTCCCTTTCTTCCACACGTTTCGCTTGATTATATTCCACGAGGGCTGCAAAATACTTGGACTGTCGGTGATCCAAGCCCATCGCTTTCGTCATTTTTTCAATGGACTTCGGCGTTAAATTAAATCGCCCACGGATCACGTTTAAGCAATAAGAAGAAGAACTGAAGCCGGCTTTCGCTGCAAAAAAACGATGGGAAAAAACGGCGCGCATCTTTTTTTGCTCGTCAAAATAGTCTTGAAGAAAACGGCGGTAATCGTCGTAATCAAACAGTTTATCAATAGCCGACATATCCAATTCAAACATAAATTCTTACACACAAAAAGTCAAAAACAATTGATAGTATCCCGTACAAATAAGGATTTCACCCCTTTACCGCGTTTAAAATTTACACGGCAAACCCAAAGGTTTGCCGTGACTTCCGTTAAATTGTGTGTAAAAAGCGTTTTTTACAGAATCCAGGTTACTTTGTTACCCTTGCGTTCCAAAGCTTTGCGAAGAGGTAAACCGTCCACCGTTTCCGGGTAGCCGATAGCCACCGAAGCATATACCCGTTCGTCTGTTTGCATGCCCAGCTCTTTTAAATAGGCGACAAGAGTCGGATCTTCGTTCAGCCAGCGAAGCTGATTGATCCAGCAACTTCCTAAATCCAGATCATTGGCTTCAAGCATCATGTTTTCGACCGCGCAAGCGGTATCCGCCATATTGTTGCCGTAATCCTTTTGATTTGCAACGACAATCAAAACCGGAGCGTTGTAATGGAATACGTAATTTCCTTTTTTCGACTGCAAAATGGAATTGCGAATGCTTTTATACATACCGTCGTAAACTTCCATTTTTGCAAAGGCGTTCTGAACCAGTTCCACGAGCTTTTTTAGCACATCTTCTTTTTGGATTACTAAAAAATGCGCGGTCTGATTATTTCCACCGCTGGGAGCACAGCGGCCCGCTTCCAGGATTTTTTCAAGCTTTTCCTGTTCCACAGGAAGAGATTGATAGCTACGGGTGCTGCGTCGAGAAAGAATGGATTCCAAAACGTTCATCGTTCCGCCTTTTCCAAAAGAATCATGGTTTCCAAATGGGGAGTTCCCGGGAAAAGATCCAATGGCTGAATTTTTGAAACCTGGTAATGGGCAATTCTCCACTGGTTCACGGAACGCGGGATTTCATCCGTGCCGCAGAAAACGTGCAAAACACGCTTCGGGTTACGCTTGGCAAGGGCAGGTATCACGCCCTGTTCCACGCCTTTCCGGGGAGGGTCCAGCAACACCACTTCCGGTTCGCGGAATTTGGGAATTTTCTTTTCGACAAATTGTCCATCGATTCTTCCGGCCAAAAATTTTGCTTGCGAGCGTTTTAAAAAACGGGCGCTGTTCTTTGCGTATTCAATCGACGGACCTTCCCATTCTACGCCGAATGTGGACTTAGCATCTTTTCCTATTCCCAGCGAAAAAAGCCCATAACCGCAGTAGAGATCTAGCATATGCTCTTCCGGATTCGGACGCAAAAATTCTTTCGCTTTGGAAAGTAGGTTCGGGATTTGCGATTCGTTGATTTGGCTAAAGCCCGTTACCGGATATTTCAACCGGATTTCTCCCAAATCTAAAGAAAGATCCTTGGGGCCAAAAAGCGTTTTGAATGCCAGCGCATCTGTAGGACGTTGCGCTTCCAAGTAGTAATCGGAACGGGTCGGGTCAAAATACACGTGAGCAGAATAAATGCCGAGATTTGCCGCGGTCAAATGTTCTCCCATCAGTTTTAACTTGCGCACTACAGAAGCGTTCATTTCGCTCACGTTAAAAATCACCGTGCGACGTTTGTAAGATCCGCGGATAATGAGCCAGTTCATCGCTTCGGCAAGGGCTTTAAAAACCGGCTTTTTCAAATAGCCTTCCACGAGCCGATAAATCGCTAAATGTTCTTCCGGTTCAAGAGGCTCCGCATATTCCGAGCGATCATCGTCTTCGCCAAACACCAGTGCAAAATTCCCATTTTCAAAGATGGCACGGCGTTTTGTTGTTGTGCGGTAGGAACGTGGCATCGGACTTGCAATGACTTCTTCTGGAGCAGGCAAACCGTTCTTTTCGCAGAACAAGGCAAAAGCTTTGTTCTTCACAGCAAGTTCATCTTTATAATCCAAAATCGAAATGGAAAGAAGCGAAAGACTCGAAAGAGCTTTCGGCATCGATTCACGGAGAGCATTTGAAAACGTGATCATGGTTCGTTCTTTGAAATGAGAATTACACGGATACCGGTTGTTGTCGAAGCGTAATCCGGAAGTTCCTTTTCGGACTTGTCCAAGGCCAATTCCTTTGCGACCGAAGTCCAATTTCCGCCGCGAAGCGTCGTATCATTTGTCCATTCCGCCACGTTTCCGGAAACATCGTAAAGATCCCAAGCGTTCGGCTTTTTTTGTGCAGTCTCTTGGTAGGAATCCGTCAGATTGTTGTACTGGGCGTAATCGCTCGCTTTGTCTGTTCCCCAGTAGTAACTTCCTGTCGTTCCGGCGCGAGCGGCGAACTCCCATTCTTCACCTGTCGGAAGTCTTACCGCATTGGCATTCAAATCCACTTTTAAACCGACGATTTTATTTCCCGCACCCACAGAAGTGTAAGAATAGGCGGTATCTAACCCCATATATTTAGAAAGGGCATTGGCGAAAAGAACCGCATCGTACCACGACACGTTAGAAACCGGAAAAGAATCCCCGATCGCCTGCGGCATCTGCAAGGGAAGAATTCCCATTAAAGCTGCGTAATCCACCTGCATAATTTCCGTCTGCGAAATGGAAAATGCAGAAGTAGCGATCCAAGTCAGCGTCAAATTTTCTGCACCAGAAGAGCTTTGCTCCGTGGAAGATGAGCTTTTCTCTGCAGCGGAACTTCCCTTTACGGAACATTCCGGGCATTCAAGAACTCCCGTTTCACCACTAGTCGGAGAAGAACAGGCAAAAAATAAAGCCGCCGAAAACGCAAAGAATATCCGAAAAATCCACTTCAAAGCCATGACTCTTCTCCGTTAACGGACGACGCCGACTCGGTAGAACTTTTCTTTCTTTTTGCCCGACGTAAACTTCACCTGGAGACGTACCGTGTACACGTCACTGCCCAAGCGGGAAACATCCAAATGGTCCGTCTGGTTTGCACCTTTATTTGCAGCGCCAAGTTTTTTGGAGAATACGCAAAGGCCTGTAATGTCATAGAATTCAATCGTTGCAGACTTCGCATCCATGCCAAGCGTATAACGTACATTGGCAACACCTCCCCGAACCGGGTTCGGGTACACAAAAAATTCATCGATGCTTTCCACGGAATCGCTCGCCGCAGGATCCGAAAGTTTTGTAGCATCAAAGAAGTTCAAACGCGTATAACCAGCCCCCGGAATGTTCCAAGATCTAGCCATCACATCGGATCCGGTAGAAGCCTTTGCAAGGTTATATCCCGAAGCCGAATGACGTTGGAACGCATAAACCTGAGGCGTTTGCAAAGAATCGATGGTAGTATCCACAAAGAAAGACATCGGGTAAACAGTTTCCCCATATTCAAAATTTCCTGCGGAAATCGGGAAGCCGTCAGTCACAGCTTTACCTTTGGAATTGAAGGCCATCAACATGCCACCGTTAGTGCCCACAAGAATTTCGGGCAAAGAATCCCCCGTCACATCCATAATCAAAGGATCCGAAAAGAAGGAGTATTCCGGCAAATTCTTGGTGACCGTGACAGGGAATCCCGAAAGAGCGACACCCGAACGGTCCACTGCGTAAACTCGGTTATAGCCTAAGAAAACCGCATCCGGATATCCGTCGGCATTCACATCGCCAATCGCAATGGGGGAAGTTTCTTCCGCTTCCATGCTAGAACCGTCATTTCCGCGTTTAAAGGATCGCGGAGCAAAGATCACCGTCGCAGAATCGTTTGCACGAACCATTGTACCGTAACCGCGGCTACCGAGAACGAACATTTCGGAATTGCCGTCCCGGTCAAAATCCGAGCAGGCAATGCGGAAGCTCTGCTTTTTGACGCTGATCAAATCCTTGTTGGTGATCTTTGGAGATGCAAGCTTTTGAATGCGACCGTTGTCCGCTTTATACAAAGCGAGTTCTGCATTCTTCCCAACGATTGCAATATTATCCGATTCACCATCCGGGCACAAAGCCATGTCTTGCGGAATAAAGTTTTCGGGGAAGTTGTAGGAATTCACTTTCGAAAGGTTCGATGTTTTGTACCGATAAAGCTTGTTGCTGTCTGCAACATAAACATATTCCCCGCGTATCATCGGACCGATTACCGGTGCATTCAAAGAGGCCAGTTCTCGGTCATACTGAACCTGGTCGATAGCAGAAGAAAGCACGGTGCGAACAAGACCTTTCTTTTGATGCAAAGTGAAGATGGAATCTTTGACCGCAGCCATTCCGATGAGCTTTCCGTATGAGCGTCCCAAACGGTAAAGGGAAACTTTTTCTGTAGAATCCACGTTGGAAAGGACCTGCGTTTTGACAGTCGTGTCACTTTCCATCAAAGCGGCACCCGATGCGGTCATCACTTGGAGCGTTCCATCCAAAGCGCCAAAGACAATCAACTTTTCACCTTCGCCCACCGACATTCCATCCGGGTAATCTAACGCCACGGCACCGCGGACCGTTGCGTTCAACCCGACATTTTTCGGGAATTCAGAACCAGAAATCAAACCGTTGGAAGCCCACGAAATCGTCACCGGAATCGATGAAGCGGCAAAGTTCACCACGCTATCACCCATAAAGGAGTTGGCCGTTTTTTCTTTGTGATATCCCTTCGCCAGTTTTGCCGTCACGGTAATTCCTGTATAACCGCCCGTCGTCGTCGCCGTATTACCGTAGCCCGAAGGTTTAATGGACCAGACCGTATCCTTGGGAGATTTTTCACCCTTGCGCACATGGGGAATCAAATCCGAACCGGAGCCGTAATCGTAAGTGTCTTGTCCAAGGGCATTTTTAAAAGTTTTACCGATGGAAAGAATCCCGTCTGCTTCGGCAAGCATAATGCCATACTGGTGATCACGCACAGTATCGCCGCCCCAGAAATTCGCCGCGCCATAGGGCAGACCTTCGCGGAGATACCAATCGTTCACTTTCCACACGGCAATGCCACTGGAAGGAAGTCCTGCATCAAATGAAGAAAGGTTCACGATTACGCCGTTCAACTTTTTCCCGTTCGGTTTGCACTTTCCTTTCGCATCGCAAATGCTGTCTTCAAACGCGATGTGCAAACTATCGACAGAGTAAACCTTCGTCAGAACTTCGTAATCATCTTCGGCTGCCACATCTTTTGCCGGAACATAAGAAACCGCGATCTTTGCGGAATCTCCCAAAGAGCGTTCCCGGTTTTCAATCAAAAGATATTCGTTTGAAGTCAACGGAACTTTTACGATTTCCGTACCGCTTCTAGAGCCTGCCGCCACCAAGTTCATTGAAACGGATCCGGAATTCGGCGGATAAACCGTTTGCACATTCGCCCAACCCATATAGGCTCGCACCCATGCCGATGGAAGAACTGGGAAGAATCCGTTTCCCGCATTGTAACCGGCAAAATCCATCAGGTCAAAATATCCCAAACGGGAAATTCCCTTCACCACGTCAAAGGTATTCGGCATGCCGAGTTCTCGACCGATCTGGTAAACTAGAGTTCCGTTAATGCCCCAATTCAAACCATCCTGAGAAGCGGTTTCGCTCGTCACCATCACCGTTTTCAGCGTATCAAAAGTCGCTCCCGGAAGGATCATGCCTTTTAAATCTTTTGAACAGTCTCGCGTCGTATCCGTGGAATCCAAATAGCTCCAATAGTCCTTTGTCACGTAGCTATCCATGAAGTCGCCTTGGGTATCCGCATTGTTCGTTCCCATGCTACCGCCGTCTAACAAACGGCTTGCGCCTGCGTGGATAATCATAAAAGCGCGCCTGGTATTCGAAGCCGGATTCTGCGGAACAATAAACGGGTTGTCAAGCGTATCTTTCGATTTATTCGCTTCCGTCACCGCATCCCAAATAAAGTTCATGTAATCCCGGCTACGGGCTTCGTCAAATTCAGCCGTTTTTTCGCCCTTCTTTTTTGCCGTCCGGTTGTAATCGATAATGTAATGATTGACAGTATAAGGCTTTCCACTTGGGAAAATGCGAGCTTTGATCACCAAGTTTCCGTTGCTTACCGCTTTGTAATAATTATTCGCAAATTCAAAATGCTTTTGCCAATAAGCAGCGCTTGCCCGGTGACCGCTAGGATCCAAACTGTAATTTGCATTGGACGTATCACTGTCCGAATCAAAACGGCCCGTTCCCGTCGTCAAGGAATTGTCCGGAGACTCCTGCAAAAATTGCACGCGCAATGCAAAAATTTCAAGCGTATCCACCGCAAAGGAAGACGCCACCAATGCAAGCAAAACGAAAAAGAAAAGACGTTTCATAATCAAAAACTACAAAATCCTAACGAGTCAAAGGTTGATAGCTTTCGGGAATCGGCAGTCGCCACGTTCCACTGCCCCATTCCGCATCGGTTTGGACCTTTTTAATACGGATAGTCATCATCCAATCCCCTTCGCGGAAAACCCGAGTTTCTACCGGCGAAACCACCGTTCCAAATTCCGCATAATCCACAAATTCCAAACGGTCCGCTCCCTGCGAAACTTCCACAATCCGACCGTCCCCATTGCGCACTGCCACAAAAGGAATTCCGCTCGCCCCCGTTCCCCAGATTTTTTTCCATTCGAGGGAATCCGCAGTCAAAAAGCTCCGCACGGAATCCACTGTTCCCCCTCGGGGCAAAGCTTCGCCCCAAAAGAATCCCGCCACCTGATGAATGTCAAAAAACGGAATCCCCGCAAAACCGCCGAGAACATATCCCTTTCCCTGGGCATACTTTTTCTGCGTCGAAACGGTCAGAGTCCACCCCGTATCGCTCCAAAGGACAGACGCCACACCAACGCCCATGGGGCCCGAAAATTCCATGCGGTAACGCTTATACGGCACTGCAAACAGAACGCCCGAAAGGGTCTGTGAGCCTTCTTCCGAGTCCTTCACTTCAATGGAGAACTTGGCTTTTAAACTATCCGGGGGAACAATTTCTAATGATTCCGCAGGTCCCTTTGCCAAACGCGGTCCGCAGCCCACAAGCATCCAAGCGAAAGCGAAGATCGCGAAGAAAGGGAAAAACTTTTTCAAGGCGCCTTCCCGGAATCTTTTTCTGCGGCAGGAGCCTTTGCAGGTTCCTTCTGGGCGTTTTCGGATTCTTTAATTGCCTGCTTCAAAATTTCGATCTGCTTTTTCGCATTATCATTCTGCGGGTCAATATTCAAAACCTTTTGGTAATAATCCAAAGCGCGGTCGTTTAACGAAAGAGCTTGGCAAATGGCTGCGAGATGCGCATATACGGAAGTGTCCTGAATGAACATTTCTTTTAAGGAATCTTCGGCAGCTTCCACTTGCTCCATCATTTTTAAAGCTTCTTTGTAATTTCCCAGCCGATACAAAGCCCAACCTTTAGAATCTTTATACGCCACATTCGCAGAATCCATTTTCAAAGCTTCATCGATTAAAGAACTTCCCCATTTTACTTCTTCCGGGGAACGGTTCATATCGACGAGATAATATCCCAAATGATTTTTTGCAGTGGCATCCTGAGGATACTTCACAAAAAGTTTTTTGAAAACTGCGATTGCGGAATCCACCTGATCATACATTAAAAGATTTGACGCATAGGCAAAAAGCAGATTTTGAGTATCGCCTGCAATTTTAGAAGCTGCAAGATAATGATCGTCTGCCTTTTTGCGGAATACTTTTGCAGAGTCCAGTTTTTCTGGAGTCGTCGGGGCACGTTCCAAATCTTCGGCATTCATCTGCAAGAACGTTCCATAACCGTAATGGGCGTTCGCCAGGTCCAAAGTCGTCGCCGATTCGAATTTGCGAAGTTCTTCCAAGTTTCCCGATTCGCGGATTTTTGCACGCAACGTGTCGAGCTTCGGATTGGGAGCGATGGCCTTTTCTAAAACCTTGTACGCTTTCTGATAAGCGCGCATTTTTGCATAACGGACAAGCAGCGCGGATCGGTAAGCGACAGGCTCTTTTTCGTAAGCCTTTTCCAAATAGTGCAAAGATTTGACCGAATCTTTGTCGTCTAAAGCATAGCCGCTCAGCATGCCGTATGCCGATGCCGCATACTTATCCGTCGAAGTCAAACGTTCCCAATGAACGATCGCCTGTTCCTTCTTTTCGAGTTTGGTTTCAAGAAGCGCAAGGTTCATCAGCACATGATGTCTATCCGGGTGACGCTTGTAAATTGCTTTCAAAGAATCTACGGCTATCGAATCCTGATTTAAACCGACATAGGCAGCAGTCAAAAAAGCAACCGACAAGGAGTCATCTGCAAAAGTCGTGTCGGCACGGAACTCATCCACTCCGGAAAGAGCTTCTTCAAAGCGCTTCATTCCAAAGAGCAAACGAATCTGATTTTCCAAATAGATTCTTTCTCCCCGAGCTTCATAAACTTCGCCAAAAAGGTCCGCCATTGCCGAATCCTTTTTTGCATTGGCGAGAAGCGAAATTTGGCGGTCGAGCATCGACTGCGGAAATCCGATCTGCGGAAGGAGAATCGCATAAACTCGAATCAGTTCGTCGTAATTGTGAACGATTTCCAGCAGCAATGAATATTCGTAAGCAGCCCGCAGATTCTGATCGCTGGAGTCCACCGCTTTTTTGTAATAGGCAAGTGCGCTGTCCAAATTGGACTGTTCGCTGTACACCCGGCCGAGCAACGCATACTGATTACTGGTCTGCTTGCCTTTCAAGTTTTTCGCTTTTTCTGCCAAAGCGGCCGCTTCCGAAGAAGCTCCGCGCAAGACCATCAGTTCAAGAACAGAAAATGCAAGGTAACGGTTTTCCGGATCCGATTCATACGCATGCTGCATGAACTGTTCCGCAAGACCATATTCGCCCTGATTCTGCAAAGAAAGCGCCCGCAAATAAGATCCGTGAGCGATTTCTAAACGCAAGAGTTCCGCGCTATCCATTTTTACCGGATAGCGGGATTTTTTTACGGATTCCTCCGACGGAGAAGTTACAGGCGCCTGCTGCACCACGACCTGTTTCGAACCGCTACAGGCGACAAGTGCAATGCTCGCAAATAAAGCTATGACAAGCTTCAGACGCATGAAATCCCCTTATTCGGACACCACCAGATTCACACGGGATCCCGCCGAAATGACAGTCCCTGCAACCGGATCCTGTTCCAAAATCACACCGGACTGTTCCCCGGTACTTTTACGGCGTTCCGTTTTACCGATAATAAAACCGGCTTTGCGCAAATTCGAAAGAGCAATCGCTAAACGAAGACCCGTCACTTCAGGGATTTCCGTTTTAGCGCCCTTCGCCCCCGAAGAAAGGAATACGTCCACCGTATCACCCTTGTGCACCAAAGACCCTTCCGATGGATTCGTGCGAACGACTTTACCTTTGGAAAGGTTCGGGTGGGGCATCGTAAAAGTCAAGCCCACAGTGAGTCCCGCTTTTTCGATGGCGGCAATCGCTTCAAATCCGTTCTTGTCAAAAAGATCCGGCACCGTGTACTGGTGAAGACCTTCCGAAATGGTCAAGTGGATTGTGCGGCCCGGTTTGGACTTTTGGTTCGCCTTCGGATTCTGACGCATCACAAGATCGATGTCATATGCGTTGCTATACTCCCGTTCTTCTGCAAAGAGAACGTTGAAGCCCGCTTCCGTGGCTTTTTGCAATGCGGAAGCGCTGTCGAGGCCTTCAAGCGCCGGAACCGTTTTTTCTTCTACATGGGCGCGCGCAACAATCGGCATCGCCACTTTATCAAAAAGGATTGCGCACAAAATAAGCAGAATTACCAGCAAGAGAAGCGCATAAATCCAAGGCTTCGTACGAAGAATGCGGTGAATGAAATTTTCCTTACCGGACTGTTCTGCCATATTAGTCCTTCGAATTCAATTCGTGGAGTTTACTTTCTTCCGAAATCACCAGGTCCTTGCCCATCAGTGAAATCGTACCGTTGCGGGAAAGAGTCGAAAACACACGGCTTACCGTTTCACGGGTCGTGCCAGACATTTCCGCAAATTGCTGTTGCGTTGGACGATTCCGAATCACGGTCACCATTTCGCCGTTGCGTCCGTGAATGCGAACACCACGGTCTTCCATCAGGCTCAAAATGGTTCCCGCCACACGTCCGTACACAGACATGGTTGCAAGGGAACCGATCTGGCGATTGGCGTTGCGCAAGCGACGGCTCATTTGAACGAGAAGTCCCGCTGCTAATTCCGGAGTCGTTTTTAAAAGCTGAAGGAAGTGTTCCCGGCGAATGATCAACACTTTGGTCGGTTGCACAGCTTTGACCGAAGCGGACCTGGGTTCGCCGTCGATCAAAGACATTTCACCGAAAGAGTCACCACGGGAAAGCAGAGAAAGGATCGTTTCCTTTCCATCGGTTCCAGTCACGTACACTTTGACTTCGCCAGACGCGATGAGAAAAAGTGCACGCGTCGATTCATCCTTTTCAAGAATAATCGTTTCATCGCGTCCATACTCATTCGTAATGACGAGCGACGCCAACTGGGACAGTTGATCTTCCGAAAGTTCCGAAAAGAGATCGACTCCCTTCAGAAGCTCAATGCTGCTTTCGTCCGCCATAGGGCACCTCCTAATCGAGATTACTTCAAATCGATGATGATGCTTTCGTCACGGTGTGCACCGATCGAAATCATACCGATCTTCACACCGACGAGCTTCGCCATCTCTTCAAGATACTTCTTTGCATTTGCCGGGAGTTCGTCCCAAGTCTTGCACTTCGTCGTATCTTGCTTCCAACCCGGGAGCGTTTCGTAAACAGGCTTGCAACGGCCCACCTTGGAAAGCTGGTTCGGGAAAATGTCAATCTTTTCACCGTCGCATTCATAATGGGTGCAAACCTTGATTTCGTCGAAGGTGTCGAGAACATCGAGCTTTGTAATGGCGAGGTGCGTAAGACCGTTCACGAGAGCCGCCTTGCGAACGACCGGAGCGTCGAACCAACCGCAACGGCGATTACGACCGGTAGTTGCGCCATATTCGTTACCGAGCTTGCGGAGCGTGTCACCGGTTTCATCCAAAAGTTCGGTCGGGAACGGACCGTTACCCACACGGGTCGTATAAGCCTTAACCACGCCAACGACCTGATCGATAGCAGTCGGGCCGACACCAGCACCGCAGCTAGCATAACCGGCAACCGTATTGCTGGAAGTAACATACGGATACGTACCCTGGTCCACGTCAAGAATCGTGCCCTGAGCACCTTCAAAAATCAAACGTTTGTCTTCCTTCAAAGCCTGGTGAAGAACTGCGCTCACGTCACGAACGAAAGGTTTAATCTTCTGGCCGAGTTCCAGATAATCCTTGATCACTTGTTCCGGATCGATTTCAGGAACATCGTACATCACACGGAATTCTTCATTGTGGACCTTCGCCATGGCTTCGACACGCGGACGGAGCTCACGTTCATCCATCAAATCGCCAACGCGAACACCGATACGGTTCACCTTATCGCTATAGCACGGACCAATGCCGCGGCCCGTAGTACCAATTGCAGCCTTGCCAGCTTTCTTTTCCTTCGCCTTGTCAAGAGCGGAATGGTACGGAAGAACGACGTGTGCGTTGTCCGCAATCACAAGACGGTTTTCCGGATCCTTGATTCCCTTCGTGTGAAGGTCGTCGATTTCCGCTAAAGTCTGGATCGGATCCAAAACGACACCGTTGCCGATTACGCAAAGCTTGTTTTCGTGCATAATGCCAGACGGGATCAAATGGAAGACGAACTTTTTGTCGCCCACTTCAACGGTATGGCCGGCGTTCGCACCACCCTGAAAACGAACGATTACATCTGCGTCAAGCGTGAGAAAATCAACGATCTTGGCTTTTCCTTCGTCACCCCACTGGGATCCGATAACAACACGATTTGGCATATGTCCTTCTCAATGATTTAAAAGAAAACGCGAAAGGAAGGAGCCAGGTTTTTCAAGGCCCCTTTTTCGCCTTAATAATAGAAAAAAGGCTGTGCAAGAGCACAGCCTCTCATGCAGACTGATCCTTTTTACGCCTTCTGACCGTAGTCCCGTTCGCCAAAGAGAGCCGTACCCACACGAATCATCGTCGCGCCTTCTTCGATCGCCACTTCAAGATCTCCGGTCATGCCCATGGAAAGTTCGTCGAAGTGTTCAAAAATACCGCCACGAGCAAGCATCTTTTGTTGCAAAGAACGTAAAAATGCAAAGCATTCTCGGGAATCTTCCGCAACCCCAGTATTCTTTCCAATGGTCATCAAACCGCGATAGCGCAAGTGCGGGCATGGAGCGTGATTTTCCAAATTGAGCAAAAAGGATTCCGCTTCATGAATTTCAAGACCGCTCTTGGTTTCTTCTTCGCCAGCATTCACCTGGAACAGAATGTCCAAAGTCTTACCCGCTTCGGCGCAGACCTTTTCCAATTTTTCCACCGCTTCCACGCTAGCAATGGAGTGAATGCAATCCGCCACAAGGGCCGCTTTTTTAAGCTTATTGCTCTGAACCGGTCCAATTACGTGGCAATGGATTTTTGGATCCCGCTCCGTAAACTTTTCGACCGCTTCCTGCACGCGATTTTCGCCGAAATCCGTCGCCCCGAGCTTTTCCGCAATTCTAACCGATTCAATGGGGTGAAATTTGCTGACCCAGATCAGCTTAACGGATTCACGGGAACGGTTACTTTGTACGCAGGCGGCAGAAATCCGAGATTCAAGCGCCTCGTACGCAGCACGCATTTCTTCTAAAGTACGTTCAGACATTTTAATCCTTCTTTGCCCGCGCAGTCTTTTTCTTGGCCTTCGGGAAAAGAATAGAGATCAAATCGTCGATATGTTCTTTTGTATGGATCTTTAGGCCTTTCTTGGCTGTGGCAGGCAATTCAACAATATCTTTTTCGTTCTGCTTCGGCAAGTAAAGTGTCTTTACACCGGCATCAACAGCGGCCAAAGCCTTTTCATTCAAACCGCCAATGGGGAGCAAATCTCCCGAAAGGCTCACTTCACCGGTAAAAGCGATATCCGGAGAAACCGGAGTCCGCGTAAAAGCAGAAAGAAGCGAAAGCGTCAGAGCGATACCTGCAGAAGGACCGTCCTTCGGTACAGCGCCTTCCGGAACGTGAATGTGAATGTCCGTTTTGCGAACGATTGCCGGATCGATGTCAAAGCGCTGAAGGCGTTCACGCACAAGGCTTAAAGCGATCTGAGCGGATTCCTTCATCACATCGCCCAGTTTTCCCGTGAGCAGAAGATTTCCACGGCCCGAAAGCAGCTTCGTTTCAATCAAAAGAATTTCACCGCCCACCGATGTCCAAGCAAGGCCCGTGATGACGCCAAAATGCCCGGGCTGCGGCAAACGATTACTCAAGAAGCGCGGAACGCCCAAATACTTTTCCACCAGTTTCGGCGTGAGCGTAAGCTTTCCCGATTTGCCCATGAGGGTTTCTTTCACACGCTTGCGAACAATGGTTTCCACCATGCGTTCCAGCTCACGAACGCCCGCTTCGCGGGTGTATTCCCGCAGAATCGTTTTGATCGATTCGTCGTCAAATACAATAGAATCCTTGTTTTCGACACCGCAATTTTTAAGGGATTTCGGAACCAGGTAATCCTTGGCAATCGCCAATTTTTCGTGGGGGTAGTATCCGGGTAAACGGACCACTTCCATACGGTCTTCCAAAGGAGCCGGGATTGTCGCTTCGGAGTTGGCTGTTGCAATAAACAGCACCTTCGAAAAATCCAAGCCCACTTCCATAAAGTGGTCCACAAATTCCGGATTGAGTTCCGGGTCCAAAACTTCAAGCATCGCACTTGCCGGATCACCACGGTAGTCGTTGCCCATCTTGTCGATTTCATCCAACAAAATAACCGGGTTCATGCACTTCGCATGGCGCAAAGCTTGCACAAAGCGACCGGGCATCGAACCGATATAAGTGCGACGGTGACCGCGAATTTCCGCTTCATCTTGAACACCACCCAGAGTGACCCTAGCAAAATTACGCCCAAGGGATTCCGCAATGGAACGCACAAGAGTCGTCTTACCGACGCCCGGAGGGCCTACAAGGCAAATAATCGGAGCTTTATTTTCGGCCTTGGTCTGCTTCAAAACGGCAACGTATTCAAGAATGCGTTCTTTCACCTTGTCGAGGCCGAAGTGCTTCGAATCCAAATTCTTTTTGACCTTTTTCAAATCCAGATCGGTATCTGTGTAAACACCGTAAGGAATCGAAAGGAACCAGTCGATATAATTGCGGGACACCGCATATTCCGGGCTTGCCGGCTGCATCAAGCGCATACGGGCAAACTCTTCGTCCAATTTTTCCTGGATCGCTTTCGAAAAATGCTTTTCCTTGACCTTTTGCGCAAGCTTTTCCACTTCGTCGGTTTCGCCGTCCGAAATTTCATTTTGCAGCATACGGATCTGTTCGCTAATGAACCAGTCCTTCTGATTCTGCTGCATTTTCTGCTGCACGTCATCGCGCACATGTTCCACAACGCTTTCCGCTTCTAACGCAGCTTGCAAATAAGCGTTGACAGTACGGCCAAGGCCTTCCAAAGTTTCCTGTTCCAGAGCTTTCTGCTTTTGTGCCGGAGAAACGCGCACAAACGGAAGCATCGCCATGTAAGAAGAGAAAGCGTCTTCCTTCGACTTCACTTCGGCGACTAAATCCATGGAAAGGTTCTGCAATGCGGCATACTGTTCGAACAAACGGACCCCTTCCGACGCAATCACTTTGGTCAGGGAATCGTCCATCGAAGCGTAATGGCGCAAAGAAATTTTAGAAGAGAAATAGTTGCGCTCTTCCAATTTTTCTGGGCGGATAAGATCCACCACCACGACCCCTTCCAAAAGAACGCGCCAGCAACCATTCGGCAGCGGCGACACGGACTGCACGTGAGCAAGAACGCCCACAAGCGGCAAATCTTCCGGAGATACTGCTTCCTTATCCGGATCCGGCTGCAACGCCAAAAGAATCAAATCGTGATAGGAACGAGATGCCTGAAGCGCATTCTGGGAAATTTCACGTCCCACGAGTACACGAGTCGAAGAACCCGGCGTCACCAAAGCGTCACGCAACGGCAGCAATGGAAAATCATGAGACAAATCCAAAGCAACGGTCTCAAGCAAATTTTCAGTATCAGGGATCGGCTTTTTCAAATAAAATCCTTAGGCGACGTTTTTCTTGTCGCCTTGCGACAGAGCTTTCTTGACAAGCGTGGCATCCACCACGAGCTTCTTTGTCTTCGAGCCCGGCAGTTCATACATCGCTTTCTGCAAGGTGCGTTCTACCACCGAACGGAGGCCACGTGCACCTGTCTTGCGTTCCATCGTAAAGCCCACAATTTCAGAAATACCGTCTTCCGTAAAGGACAGGTCGATACCATCCATCTTGAAGAGTTTCATGAACTGCTTCACAATGGCATTCTTCGGTTCCGTCAAAATGCGTTTCAGGGCTTCCGCATCCAATTCTTCCAAGGAAACCACCACCGGTAAACGGCCAACAAGTTCTGGAATCAAACCGAAGTGAATCAAATCATCCGGTTCGAGAAGCTTAAAGAGCTTCGACAAGGAATTGTCCTTTTCCGAACGGATGTCCGCGCCAAAGCCCATTCCGCCTTGATTCACTCGGTGCGCAATAATTTTATCGAGAGTTTCGAATGCGCCACCGCAAATAAACAGAATGTTGCGCGTGTTAATTTGTACTAAATTCTGTTCCGGATGCTTACGTCCACCCTTCGGCGGAACCTGTGCCGTCGTGCCTTCGAGAATCTTCAAAAGGCCCTGTTGAACACCTTCACCGGAAACATCGCGGGTAATGGATGGGTTCGCCGTTTTACGTGCAATTTTATCGATTTCGTCGATAAAAATAATACCGCGCTCCGCGCGAGCCACATCGTAATCCGCAGCCTGCAGAAGGCGGACGAGAATGTTTTCCACATCTTCGCCCACATATCCCGCTTCCGTCAAAACAGTAGCGTCTGCAATGGAGAATGGGACATTCAGGAATCGGGCGAGCGTTTGAGCGAGGAGCGTTTTACCGCTTCCCGTCGGACCCACCAAAAGCAGGTTCGACTTTTCGACTTCCACGTCGTCCTTTTCCTTCTTTCCCGCGTTCGCATCTTGGTAACGCAAACGCTTGTAATGGTTGTATACAGCAACAGAAAGAGCTACCTTCGCATCGTCTTGACCGATGACGAAGTCGTCCAAATGTTCCTTCAATTCTTTCGGGGTCGGAAGCGGTGCCGTAGCGGCTTCCGCACGAGCCTTTGCAGCCTCTTTCGCAAAATCGTCCAAAAGAAGATTATAGCACGCCGACACGCATTCATTGCAAATGTGGACGTTCGCGCCAGAAATCATCTTCGCGACCTGTTCCGCAGGCTTCCCGCAAAAACTGCAGGTAATCTGAGTATGGTTCTTTCCGCTTTTATACATCGAATCAGCCTTTATGCTTAAATGTTCGGTTACGCCTTGTGAGGCTTGAAGATTTCGTCAATGACGCCGAATTCCAAAGCTTCTTCCGGAGTTAAGAAGAAGTCACGTTCGGTTTTTTCACGGACTTCTTCGATCGAGCGACCGGAATGTTCCGCGATAATCTTCGTAAGCATTTCACGAGTACGAACCAGTTCCTTGGCATGCACCTGAATATCGGTCGACTGACCGGTAACCGCGCCCGAAGGCTGGTGGAGCATAATGCGGGAATGCGGGAGCGCATAACGCTTTCCCTTCGTTCCCGACGCAAGGAGTATCGCAGCCATCGAAATGCTATCGCCGACGCAGATCGTCGCCACATTCGGGCGAATATGCTGCATCGTATCGTAGATAGCAAGTCCAGCCGACACATAGCCGCCCGGGCTGTTGATGTACAAAGTGATGTCTTTCTCGGGATTCTCGTATTCCAAGAAGATCATCTGCGCCATCACGTTATTGGCGACTTCGTCATTAATCGGCGTTCCCAAGAAAATGATACGTTCCTTGAGAAGGCGCGAATAGATGTCGTAGGCGCGTTCACCGTGACCGGTGTTTTCAATGATTGTTGGAATGACCATGAATTTTCCCCTAAAAAGTTACTTGGCTTCTTCTTCCTGCTGGATGCCGACGAGCAAGTTTTCGGCAAGTTCAATGCGGAGTTCTTCACGGAGAGCCACGGTACGACCGGACTGGCGGAAGTGGTCCTTCAAAGACTTGGTATCGACACCATAAGCCTTGGCGATTTCTTCGATGCGAGCGTCCACAGCAGCCTGAGTCGGCTTGAGCTTTTCGGCGTTAGCGATGAATTCGAGAATGCGGTGCTTCTTGATTTCGCGGATTGCTTCCGGTTCGAGAGTCTTCAGCTGTTCTTCGCTCGGTTCAATGTCCTGGTTCGTGCCAGCGTTACGCTTCAGCGTGTACTTGATGAGATCGATGACGCGAGCATGGGGAACGTCGAACGGATTTGCTTCGATGAGCTTGTCAATAGCTTCGTTCACAGCCTTGTTCTTCAACGCATTCTTCTTGTTGTTGAGGAGGCTCGTCTGGAGGTTGTCCTTCAATTCGGCTTCGTCCTTCACGCCAACTTTCTTGAAGAATTCTTCATCCATCTTCGGGGCGCGGATCTCGCGAACGTCGGTCACTTCCACCTTGAAGTCTGCCGTCTTGCCGCGGTACTGTTCGTCCTTGTGATCCTGCGGATACACAAAGTGGATGTCCTTCGTTTCGCCCTTCTTCACACCGGTAAGGCCTTCGTCAAATCCCGGAGATGCAGATTCGCCAAGGAGAGAACGGAATTCGCGGTCTTCCGGAATGTCCTTGTTTTCACCGTCGATCTTCACTTCGATGTAGTTACCAACGACAACGTCACCCTTCTTGGATTCGCGGTCCACGGATTCTGCCGTAGAATACATCTGGAGAACGCGTTCCACTTCGGACTTCACTTCTTCTTCCGAAATGACGACAGCCGGAACCGTAATGCCGAGGTTCTTGTAATCCTTAATGTCAATTTCCGGATCTACTTCGACGATAGCGGTGAACGTGATGTCAGCCTGCTTGTCATCCTTAAAATCTTCGACCTGGACACGGGAAACCGGGATGATGTTTGCCTTCTTGAGTTCTTCGCTCAAGGTAGAGTTCATCAATTCTTCGACAACTTCCTGACGAATCATTTCGCCGAAACGGGAAACGATGATGTTACGAGGAACGGCACCCGCGCGGAAACCCTTCAACTGGACTTCCTTACGGTAACGCGTCACTTTCTTTTCGAACGGAGCCTTCAGGGCTTCCTGCGGAATCGCAATTTCAATGTTGCGAGTTGTAGAGCTTGTTTCTTTGATCGAAGCTGTCATGTTATCTCCATGAGTAAAAAACTCGGGGGGTTAGTCAAAAGATGCGAGGGGTGGGAGTCGAACCCACACACCGAAGTACCAGATCCTAAGTCTGGCGCGTCTGCCAATTCCGCCACTCTCGCGTTTTCGAAAGCCAAAAATACAAAAATCCGCCACAACGTGCCCCGATCCCACCAGAAAAAGGCAACAATTGAGCCTGTGTCCCCTTATGCACGACTAGTCCACAATAAAATATTATCTTTTGAACGTGTCCAGTACATTTCGAACCATCCGAATCGGCGTATTCATTTCCGCTGTAAACCTGCTGATTCAAGGGGTTGCTTTCCTCGTCAGCAATTTTATGGCGAAGAATCTCGGAAACGTATCCTTCGCCTATTTCGGCATTCTCCAAAGCGACTACACCATTTTCACAGCCCTTGCGGATTTTGGAACGGCTACCCTTCTGCTCGCTTTTTTTGGAAAAAAAGTCGTGCAAGGGAAAATGCTTTCTTCTGCATTCCAGCTGAGATACGTTCTCACGTTCAGCTCCATGCTGCTAATGATGCTTTTTGCATGCCTCGTCCGCTTTCACCATCCGGCGTTCCGTGGCGAATTCATCATGGCCTTTGGGCTATTGTTTCAGCACGCCTTTTTTGACTGGTACTTCGTCTGCGGAAAATTTTGGAAAAAGCTGCTGGTGGCAAAAATCCTACACACGATTTCCTATTCGGGCGTCATGGGATTTTCACTGTTCTATCTCAAAACAGAGAGCATCGAAGGCATCGCCCTTTCCATGGTTCTTGCGGCTCTGCCCGCTTGGGGATTCGGAGCTACGGCAGCGCTTCGCCCGGTCATTTTCAAATTTACCCACCGAAGCTTTCTCTTTATCCGCCTAATGCTTGCCAAGGCCTTTCCCTTCGCCCTTTCAAGCCTCGCAAGCTTTCTCTACCTGCCGTTAGGCCTTTACGCAATGGACCTTTACGCTCCCCGAGAAATATTCGGAGCTTACAATTACGCAAACAAATTGATCGTTCTTGCGTCAGGGCTCATGGTGAACTTTATTTCCTCGTCGCTTGTGACCAAGCATGAAGTCCACGACGATCGTTTTCACATTAAAGATATTGCCGTGTTTACGGCTTTCATCGCGGTCTGCTGTTCTCCGGCATGGATTTTCCCGGAATTTTGCTTAAAAATTTTGTTCTTTGCAGCGCCTATCCGTTCAAATCCAGAGCTTCTTTCTTTTGCGGCATTTTCCTTCTCAACGCTAGTGTTTTCACTTATTTTCCAAGCGACCCGTGTAAGCCTTGTGGCGACCATGCTAAAAGAAAAGCGCCTTTGGACTTATGTCGCTTTGATTTTCCTCGGTGGAACTTTGAACGCTGCCGTCGTATTCGGATTACCGAAATTCGGAATCGGTCCGCATACGATTCCCGTTTTGGCGCTCACCGGAGACGCCGTTCTGAGCGTTCTTCTCGCCGTTTACTTCAGAAAAAGATTTTCTTTACTGTAGGAATCCGGGAAAGTCCCCACGTCACACCGGCATCCACAACAAGCCGCACCACGGCCACTAAAGCCGCATCCGGAATTTTCGCATACCAGTCGAACAGCATGAATTCCGCATAATGGACGCCTAATAGCAACAAAGACCAGCGGCCAAAAAACGCCAAAAAGTTCTTCACCCAAATCACACGGGTTCCGACATTCAAAAGCCAGTACAAAAAAATTGTCGAAGTCAAAGCGCCTAGCACATTCAGCGGATAAACCGGATACCGCATCGTATGCACGTCCATTTCACCGCAGGCAAAAAACACGCCAACAGAAATCACAAAGCAAATTCCGGCAACAAGCGGAGTCACGTTCCTCTGCTTTTTAGAAAACGCAAAACCGATCGCATAAAAAACAACAGCGGAAATTCCTACCAAAAAAGCGAGATTCCCATCGACATTCAAACCCCAAGCGCCTACAGCAACCGAAGTAATCCCTAAAAGCGGAATTCCCCACTTCCATTTTGCCGCTGCATTAAAAATTTCCCGACACCAAAACAAAGCGAGCAAAAACCAAATCGGACCTACCCCAAAATCTCCCGTCAAAATGCTTTTTCCAAAACGCACAGGCGTCGAAAAATCTTGCAACCGAAAAGCGTCTAGCAAGAATTTCAAAAAAACGACAGCCACAAAAATTCCATAGGGAAAAATCAACCGTTTTAAATCCGTTTTCAAGCAAAGCTTCACGTCTTTCGGCTTGTAAAAATATCCCGATACCATAAAGAACATCGGAATATGGAACAGATAAATTCCATGATGTAAAGAATCGGGAATTTGACAATGACCGAGCACCATCAAAAAAATGGCAACGCCCTTCATCATGTCAAAAACAGGATTCCGCTCGGTCATGCAATCCTCTTTCTATCCGCTGCACAAATCGTCGAAATCGCGTAAATCAAAACACCCCAAATCCAGAACAGTCCCTGCTTATAACCTGCAAGGAAAAACCAGAACCCGACAAAATAAATGAAGAACACGTACAGCATCACGCGGCGTAACGTACGTTCCCGATTCATCCGCGCATACAAAACCGATAAAGCGAGTCCCGCAAAGAAAGGGAAAACAAAGCATCCCGGCAAACCGAAATCCTTATACACTTCCCACAAATAACCAGTCGTATTGTACCCCGGCACTTTCTGCACGCTTTCGTTAAAAAGTCCATCCCAGCCCATGCTAGTGCGAATGGCTCCAGGAGCTCCCGAATATTCGAGGATTCCCGCAAAAAAATCAATTCCATAAGTGAAGGAATGAATATGCCTATCCGGATCCGGATTCAGCACATAATCCAAATTCCAATAATTGTTCGCCACGTATCGATAAGGCATCGTCATTGCTGCGTCCATCGTCATGGATTTGATCGAATTGTTTCCCAAGTATTGGGAACGTGCCGATGCCACAAACACAAACGCAGAAATTCCAAGCACAAGGAATGCGGCAATCAGTAAAACCGGTATCCGCTTCCGCAAATAATTAAAAAGGATCACCAAAAAACCGACGCTCATAAAAAGAGTCGTTCGGCTCGGATAAGCGCAAATGCTCAGCACGGCAATCGCAGGTGCCACAATCCGCGAAACCACACGAATCCAGCGCACCGGATTCACCGATTTAAACATCGCAACGCCAAAAAGCATCACCACCAGCGGTGCACTCGAAAAAAACTGCGCATAAATTCCATAATTGATCAGCGGCGAAGTCCAGTGACTCGGGTCCCCCGAAAACAGAATCAACGATCCCACGACCTTGATGATGCCAAAAATCCCAACCAAATAAATGGCAAGGATTCCGCACGAAAGCACAAAGTGCCATTTCCAGTTATAGAGGAAATCGTTTTGCACAGGCACGTGCTCTGGCAATTTTTTTTCTGCAATTCCCCACTGGTAAAGTAAACACGCTGAAGTAAAAGAAACAAGAGCTCCGATCCAAACGCCCCAAGTTTTTAAATGGAACGGAGTCATCGCCCTGTCCATTTGCAAATAGGCGATCGCAAGTGTCAAACACTGGAAGAAAATATAAACGGAAGCCGGAGAAAAAAAATCCTTCTTCGCTTTCCAGATGTAAAACAACAGTCCCACCACAATCAGGGAAAGGACCGTCGTTTCTGGATATTCGCTAATGAGCGAAAACATTAGACAGCGCGATTCCTTCTAAAGAATCCGGCAAAGGTTTGCCATTCCTTTTCCAAAGCAGAGCCCGTTCCTTTCTGCGACTTGACAAGTTCAATAAAGCTGCAAAGAATGGTTGCCAAAAGCGTAGACACGAACACGGTGAAAATCAAAGAGACTCCACGCAGCGGTGAAACCTTTTTGTCGTTTGGCCAAGGCGCTTCGAGCACGTGCAAATTCGTCAGTTTTTTCGCTTCTTCTAACTGCATCTGTTCGCTCTGTTGACGGAGCAATTTATACATGGCAATCTGCACTTTCAGTTCCTGTTCCTTGCGCATATATTCTGCGCCCAGTTCCGGACTTTTCTTTAACGTAATCAGGCCAATCGACTGCTGCTTGCCGTTCAAGGTCTGGTTGATGGCCGTATTCAGCGAATTGTAACGTTTCAGAAGTTCGTTGTAACGCTTCGAATCTGTTCCGCGCAACTGGCTTTCGTAATTCATTTCTACAGCGATGCCCTGGCGTTCCGTTTGGAGCGAGCTCAAATATTTGATCGTCGCTTCCATCTGTACTTGAGGTTCGTAAAAATCATTGTCCACCTGGAACTTCACAAAATCCTGCTGCAGGGAGTCAAGTCCCTTCAAACATTCCGCAATGCGGTTGTCAAAGTATTCGCGGCTCTGCGTCGCCTGCTTCGTTTTAAAGGCGTTGAACATGGAATCCGCTTTTTGAAGCATGAACATCGCCATTTCGGACGCGAGCATGTAATCTTCATCTTCAATCGTCACTTCCAACATGTTTTCGTCTGTCAGCGAAAGTTTGAAGTTCTTCCGGAACATCTTCAGCAAATCCGCATGGAACTTCCCTTTGAATTCATAATGCTCAGCCAGGTTGAATTTTTCAAGGACCATGTCCTGCAATTCTTTCGAATCAAAAATGGTCCAAATAGCATCCGCATCCACAGACCCCGACCCAATGCCGAGTATCGACGCATACGACGAAAGTTCACCATCCAGCATACCGGAAAGCGCACCCATCGCCGAATTGTCAGGTGGAGGCGTCACCACGGCCTTTGCCGCATAAGTCGGCTTAATCACCCACATCACAAGGATAAAAACCACAATGGTCGGAATCAAAACCAGCGCACAGCAAAGCTTGAAATGCTTCAAGTCATTGTTGATCAGGCGAAAAAGAGTTTCGGTTAAACCGGGAGTTTCGGAACGCATAGGCGCATTACTTGTTGTAGTAGACATAGATGGTAAGAGCTGACGCCAAAACGGTCAAAAGGGAAGACATGAACAAAGTGAAATCCTTAAAACGTTCGTAATTGCTTTTCGGGATTTCAATATAATCGCCCGGCAAAATCTGGTCGCCCGTGGCATTCACATAAATGGTTTCACGGTCACCGCGAATCACTTTAACCTGGTCGAAAGAACCGGAAATCGTTGTCACACCGGCAGCCGCAATATAATCCAACGCATTCCATACCGGATTGTACTGTTGACGTCCAACGCCAGCCACTGCACCGCCCACATAAACAAACAAGGACTTCATCGAATATTCGATTTCTGCACCAGGAGGCACAACCTGTTTTTCCGCTTCCTGAAGTGGCAACGATACCGACTTACCGTCTTTTTCACGAATCGTCACCGACTGATAACCGATATTGGGAATGCGGTTTCCACCCGCTCTTTCAAAATAATCCGCAACGGTTTTTCCTTCTTCATAAGCCATCGCAGACCGGTAATTCGAAAGGATAATCGTCACGGCGTCTTTCAAACTGACAAACGGCACATAAACCAAATCGCCCTGTTCCATCATCACGTCGTTTGCAAAATCCCCTTCATTGATCACCTTCGTATAATTGATGTGAAGCGTATCTTGTCCGCGAATCACAAGGATGTCTTCATCCCGACCCGTATGCAAAATTCCACCCACCATCTTTAGTAAACGGCTCAAGCGAGTCTGTGGTTCAACAAGGACCTGACCCACCTGCGCCACAGCGCCCATTACATTCACAATGATCTTCTTTAACTGCGCAAGCTGAACAAAGCAATATTCCGGGTTATAACGCTTGGATACCAACTCAAGAATTTCTTTTCTCGCTTCCGCAAGAGTCTTGCCGGCAACGTTCACTGCCCCGCATTCTTCAATAATGATATTTCCATCCGGATAAACTTTCACCGAAAGGTAAGTGTTTTCAAGGGTGATGTCCAGGTAATCCCCAGGGCCAAGCTTATACGAAGAATCGATGACACCTTCGCTATAACTCGGTTGCATCGTAATGGTATTGCGGGTCACCGATGCCGTCGCGTTCGAAGCCGACAACGCCTGAAGTGAGCTCGTTTCCGCGGCAAAAACAGCCGCAAAGCCGTAAAGCGTCACCAGCCAAAAAGTGAAAATTTTAAAAAAGCGCATAACCTATTTTCTGTAAGGAATCCGTGAATCCAATAGTTGTCATAAAATACAAAAAACCCGGCTCGTAAAAGCCGGGTCTTTGTGAAATCTAGAACGATTTACTTTTCCGCTTCCTTAGCAGCGCCCTTGACCATGTCAATCGGCTTTGCATCAGCAGCCGGAGCGTCAGCCTTCGGAGCCTTCTTAGCCTTGATTTCATCTTCAACGAGAGAAACCAAAGCCATTTCAGCTGCGTCACCAGCGCGGTTCGGGCCGAGCTTCAACACGCGGGTATAACCGCCGTTGCGGTCCTTATAACGCGGGCCGATCACGTCGAAGAGTCCCTGGAGGACCTTCGGGTCGCGAACGATACGAGCAGCTTCACGACGAGCGGAGAGGTCACCCTTCTTTGCATAGGTCACCAAGCGATCCACAACACCGCGGACAAGGCGAGCCTTGAGGAGAGTCGTACGCACAGAGCGGTTGAGCTGATCCTCTTCCAGGCCTTTTTCGAGGATGGAAGTCGCGAGGCTACGGAGGATGGCACGCTTATGTTGTGCGTTCACACCGAGTTTCTTGTTCTTTACACCGTGTCTCATTTTTCTTAATCCTTCAAGTATTCATCGACGTTCATGCCGAAGCTTAAGCCCATCGACGTCAATACCTCGTTAAGTTCAACCAAGGACTTCCGACCGAAGTTCTTGTATTTCAGCATGTCCTGTTCCTTATTGCGAACAAGTTCTGCGATCGTATGAATGTTGGCCATACGGAGGCAGTTGCTGGAACGAACGGAGAGTTCGAGTTCGTCCACGCGCATACGAAGACGGCTAGCGATACGCTGACGTTCTTCGTCCTGCACCAATTCTTCCGGAGATTCGAGATCTCCTTCGAAGTTGATGAAGGCTTCCAAGTGGTCCACAAGGAGC
This sequence comes from Fibrobacter sp., assembly GCA_017959225.1. Taxonomy (GTDB): domain Bacteria; phylum Fibrobacterota; class Fibrobacteria; order Fibrobacterales; family Fibrobacteraceae; genus Hallerella. Next base: position 4,500 of record JAGDBD010000031.1, on the reverse strand, counting down.
TTTGCTGCATAAGCAAGAGCATCTTCCGGATCAATGGAACCATCAGTCGTAATTTCGAGTTCCAAACGGTTGTAGTCCGTCTTCTGGCCCACGCGAGTATCGCTAACATGCATAGCTACCTTCAATACCGGATTGAAGTTAGCGTCCATGGCGATTTCACCAATCGGGGCGTCCGGGTTCTTCAACTCGTCTGCAACCACATAGCCGCGTCCGGAAGAAACCTTAAGCTCCATGCTCAAGGAAGCGTTTCCGGAAAGCGTCGCAATATGGACATCCGGGGTAAGGATCACCACGTTGGGATTCTCCTCGATGTTTGCAGCGGTGATTTCACCGTCGCCAGACATATCCAAGCGGAGCGTTTCGTCGTGGTCGGAGAGCAGCTTTACACGGATGCTCTTCAAGTTCAGGATAATGTCCGTGACATCTTCCTTCACTCCCGGAATGGACGAGAATTCCTTCTCGACTCCAGCGATTTTTACGGAGACGATAGCCGCACCTTGCAGCGAGGAAAGGAGCGTACGGCGAAGAGCATTACCAACGGTAATACCCCAACCGCGTTCCAGGGCTTCCACGACAAACTTGGCGTAGCGTCCGTCTTCGCCGGTTTCCACTTTCTGGAAACTGCGTGGCATTTGGAGAGATTTCCACATCATTGGCGTTTTCCCCTGTTGAGATTAAACTCTTCTCTTCTTCTTAGGACGGCATCCGTTGTGCGGAACACCGGTCACGTCGCGAATCGTCAGCACTTCGATGCCAGCGTTCTTGATAGCGCGAACGGCAGATTCACGTCCACCACCAGCGCCCTTCACGCGCACATCGACCTTGCGAATGCCGAGGTCATATGCCTTATGGGCAGCGGCTTCTGCAGCGAGCTGTGCTGCAAACGGAGTGCTCTTGCGGGAGCCCTTGAAACCGGAGTTTCCCGGAGAACCCCAAGCAACCACGTTACCGCGAGCGTCAGTGATCGACACGATAGTGTTGTTGAAGGATGCGTTAACACAGGCAATGCCCTGCACGTCAACACGCTTCTTACCTTTCTTAACCTTTTCTTCGGCGGGAGCAGCAGCTTCTGCAGCGGCCGGAACGGTTTCTTTAACTTCTTCGTCTGCCACGGATCGTCTCCTTACTTCTTCTTGTTAGCAACGGTCTTCTTCGGACCCTTGCGAGTGCGAGCGTTTGTACGGGTACGCTGACCACGGGCCGGCAAATGCTTCAAATGACGGGAACCGCGATAGCATCCGATATCTTGAAGACGCTTAATATTCAAGGTTGTTTCTGCGCGAAGCTGACCTTCCACAGAGTATTCGTCTTCGAGTACGTGACGAATCTTACCTTGTTCTTCTTCTGTCAAGTCATCGCACTTTTTCTTGAGATCGATGCCCAACTGAGCACAAATCTTACGAGAGGTGAAAAGACCGACTCCGTAGATAGCCGTAAGACCATACTCGACGGTCTTGTTTCTCGGCAAGTCGACACCAGCAATACGTGCCATAAAATCTCCTAACCCTGTCTCTGCTTGTGACGGGGATTCTTAGAACAGATGACGCGAAGAACGCCCGTACGACGAACGATCTTGCAGTTTTCACATCTAGGTTTGATGGAGGCTTTGATTTTCATAGGTTCTAACCTTTTTTGTCCCTATTACTTGTAACGGTAGGTGATCCTTCCCCGAGACAAGTCGTACGGGGAAATTTCGACCAACACTTTGTCATCCGGCAAGATGCGGATAAAATGCCGGCGCATTTTTCCTGAAACATGAGCGAGAATTTCGTGACCATTTTCAAGGCCAACACGGAAGAACGCGTTTGGAAGAGCTTCCAACACAACGCCTTCTACTTGAATGCCTTCTTCTTTAGCCACTAGGACGCCATCCTGCCGCGAATGCGGCCATGCTTAAGGAAACCTGCGTAGTTATTGGTATTGAGATGGGCTTCGAGTTGACGAAGCGTATCCAGCGCAACACCGACCACGATCAAGACCGAGGTACCGCCAATATAGAAAGACATATTCAAAGCGTCTTTCAAATGAAGCGGACCAACGCTGATTACAGCCAGGAAAATGGATCCCGGGAGCGAAATGCGGGTCAAAATGTGATCAATATACTCAGCGGTCTTCTTTCCCGGACGGATGCCCGGAATAAAACCACCCGACTTCTTGAGGTTATCCGCAATATCTGTGGGGTTGTATTGGATAGCCGTATAGAAGTAAGTAAAAAAGATAATCAGCACGGCGAAAATCACACTGTACGTGATATGGCCAGGAATGAACACGCCAGCAAAGGATTGGGCCCAGCTAACGTTTGGCATCCACGAAGCGATAATCGCAGGCACGAACATAATGGAAGAGGCGAAGATAACCGGAATGACACCAGCCGTATTCACCTTGAACGGCAAATAGCTAGCCTGGCCACCCATCACCTTGCGTCCGACCACTCTGCGCGGGCTCTGAAGCGGAATACGACGAACAGCTTGTTCCACAAACACGATGAAACCGATGATAGCGACAACCACTGCCAAGATAAAGATTTCGATGGCGAGCGGCTGAATGCCTTCGGTAAACATTTCAAGTTCGCGGAAGAATGCTCTCGGAAGTCCGCCTACAATACCGGCGAAGATTATCAGGGAGATTCCGTTACCAACACCCTTTGCAGTGATTCTCTCACCGAGATACATTACAAAGATAGTTCCCGTGGTGAAGGTAAGCGTAGCAAGTAACCGGAAGCCGATATTTCCAAGTCCGGACTGGAAACCGTCCGTAAGCACAGAAATACCCGTACCGGTTGCGGTGGAAATTTTCAAGCTAGAAAGCCAAACGGCCACACCCCAGCCCTGAAGAGCACCGAGGAGAACCGTGAAGTAGCGCGTATACTGGTTCAGTTTAGCGCGACCTTCTTGGCCTTCTTTCTGAAGCATTTGAATCGCAGGAATCACCGATCCCATCAACTGGATGATAATGCTTGCGCTGATATACGGCATAATGCCCAAGGCAAAAACCGTAGCCTTCGCGAAAGCACCACCGGTGAAGGAGTCATACAAACCGAACATGTTGTTACTGTTACGGAAGTATTCGGCCAAAACCGTGGCATCCACACCAGGGATAGTAATGTGCGATCCGATGCGATACACGATAAGAAGCCCCAAGGTAAAGAGAATTCTCTTCCTCAGGTCTTCCATCTTGAAGGCGTTGACGAATCCGTCAATAGCTTTCTTCAGAGCTTCCATTATTAGACGATCTCAACTTTGCCGCCAGCAGCTTCAACAGCCGCCTTGGCCTTTTCGCTGATAGCGTTGACTTTGAGCGTGACAGCCTTGGTGACCGTGCCGTAGCCAAGAACCTTGATCGGCTTCTTGACGCTACGAACGAGACCCTGGTCGAAAAGAACCTTTGCGTCGAATTCAACAACGCCGGAGTTTTCGATAGCCTTGAGGTTCACGATCTGCGTATCACGAGCAAACTGGGTCTTGAAGCCGCGCTTCGGAACGCGGCGATGGATCGGCAACTGACCGCCTTCAAAAGCAACACGACCGGCCTTAGCACTCTTACGAGCACCAGCACCCTTCTGACCACGACCGCCAGTCGTGCCCCAACCGGAGCCCGGACCGCGACCGATACGCTTACGACCCTTCGTCAGAGCGCTCTTGGCAGGATTGATACTATTGAGTTGCATGATTAAATCTCCTCGACCTTGATCAAGAAACGAACTGCATTGATCATGCCCTGGATGGCCGGAGTCAATGTAACTTCGTTAGAGGTTCCAATACCATGAAGACCGAGAGCAGCGATGTTAGCTCTGTGCTTCGGCTGGGTGTGGATCGTTCCCTTAACTTGGGTAATTCTCACTTTTTTCATTTCTTAGACCTCAGGCGTTCTGACCGCGCAATGCAGCGTAGTCATTTTTGTTCTTCTGAGAAGTGAGACCTTCGATGCAAGCCTGCACCACGGTGCTCGGATTGGAAGAACCATAGATCTTGGTAAGAATGTTGTGGACGCCAGCGAGTTCCAAAACTGCACGAGCAGCAGCACCGGCGATAACGCCAGTACCCGGAGCAGCCGGAATCAAACGGATGCGAGTTGCACCGTACTTGATTTCGACATCGTGCGGAATGGTTCCGTCTTGAACGTTCACTTCGATGAGGTTGCGCTGAGCCGCTTCGGTACCCTTACGGATAGCTTCGGAAACTTCCTTAGCCTTGCCGAGGCCAACACCAATCTTGCCCTTCTTGTTGCCGACGACATCGAGAGCGCTGAAGGACATAGGACGTCCGCCCTTCACGGTCTTGGCACAGCGATTGATGTGCACAACTCTGTCTTCAAATTCAGAAACTTGAGCTTCGCGTTCCAAAGTGTACCTCTTAGAATTGGAGTCCGCCTTCACGAGCTCCCTCAGCGAGAGCCTGAACACGACCGTGATAAATGTAACCGCCACGATCGAAGACAACAGCAGAGATGCCCTTAGCCTTCGCTTCATCAGCGATGAGATTACCGAGTTTCTTGCTCTGT